>CAUTVN010000030.1:0-12761 GCA_963541705.1 uncultured Treponema sp.
GATAATTATAGGCAGATATCTTAGCACAAAAGAGATGGATTGTCGATATATTTTAGCGAATACAAAAAGTGGAAAAGGAGATCTGGTAAGTTTAGGTAGAAGAGGAGTTTTTGTTGCTTGATGTTTCTACATGCTTATATTTGTCCCAAGTATTGAAAAATTGTCCTAAATAGATTAGGATATCAACAGGAGGTTCTACAATGAAAAAAGCAAATATAATTAATTTGATAAAATACTATGCTGAGAATAACGACTATAGCTTTAGAAATGAGGCATACAAAATAGCCGATGAATTTGACAAAGTAGGAGATTATCAACTAGCAGAGTATATAATGATGTTACTTTCTAACACCAATGTTTTTGTTCCACAAATTAATGAAAATGAATTAGTTTTTTTAAAAAAAATAAAAGAGAATACTGAACCTTTACCACTTCCTGATGTAATAAAAGATGATATTATTGGAATAATTAATGCTGTAGGACATGATGTGGGAATCAATAAATTTTTATTTCAAGGCTCACCAGGTACAGGAAAAACAGAAACAGTTAAACATGTTGCAAGATTGCTAGATAGGAAATTATTTATTGTAGATTTTTCTCTTATCGTAGATAGCAAGTTAGGGCAAACGGGAAAAAATATTGTAAACTTGTTTAATGAAATTAATAGTTTAAGTACGCCAGAAAAAGTAGTTATTCTATTTGATGAGATAGATGCCTTAGCTTTAGATAGAACTGATGTAAAAGACGTTAGGGAAATGGGAAGAGCTACAACAGCAGTATTAAAAGGTTTAGATGAATTAAATGAAAAAATTCTTTTAATTGCAACAACCAATTTATTTAAATATTTTGATAAAGCTTTAATTAGACGTTTTGATTCAGTAGTAGATTTTAATAGATATTCAAAAAAAGATTTAATGGATATAGCAGAAATCATATTAAACTACTATATACCGAAATTCAAAAATACAGCTAAAAACATAAGATTATTTAGAAAAATAATGTCTTTAATGCAGGTAATGCCATATCCTGGAGAATTAAAAAATCTTATAAAAACATCTTTAGCCTTCAGTTCTCCAGATAACGAATATGATTATTTAAAAAGACTATACGTGTCAGTATATAAGAAATCAGAGAATGATTTAAAAGTTTTACAAGAGAAAGGATTTACTGTAAGAGAAATTGAAATTTTAACGAGTGTTTCTAAAAGCAAGGTTTCAAGAGAATTAAAAAATAGTAAGGAGAAGGAGTATGAATAGTATTCTAAATCTCAAAGGCAATTTAGAATATAGAGATTCTAAAACAAAACCTGGCTTTGCAAATATTCCTAAAAATCAACATGTAACACTTGAACACTTGACATCTCTAAAAAAACAATTAGTTGAGATATTTTATTTTTGGCGTAATGAAACTTTAAATATTCCACCTCTTATTACTGTTTATTACACTGGAATCGTAGCCAAAAGCAACAGGATAAAAGGAATATTAGAAAATGGCATTAAAAAAAATAATAATTCTGTTGTCGGTGTAAAATATAGTCAAGATAAAAAACATGTTATAACACACTGTATAAATCATAATGTTTTAACTGAAGCAATAAACAACCTAGAAGTTGTAATTGAAATAGTAAAAATGAATTTTAATAGCACAATTACAAATGGAGAGCTAAATACAATTAATTCTAGTAAAAACTTTTTTAATAATGTAAAAATCTCAAAAACTAGATTCGTTAATATAATAGTTGATGCCTATTATTTAGAGAGATTTGGCATAGAACAATGCTCTACAGAAATAAATGAAAGTGCAATTATAAGTTTGTATAACACAGGTGTTAAAACTAGTGATATAATGAAGCAGCTAAATATAGATTTTATAGACACTAGAAGAAAGCTTGATGAGCTTACGATATTACTTAGTCCAATTCAATATAAATTATTAAAAGAAAAAGCGCCGTATTTAATATCAATGGCTGTAAGTGATATTTCACTTCTCGAAAAATGTAATTCTTTTAAGGTGGAAGAGCCTAATTTTTCAATACCATTACCCACTAATGAGCCTACTGTTGGAGTGATAGACACGTTGTTTGATGAGAAAGTATATTTTTCAAAATGGGTTGAATTTGAAAATAAAATTGGAGATACATCAGATGATATAGATGATTATAAACACGGAACAATGGTTTCTTCTATTATTGTTGATGGTGCTAGTATTAACCCTTCTTTAGATGACGGCTGTGGTCGGTTTAAAGTTAAGCATTTTGGTGTTGCAACAGGTAAAAGATTTAGCTCTTTTACTGTAATAAAAACTATCAAAGAAGTAGTGGAGACAAATAGAGATATAAAAGTGTGGAATCTCTCATTAGGTTCTTCAATGGAAATTAGTGATAATTTCATATCTCCAGAAGCTGCAATTTTAGACAAAATACAATCTGAAAATGATGTTATATTTGTTATTGCAGGAACAAATAAACCTATTAACTCAAATGTTAAAAAAATTGGTCCTCCAGCAGATTCTATTAATTCTTTAGTAGTAAATTCTGTTGATTTTGATGGTAAACCTGCAGAATATTCAAGAGAAGGTTTAGTGCTCTCTTTTTTTAATAAGCCTGATGTATGTTATTATGGAGGTACTGAAAAAAAAGAAATTCGAGCTGTTTCTCCTTTTGGAGTGGTTTCTGTTTCAGGAACATCATTTGCAGCTCCATGGATAGCTAGAAAACTAGCATACCTTATAGAGATATTAGGTTTTACAAAAGAATTAGCAAAGGCTATAGTAATTGACTCTGCAACAGGTTGGAGTGGTAAGATAGATTATCCAGAACTTATAGGATATGGTGTTGTTCCAATAAAAATTGAAGAGATTGTTAAAAGTCCAGATGATGAAATAAAATTTATGATTCAAGGAATTTGTGAAAAGTTTGATACTTATAATTATAATATTCCTATTCCTGAAGACAAAGGTAAGCAACCTTTTGTAGCAAAGGCTACTCTATGTTACTTCCCAAAATGTTTTAGAAATCAAGGTGTAGACTATACTAATTCAGAGCTGGACATCCATTTTGGCAGATTAAAAAAAGATAAAAAAGGAAATATTACAATAGAAACTATTAATGATAATAATCAAAGTGAGCCAATAAAATTATTGATGTATGAAGGTACTGCACGAAAACTGTATAGAAAATGGGATAATGTAAAACATATCAGAGAAAATATGCAAACTCTAAAAGGTACCAATAAAAAACCTAAAACAAAAAGAGAAAATGGATTATGGGGACTGAGCATTAAAACGAAAAAGAGAATTGAAGATTCCAACAATCTAAAATTTGGTTTGGTTATTACATTAAAAGCCATAGATGGAATAAATCGAATTCAAGATTTTATTCAACAGTGTCAACTTAGGGGCTGGCTTGTCGAAAGAGTAGATATAGAAAAGAAAATCGAAATATATAACAAAGCTGAAGAAGTCTTATATCTGGAAGATTAGTACAGTAACACTATTAACTAAGTAATTTGAAAACAACAACACAAATTTATAAAAATAATCCTCTAATGGGTCTTGACGGGGGGGGTGGTATAATGACTCCTAAATCTTGTGGCTTGTCTGCAAGGGGAAGTTCAAAATATTTAGGAGTTGTTATGAGAAAAACGATTTATTTAGGAGTTGCATCTATTTTGTTTGTTGCAACAATGGCTTTTTTTGCTTGCAATAATGGGCAAGGAGGGAACAAAGGCGGGAATGGTACAACAGAAAATGGAAACCAAAACACGCCGAACGATCCGTCGAACCCGTCTGGACCAAAAGTTCCCGAACATATCAAACTTCAGTTTGACAAAAATAAAATGACATGCAAAAACAACAGAGGAGTTGCGATTGAAAGCGGAAGCGAAGTGAAGGTAGGTGAGGTTTACCAATTTACTGCTACTCTAGCAGCTGGAAGAGCGGTGGATAAGTGGGCTGTGAATGGTCAAGACTGGTTCAATGGCAATTCTTTTTCATATAGAGTAAGGGAAAGAGATGCAAAGACTGCTAATCCGATTGTAATTTCTTATCGAGACAAGGTTCAGGAAACTTTTACCGTGGAATTTGATGGGGATAAAATCAAATGCAACCAGTATGTTTCCAGTGATAACTATATTTCAGTATCTAGCGGAGGTTCACTTAAAGAGGGTGAGACATATGAATTTGAGCCTAAGGATGGGGCTATAGAAGCTGGAAAAATTATTAAAGAATGGCTTATTAATGATAATTCCATTAATGAAACTCACTATGATACCTACGGGCAGACATCTTTTGAGGATGTTTTTTCTAGAAGCGATGCAAACAGCGAAGGAAAAATCAAAATCTCATTTACGACGAAAGATGCTGAAGAAGTTATTGTCAAGTTTGATGAGAGTAAAATTAAATGCAAGACTGTTGATAGTAATAGCACTACTCTTTCTACTGGTACAAGGGTAAAAGAAGGAGAGCATGAAGGCTACTTACTTTTTGAAGCGACGAAAATCTCAGATGCACAAAAAATCAAAAACTGGCGTGTGAACGGAGCGAATGCAGGATATAAAGGACGCTTAAAGTTTTATTGGTTGATTGACGCTAGAAAAAAAGACAGTAATGGTGCGGTTACCATAGACTTTGAAGAAAATTAGAAAAAGAGGGCTGAGATTGTTTTTTCAATGGGCGTGTGGGAAAGTACCCGCCCATTGAGTGTTTTTTACTATCTTTACAAAATTAAAATTAAAATATAGAATGTAGATGTGCATCTTGTTCAGTTATAGAACGACAGAATAACCTACTGGTCTTTATATAAAAGAGTAAGATTCATAAAAAATCTCCTATAAAAATGCAAGAGTGCATTTGAGCATGTTTTCTGCAAGAACTTTTAGAAAAAAAGTTTGAGACTGTTAAAGCGTTTTGTAGTGCAGATGTGCATAGCTCTTGTGCACTTTGGGCATTGTTTGCGTTTTTATAGAGAAATAGTGAAGGGACGGGCGTTTTTTTGCTCGGAAGGAGAGTGAGTGTGGCTGTAGTAACAATGAAAAGCTTATTGGAATCTGGCGTGCACTTTGGACATCAGGTGAGGAGATGGGATCCTCGAATGAAAAAGTATATCTTTGCAGAACGCAATGGTATACACATCATAGATTTGCAAAAAACAGTTGTGGCAATTAGAGACGCTTATGATGCCGTGCGAAAGATAATGGCAAGCGGAAAAAGCATTCTATTTGTTGGCACAAAAAAGCAGGCTCAGGCTATAGTGCAAAAAGAAGCACAAAGATGCGGTATGTTCTATGTAAACAATCGCTGGCTTGGGGGAATGCTAACAAACTTTTCAACAATCAAGAAAAGTCTTTCAAGACTTAAAAAAATCGAGAAGATGGAAATAGACGGCACTTTTGAAAATCTTACAAAGAAGGAAGTGGCTACTCTTCAAAAAGAAAAAACGAAATTGGAAAAAAACTTGGGCGGAATAAAAGAGATGAAAGAGTTGCCGGGTGCTATTTTTATCATAGACACTCGCAAGGAGCTTATTGCTATTCGCGAAGCTCAGCAACTTGGCATCCCCATTATTGCAGTGGTAGACACAAATTGTAATCCAGAAGGTATAGACTATCCAATTCCCGGCAACGACGATGCAATCAGGGCAATTTCTTTGTTTACTTCTATAATCGCAAATGCTGTACTCGAGGCGGACAACGAGCACGGACTTAAGATTATAGAAGATTTGCAAGAGGACGAAGGCGTCGATTCTAGCATGAACCCATATCAAGACAGAGAAGAAGAAATTACAGACTATCAAAATTATACTCCAAAAGAAAACGAAGGGATTAGAGAAAGCTCTGACGAAGACGAAAACTCTCTAATAAGCGACGAAGAACTCTATGGAAAAGATTAATTTAGGGGGTGGGGAGTTTTATGGAAATTAAAGCATCAGACGTTAAAGAATTAAGAGAAAAGACTGGGGCTGGGATGATGGAGTGTAAAAAAGCACTTCAGCATTGCAATGGAGACGCAAAAGAGGCGGAAAAATATCTAAAAGAAAAAGGTTTGGCGGCTGTTGAGAAAAGAGCTGACAGACCTACTTCAGAAGGTATTATTTTGGCAACAGGGGATGAGAAGCAACTCGTGATGATAGAGATGACTTGCGAGACAGACTTTGTTGCAAAAAATGCAGATTTTATTGCTGTAGGAAACGACATTGCGAAAGAAGCTTTGGAGAAGGGAATAGGCGAAATCACAGAAGAGTTGAATGCGAAAATGCTAGACCTTGCTACTAGAGTTAGGGAAAATATGGCTCTTTCACGTATCACCTTGTTAAAAGCTGGCGAGGGTGAGTATATTGCTCACTATATCCACTTTGATAAAAAAACTGGTGTCGCTATCATATTGAAGGCAGATAAAAGCGAGGCTTGGAAAAGCGAAGAAGTTAGGCAATTTGCGTTCGATTGTTGCCTCCACGTTGCAGCCTTTCTGCCTCCATATGTTAGAGTTGAAGATGTAGATAGCGCATATTTGCAAGACCAAACAGAGATTTTTAAAGCGCAAGTTGCGAGTCTAGACAAGCCGGAGAAAGTTAAAGAAGGCATCGTAAAAGGAAAGGTGAATAAGCATTTGGCTGAGGTTTGCTTTTTGGAACAGATGTTTGTAAAAGACGATAAAGTTTCTGTGAAGGCAAAAATGGCAGAGGTTGGCAAAAAGGCAGGAGCTACGCTAGAACTTTCTAAGGTTGTTTTGTGGCAATTAGGAATGAAAAAATAATTTTGTTTTATATTTAGATGGGTTGTTGCTTTTGCGACGACTCGTCTATAAAAAATGAGTGAATTGATATGAATGAGAATTGCAAAGTATATGAAGAGAAGATGAAGAGAACAGTGCAGGCGCTAAAGGATGAATTCGCGCTCCTTCGCACGGGCAGAGCGTCTCCACAATTATTTGAAAAAATTAAAGTGGACGCGTACGGAAATCCTACGCCACTAAAAGAAGTTGCCTCTATTTCTGTGCCGGAGGCTCGTCTTGTGGTTATTCAACCATGGGACAAGGCACTTTTGGTGGAAATTGAAAAAGCAGTTTTGAAGTCTGAGCTTTCTGTAAATCCTACAAACGATGGGAAGATTATACGCATTGCCATTCCGCCACTAACAAGCGATAGGCGCAAGGCGTTGGCAAAAGATGCAAAGAGTAAGGCAGAGCAGTCTAAAGTTGCACTTAGAAACTTGAGACGAGATGGCATTGACGAGATGAAAAAAAAGCAAAAGAAGGGTGAGATTACAGAAGACGAATTGAAGAGCATAGAAGCAGATTTTCAAAAGTTGACTGATACTTATACTCTAGAAGTCGCAAAAGTGTTCGAAGCAAAAGAAAAAGAAATATTGGAAGATTGATGAGCTTGCCACAGCATATAGCCATAATTATGGACGGCAACGGAAGATGGGCAAAAGAGCGCGGCTTGCCTCGTATGATGGGGCATAGAGAAGGTGTGAAAACTTCTAAAGAAATTGTGGCTCATTGTTCAAAGCTTGGCATCCCCTTTGTTAGCCTATATGTTTTTTCGACTGAGAATGTGAATCGTTCTTTTGAAGAGGTTGATTTTTTAATGAACCTCTTGAAAAAACATTTGAGTAGCGATTTAGGATTTTATGAAAAAAATAATATTCGTGTCTTGCATATAGGTAATCTTTCAGGTTTGCCCGCCGACGTGCAAGCGACGATAGAAGAAACTTGCGAAAAAACAAAAGAAAATACGGGTACGTCTGTGGCGCTTGCAATTAACTATGGCGCTCATGATGAAATTGTGAGGGCGGTTAATAGATTGTTAAGAGAAGAGAAAAAAGAGGTGAGTGAAAAAGACCTTGCCTCTGCTTTGGATACACAATGTTTGCCTGATGTAGATTTTCTTATTCGAACTGGCAAGGAGATGAGGATTAGCAATTTTTTGCTGTGGCAGATAGCATATTCTGAATTATATTTTTCTGATAAATATTGGCCAGACTGGAATATAGAAGATTTAGAAATTGCCCTAAGAGAGTATGAAATGCGCAATAGGAGATTTGGACGCGAAAAATGAGCAAGAAAACTTTGCATCGCTTAATTATGTTTGTTATTGGGGTGCCGACGATTGTTCTTCCTGTATTGTGTCTGCCTTATTATAATTTTTTAGCGTTTCATATTGAAATTGCTCTTACTAGCATTTTTGCGACTATTGAAATGAATAGTCTTTTTTCAAAGAAGTTTGAAACAAACTCTTCTCCATTTTTAATTTCTATTTTGGGCTCTTCTATTATTGTTGCGGGATATTTAATGAATCTCGGAAAAGCCTCATGGGGTAATATAATTGCACTATATCTTTTTGCTTTTTTTGTCCTTTTCTTAAAAGAGTTTGTTCTATCTTTTAAGGGCGAATTTGATAAGGTGTTATCTCGGCTTTCAGCAAGTATTTTTATCCTTACATATCCTTGGTTTTTTTCTATTTTCTTTTCTCGTCTAATAAGTCTTCCGAATCCACGTTATTCTGTTAGTCTTTTCTTATTAATTGTGTTTTTTTGTGATTCTGCTTCGTGGCTATTTGGCAAGTTTTTAGGCAAAAATAATCGAGGCGTGTTTTTGGTTAGTCCAAATAAGAGTATTGCAGGTTTTATTGGCGGATATTTGGGAGCAATTTTTATTACGATAGTGTGTTACTATTTTTTCCAAATGAAGAGCTTGACTCTTTGGCAAATGTTGATTGTTACTCTTTGCACTACTACTGCAGCAATTGCAGGAGATTTGGTTGAGTCGATGATTAAGCGAAGTTGCGAAGTTAAAGATTCTGGGTGGATTATTTTGGGACGGGGAGGCATTCTTGACAGCATGGACTCGCTTCTTTTTGCAGCTCCTTCTTTTTTTATAGTGTTCAATTATTTTTTGAATGCTTAAATCTACGCTAGTATAATTGAGTTATTGCAGTACAACAACTCAATTATCTTAAAGTATTTATTTGCCTTGTAATCTAGCTTCCAAAAATTGGATTGTACTTAACTCCGTAGTCGTATGCATCCATGTTTTCTTTTTCTTTTACAAACGAGATGACTTTGTATGTGATTGGCGTAAATATTATTTCTATTATTGTTTTGAATAAATAGTTTGAAAACATCACGTTTATTAATGTAGTAACATCGAAAAGACCCAGAAATGCTATTAGGACGAAAGCTACGCTATCTAGTAATTCTCCTACTAAAGTGGAGCCAATGGTTCGCATCCATAGGTGGCGACCTTTGGTTAGAACTTTCATTTTCGATAGAATTACAGAATTGCTATATTCACCTAAAAAATAGCCGACAAGGCTTGCAATGGCGAGGCGGGGCATTTGTAGCAAAATATTATCGAAAGCATTTTGATAGCCCCATTCGGGGTGGGAGGGCAGAATGCTAACAAAATATATGTTTGCAGACATAATGCACAGCATTATAAAGCCCGTCCATATCACTTTGCGCGAGGCTTTATATCCATATACTTCAGTTAGCACATCACCAAAAATGTAAGAAAGCGGAAAAAGCAACGTGCCACCATCGAATGAAAAGCCTGCGATACTTACCATCTTGGAAGAAAGAATATTGGAAAGAAGCAATATTCCAACAAAAAGCCCCGAAATACAAGGCAAAAGACTTGAACTACCTTCTTTGTCTAAAATGTTGTTTTGCATAAAAACCTCATAATTATGTTCGATTTTTCTTAAAAGTGTTTCATCTTCTTTTAAGGGGTATATCTTAAAACTTAATCCTTTATTATGTCTAGCGTATTGTTAGATAGACCCAATGTTTCAATAAAAATGAATTGTCTATCGACTTTTTCTATGTTTTTTTGTAGTATTTATACGTTATAGTTTAGATAGTTTTTTCATGGTAGCGCAGTCTATTGTTTTTGTTGTATGAAAAGATTGAATTTTATTAACAAATATGGATTATCGGAGTGTTTATGAGCGATAGAGATGACGAAAAAGATAAAAATGATGCCCCTTTCCCTTTCCATAACGAAGGGATGGAAGAGACAAATTCAGATAAAAAACAACCTAAAAAGTCTAAGACTCCAATGCTGATTTTGTTGGTGGGGATTTTGTTTTTTTTCTTTATTGTGATGAATGTGTTTTTGCAAAACAGTAGAGACTTAAAATCTTTTTCTGAATTTAGAGAACGTATCATTTCGGGCGAAATTAAAAGAGTTGAAATGGATTCTATCTATTTTAGAGGGTATAAAACAAAAAAATCGGAAAATGGCAAAAACAGAGTTGACGGTTTTTTAGGAATGTTAAACCCAAAAGATGGAGAAGAATATTATGAAACTGTAGGTATTTTTACAGACGATTTTATTCAGCTTTTAAATGAGAAGAAAGTAATTTATTCTCTAAGACCAAAAGAAAAAAGTTATATTATAGATATTTTGCTTCAGTGGATTTTGCCATTTGCTTTAATATTTTTGGCTTGGCGTTTTTTGATGCGAAGTTTAACAAAGAATCTCAGTGGAGGAATTGGAGGAAGCATTTTTAATCCTGGTCAGACCAAAAATATTGCAGTGGAAGAGGGGAAGGTAGAAACTCGTTTTAAGGATGTGGCTGGAGTGGATGAAGCTAAAGAAGAGTTGGAAGAAGTGGTTGATTTCTTGAAATTTCCAAAGAGATATACGGACATTGGAGGTAAGATCCCTCGTGGCGTTTTGCTTGTAGGCTCGCCCGGAACTGGAAAAACACTGCTGGCTCGCGCTGTGGCAGGAGAGGCTGGTGTGGCATTCTTTAGAATTAGTGGTTCGGATTTTGTTGAAATGTTTGTTGGTGTTGGTGCCTCTCGTGTTAGAGATCTTTTTAAGCAGGCAAGAGCAAAAGCTCCATGCATTGTTTTTATAGACGAATTGGATGCTATAGGAAAATCAAGACTTAATTCAACCAACTCTAATGATGAGAGAGAGCAGACTCTCAACCAACTTCTTGTTGAGATGGATGGTTTTGATAGCACAACGGGACTCATTTTGCTTGCGGCAACTAATCGTCCGGATGTTTTGGACCCTGCGCTTTTAAGACCAGGTCGCTTTGATAGACAAGTGGTTGTGGATAAGCCAGATCTAAAAGGGCGCGAGGCTATTCTTGAAATACATGCCAAAAACGTGAAGTTTGATGAAAGTGCTGATCTTTCGGCAATTGCGAAGATTACAAGTGGTTGTTCTGGTGCAGATTTGGCGAATATAATAAATGAAGCGGCTCTTTTGGCAGTACGTTCCAAGCGAGAACGTGTTACAAAAACTGATTTGGACGAAGCAGTCGAAAAGACAATGATAGGATTGCAAAAGAAAACTCGTGTTATAAGAGAGGAAGAGAAAAAAATTATAGCTTACCATGAAACAGGTCATGCTGTTGTTGGCACTTTTACGGAAGGTGCAGACAAAGTACATAAAGTAACAATTGTTCCTAGAGGGACTGGTACTTTGGGCTATACTTTTCATATTCCAGAAGATGATAAGCATATTGTTACTGAAAAACAGTTGTTGGCTGAAATTGATGTTTTGCTTGGGGGTAGGGCTAGTGAAGAGCTGAATTTTGGGATGGTCTCTACGGGAGCTGCAAACGATTTGGCTAGAGCGACGGAAATTGCACGTAGTATAATTACTGACTATGGGATGAGCAAGAAATTTAAGAATGTGGCTCTTAATAGGAGGGGGGCTGGCTACGCCGGAAATGTTGAACCACAACTTGTTAGAGAGTATGCAGAAACCACTCAGCAGTATATAGATGAGGAGGTTGCGACTATAATTGCAGAACGTTATCAAAATACGCTAAATCTACTAAAACAAAAAGAAAAGTTGGTGCATTACATTGCAGAGACACTATTAGAAAAAGAGACAATCGAAAATGATGAATTTGAAGCAATTATTGCCAATGAGGGAAATCTTGAAGCATTGAAAGCGGATGAGACTGACAAAAAAGCTTAAGAAAAGCGATTTGATTGTTGAAGAAAATAAAGTGGAATAAGGGTTTATTGGTTTTTGTGACTTTTTTGAACTGATTTTAGAGAAGAGTCAATTTTGAAATGGAAAATATACCAAATTAGAAAGAGGTGTTAAAGAAATTAAGGAAAATTGGGAAAAGTTATTGATGATGTGACATTTAAGAGCTGAGTGAAGAAAATTCTGTTGCTGTAAAAGCAAAGGTCTTATGGCTCCTTGGAGAAATGGGGTTAAATTATCCTGTAAAAGTAAAAAAATGTGTTGCGGGTATTGCAAGCTATCTAAATGCCGATTCTCATAAATTAAGAGAGCGTTCTGTAAATGCACTGGGAAGAATAGGTAGAGCGGATAAGAATTTGATTATGCCATATTTAGAGAAATTGCAATGGTTTGCAGATAATGATATACATCCTGTTGTTCGTATCCATAGTGCAGGTGCCGTTCGGATTACCAGAAGAGCATTGGAGGAGAGAAATAGTAATATCTAGATTATTTGATGAGGGAAATATATTTTCGATCACTAAGAAATATGAGAACACAGAGAACTAAACTTCCTAGGTCTTAGAAGTGAGATATAGAAACTCAATACATAATCTTAATCAATGGAAGGAAAATACGAAAACATCAATCGCATCAAGTATGCCGTAAAAACATTCAATATGAAAAACATATCGAGGGATTAATTTTGACAATAGATATTTTAGAAATTTGTATGAACATAAAAAAGAAAAACTTTTTTAATTTTTTTTGAAAAAGTGCTTGACAAAATATATTGGGTTTTGTTATAGTCATCATCGCCCGCT
>CAUTVN010000031.1:0-12696 GCA_963541705.1 uncultured Treponema sp.
GTCCTATAAAGACAGAAAAACTCCCTTGGGCAAGTCTAAAATGGAGGTGGTTCCGGGTAGCTACGAAGAATCTGTAATGAGGCTTTGTGAGCAGTTTCAAAAAGAAAATCCCATTTTTTTAGGCATTGCATTTGCCACAGAGCACAACGGTGGCTACGTGCACTATCCCCCAATAGATAGAAAAGACGGATATGACTCGAGAAGTAGAGATTGGTATAAATTAGGAAAAGGCTCTCCAAACACTGTTAAATCTCTAGACGCATATCAAACATCTAATGGTCAGACTGTAATGACGATTGTAGAAGGCATTACAGACACATCTGGAGCATTTAAGGGCGTTGCCACATTTGATATAGATTTAGACCGTCTCTCGTCCTATTTTCAAAAAGAAGAAGAAGAATTTAAGCTTATACTCACCGATAGAACTGGTAAAATTATAGTAAACACTGTTAGAGAAAAAGATTTTTTTATTCCGGTTTCGGACTTGAACATCGAAAGCCTAAAAAATTGGGAATATACCAAAACTATTGATTCTTTAGAAGTAATAGATGGAACAAACTATCACTTAAACTCTAAGGCTATAAATAGCTCCATCGTAGATTTTGGAGCCATTGTCTTGGTTTCTGAAACAAAGTTTAATGCTCAGCTTTTAAGATTGAAAATCTTTTATGCGATCGAAGCCACTCTAGTCTTTTTGGTATTTGGTCTTATTGTTTTTTTAATCAATCGCATTTTGGTTCAACCTGTGGTCAATACCACGCTATTATTGAAAGACATTGCAGAAGGAGATGGAAATTTAAACTCGAGATTGGAGGTTAAAGGATCAGATGAGCTATCTCTCCTCTCCCACTATTTTAACAAGACTATGGAGCGAATTGGAAATTCCATAAGGGCTGTAAGTTTCACTGCAAAAGATATTGATAGCACAGGAAAAGAATTGGAACAAAATATGGAAGAGACATCGCTCACTGTAAAAAACATGACAGATGGCATTGAAAGAGTGAAGGAACGTATCGAAATGCGAACAGAAAGCGTGAAAAATATAAGTGGCTCGTTGCAGTCTATGATGAGCATGATAAACGCGCTAGATGAGCATGTAGAAGCTCAAACAAAAACAGTAGACTCTTCTACTGTATATATCAAAAACATGGTTGGAAACATAAAAACAGTGCTTGGCACAATATCTCAAAACTTAAATGCACTAGAAGAGTTAAACCAGGCAACAGCCAATGGTAAGTCTCTCATTGCCAAAACCGTAACCTTAAGCGATGCTGTTCAAGAAAGTTCTAACATTCTCCTAGAGACAAGTGCAGTTATTCAAAATATTGCAGCGCAGACAAATCTTCTTGCTATGAATGCAGGTATTGAGGCAGCACATGCAGGAGAGGCAGGAAGGGGGTTTGCAGTTGTAGCAGGAGAGATCAGAAAATTGGCAGAAGACTCTAGCGGACACGGAGAGAAGATTAGCAAAATATTAAAAGAGCTAAAAACCAATATTGGATATGTTTCGGAATCTGCAAAGAGGGCAGAGGAGCAGTTTGAAGCCATAACTATTTTGGCACAAAGCACACGCGCAGAAGAAAAAAATGTGATGGAGGCAATGTCAAAACAAGAAGAAGGAAATGCGTATATACTAAATTCTATAGACACAATAGATGGAATTACCCATAAAGTGGCAGAGATTTCCTCTGAAATGTTGAGGGATAGTAATAGTGTCTCTAAAGAGATGGCAAGCCTTGATAGTATGTCTAACACAATTAAAGATAGTATGCAAGAAATGTCGGCAAGCACTCAAGAAATTAATTTTTCGGTTGAAAGAGTAGTCGCTATCACTGAAAAAAACAAAAAGATAACATCCTCTCTTATGAATGAGTTGGATAAGTTTAAGATATAAATTAAAGAAAAGGACATATAATGCCGACCCTAGAGGCGCGGGAAGGTTGGTTTATCAACAGAGTGCTTTCTTGCGCACTTTTTTAGGGAGAGTCGTCTACATGCTATATAATATTTGTTTTCAAGATAATATATATATATTATTGCGACAAATTGACACAGTTAACAATGGTCTAAAACTTGAGTTGGATACCGCTTTATTTGGAGAAAAAATTATTTTAGATTTAGTCTTTTTTGATAAGGCGATAAAAAAATTGTTTTCTGAAATACAAAAACAAAAAAGCCTGCCAAATTTTGTTGATATTTTGCAGTGTCTACATTTTTGTATAGCAAAATATTTGGAACTTTTGAGCCATGTGTTACTACAAGAAAATATGTCAAAAGGCTATGTAAAAGACAACTGGAGTGAACTTCTTTCAGTTACTAAAGAACAAAAGGCAATGCTTTCTAAACTAGAAGAGCATATAGAGAGAAATGAGTCTGCGCTTGCACAACAAGAAATGGTCTCTACAAACGAGCTTACGGAGCTTTTAAGCATCAGTAGTCTCTAGTTTGTTTTCTTTGGTAATTATGACAATTTAGTTTTAGGCTTATATGAGAATTACTTCTGGCACGTTAAAAAACAGGATTATAAAATGTCCGAAGGGCACAATTAGACCCGCAATGGACAGAATGCGTCTTTCTATTTTTTCTATATTGGAAGGAGCGGGACTTTCGGGCTCCTCCTTTTTGGATCTTTTTAGTGGTTCTGGCATTTGTGCACTAGAGGCAGCATCTAGAGGAGCCTCCTCAATTACATTGGTAGAAAAAGATGCAGGAAAATTTGGGACAATTTTAGAAAATGTTTCTATCTCTAGTACACATATAGAGTGCAAGAGGATGGCTTGCGAGCTTTTTATAAAACGTAATAAAACTGCCTTTGATTTTATATATATAGATCCGCCTTTTCCCTATGAGTTTCATACACAACTTTTGGAGAGTATTGCCACATCCAACACAAGCAAAGTAGGCACTATAATATTGATGCATAGACCTAGAGAAAAGGTAAGTACAAAGATATCCAACCTAGAAAAAATAGAAGAAAAGAAATATGGACGCTCAATAGTAGACTTTTATAAAAAAATAACGGAGACTCCGACTACATAATTCGTCTATATTGCTTTAATCCCTCACTTGTTTGGGGTTTATTGTCGTGCTTTTTCAATTTTTTGAACAAACTTTTTTGCAGTCTCTTCAACCAAAGCATAGTCGCCGACTTTGGCGCCTTTTGTTAGCACTCCCCCAACGCCAACCACGCTCGCTCCTCCTCTAATCCACTCCTCTATGTTCTCCAAGTCTATGCCACCTGTTGGCATAAAAGAGCAATTGGGGAATGGACCTAAAAAATCTTTTATAATGCTGGGGGGCAAAGTGGAAGCAGGAAAAACTTTTAGAAGAGATGAGCCCAACTCTAGTGCTTGGCATATTTCAAAAGACGTGGCAACGCCCGGAATATATGGCACTCCATATAAGTTGCACATTTTGGCAACAGAAGCAGAAAATTGGGGGGATACTATAAAAGAGGCTCCCCTCATAATGCAAAGTCTTGCGCTTACTTCGTCTAAAACAGTGCCCGCCCCCACCAAAAGCCCACCGTCTTTAGACAATTCTTTTATAATTAAATCTGCATTTGGCACTGTGCAAGTTACCTCTATTGCCCTAATTCCCCCTCTCTTAATTGCCTCTATTGTAGGATATAGAATATCAGTATTAGAAATTCTAATAACAGCCACGATTCCGTCATGAGATAGTTTTGAAAGCACTTCATATTTATTCATTTTTCTCCCCCTATCTTTTCCTGCCCATTCTTTAATAAGAAACTGTAAGTTTTTAAAAAGTCTCACTTTTTATTTATTAAAAAAAGCCGATATCTTACTTTGGGAATATAACTACTATCCTAAGAGTACGGCTAATTTTTGCCTTTGCATTAGAAATTGTATTTATTTTTTAGTTGAATTATGTTTTATTTAGTCAGCTAGACAGTTTGGTATTTGTTATTAGGAGTGTTAAGTTTTTAAAATATGAGTTTTAGAAAAAGAATTAGCATACTTATCATTGTTTTCTCTCTGCCTCTATATGGCGAATATTATTCTGGCAATAGCGAAAGCGAGGCTAGAATTGTAAGACTTCCCGTGTGGGCTTTTTTGGAAGGACAGCCGGGCACTATGAGAGACGGAGAGGGAGCTCCTTTTATTCCTGCAAAAGAGGCTCTAGAAGAGACTGCCAACCTTTTACTTTCAGGCATGAGCTATGGCTGGCGTTTTAGTTATACTCCAGCTGACAATATTAGGAAAGTGAGCGAGACCTTCATCCTTGAATCATTGAAAGGGAAAGACTTAGAGAAAGAAAATATAAAAATAAAAGAGATTAGAATAAAATATCCTTTTGTTTATTGTTGGGCAGAATATCCACTTTCCGAGACTGAAATTGAGCGACACTCTAGCTGGAATGCCTTAAAATATAAAATCATAAAGGGAAAGGGAGAAGGTTGGCGAAAGGATGAGATGGAAGGAGTGAAGGAGGCATATAACAGCGCAATAAAAAACGCACTTTTATCTTATGCAAAAAAGAATCTAAAAAACAAACCCAAAGAAATAAAGGGGGAGCTTTTAATAAAGAATAGTCCGCATTTAAGTATTTCTTCTGGGCTTTTTAAGGCAGAGGTGGAGCTTTATTTAAATATCAAAGAGATTGTTCCCTACACAGTGTTTTAAGTACACTTTGAAAAACATTTACTTAATGTTGTTTTGCCCTTCTTTAGACCCACTCCCCCTTCTCTCCACGAATTACTTCCACATCTCCTTTTGCATTCGCTTCTAGCAATTTTTGCATAAAAGTATTTGTTGCATCTCTAACATCTTTTTTTAAGAAAAAATCTTGAAGTCTCTCTTCTTCTTCCACTCTATTTGCACGCCCTTCAGAAAGATTGGAAAGGATTTTTCTCCTAAAGGCATCGTTTTTTGCATGAATTAGACGCATCAAGAAATCATCGTCAAAGGCAAAGAGAAATTTCTGCATTTGAAAGTCTGGAATGCTCAAAACATCTTCTAGAGTTAAAAGCCCGTCTTTCAGCTCTTTTGCAAGCGCCTCGTCTTCAACTTCTATTGTTTCGAGTAGCTCCTCTCCTTTTTTGTAATCTAGGGTACGAAGAATATTTAATAGAGAAGCCTTGCCGTCTATAGGAAGCTCTTCTGTTTTAATCTTGCTCATTTTTCGCTTCATCGCCTCGCTAACTTCAAAAAGAATTTCACTACTTATACTCTTTATGTTTAGCATAGCTTTTATAATTTCTTTTTTTTCATCGCTTGCACTAATATACTCTGCAACTTGTTTTGCAGGAAGTTGGGAGAGAATGAGGGCTTGGGTTGAAGGCAACTCTCCAGCCAACAAAAGGGAAAGATTCTTAGCATCTATTCCTTTAAGATAGTCAAAATTAGGCGTTTTTTTTTCAGAAATGCTGGAATCTATTATTTGCTTCGCTCTCTCGCTTCCAAAAGCTTTTTCTAGCATTGAGGTCGCCACATCTTTTCCACCAAAGCTAAATTTAGAAGAATCGTATAAATGCGAAAATTCTTTTAATATTGCCTCTGCTTCATCTTTGTCTATTCTTTGAATAGTAAGGAGCTCTTTTACTATTTTATCAACTTGCTCCCCATCTAATGTTTTTATAACTTTGCTGGCTTCATTACTGCCTATAAGAAACAAAAATTTTGCCACTTTTCTATATGGACTGTCTTTTTCTTTAGAAACTTTAACCAGTCCTTGTTTTTGTATTATTTTTTTTATATCATCCATAAGTATCGTATGCTCCGCTTATTCCCTAATTTATGGATTATATATTTCGTTTCAAAAAAAATCAATTTACTATTTTCTTATATACTATTTTCTTATATACATTCAAATTAGATTTATGGCTTACAGTGTTTTAAGGAGGTGTTAATTTATGAAAAAACTATTTATTTTGTTTTTCTTTTCAATTATTACATCACTACTTCTAGCAGATGTTTATGAAGAGTTTTTTATCTTTAAGGTGAAACTATATAATAGTGCGGGTGCAGAAAATGAAGAGTCTATATTCAAAGAATGGGATTCTCATTTTTCAGACATGGACTTAAATGAAGAAGATAGGCTTGCAGTGCAAAACTTTGTTGCTATAGAAAAAGCAAATCTTATGAAAGGTGCAAAATCAGAAAAACAAATATATAAAATGTTGAAAGAAAGAGAGGTGGCATCTCTAAAATATATTGAAAAGAAAAAAAGAGAGAATGTTGGCAAGTGGTTTTTGCTATCTTTTGGCGACTTAAAAAATCGATTGCTAAGCTATGCTTCGTGGATTAGCGTATATAGCGAATCTACAGAAGCGAAAAAGTGTGTTGCCGATGCACTAAAAAAAGATGGCACACTCTCTCCCGCCTATATCTCGCAGGCTTTGTGGCTATTTTTTGCGCCCGTCATCGCTGGGGGCAGCTATGATGGGGCACTTAAAAGCTTAAATTCCGCCTTCTCTTGTGCAAAAAACGATAGCGAGCGATATCTAGCTTTGGTTTTTCGCAGTCAAGTGCATTTTAAGATGGGGCACACAAAAGAATGTAGCGCAGATTTAAAGAGTGCCTCCGCTCTGGTTTCGCCTGAAACTTTCACAAAATATATTCAAAAACTCAATTCAGAAAAAGGAAAAGTGTTTTTTGAAAAATAGGGAGCAAAAATAATTTTTTGGTGAATATTATGAGTGGACTTAATGTAGCAAACTTATTCAAAAGTTATGTTGTAAATAAATCAAAAATTCAAGTAAATTGCAATATTTCTTTTTCTGTGCCTTCTGGCAATCTAGTGTGGATTTATGGCAATTCTGGAGCCGGGAAGTCTACACTTTTGAATATGATTTCTGGCATAGACAAATCTGATAGTGGCAAGATAGACTGGGATGGAGTGGACATTGCAAGCATGAAAAATGGAGAGCGTTCTCTCTTTCGCCTAAACAACTGTGGTCTTATTTTTCAATTTTTTGAGCTTATAAAAGCTCAAAGTGTTTATGAAAATGTGGCGTTTCCCCTTAAAGTGCAAAAGAAGAAAAAAAAAGAAATTGATGCGGTGCTATCTCCTTTGTTTGAATATTTTCGCATAAAAGAACTAATTCATAAGATGCCAGATAGCCTGTCGGGTGGGGAGAAGCAGAGGGCATCTATTGTGCGCTCTTTATCTACCAATCCAAAGTATATAATTGCAGACGAAGCTACCGCCTCGCTAGATATAGAAAACTCACACCGAGTATATGCATATCTAAAAAAATATATAAAAGAAAATAATGGTGTGGGCATTTTTGTTTCTCACGACCCAATTATAAAAGACTATGTAGATGCAAAATACGAAATGCAAGAAGGAAGACTACTTTAAGGAGATTTTATGTTTTTATTAAAAACTGCATGGGAGAATATCTTTTTTCATAAAAAGCGCTCTTTTCTTTCTGTGGCATTAGTAGCTGTGGCGACTGCCACAATTTTACTCTCTAGAGGTTTGGTAGAATATTTTGAGCGCGGAATGGCCATAGGTTTTATACAAGCTTCGGGACATATAGAAATTGCAAAAAAAGGTTTTTGGGATGCAAAGACTGTAGAAAATAGTTTTTTAGACAAAGATGAAATTATTTTTTTGAATGAATATGTGGGTGGTCTTTCTCACCTAAAGTCGCAAGATGCAGTGTTGAATTTTCAGGGAATGATTGGTACAGACGAAGTTTCTACCATATTTTGGGGGCAGGCATATGATGAGCCTTTTTCCTTGGGAGCTACAAAAGGAGAGCCTGTTTTTGCAGACGATACATCGATTGTTTTGGGAGAGGAGCTTTTTGAAAAGCTAAATCTAAAACTAGAAGATGAGCCTCAAGTAAGCCTTATGACAAGCTTTTTGCAATCGGAGATTAGCACAGGAAGTTTTGAAGTGTGTGGAAATATAAACACGGGCTCAACTCAAAACGATGCAGGTTTTTTGGTTGCATCTCGTTCTGCTCTTTTGGAGTATTTTGAAGTAGAAGACATGGCATCTTATATCAGAGTGTATCTTGATGGAGATAAGTATGTCGAAGGCGTGCAAAAGGTGATGGAAGAATATTTTGAGAACAATAATTTACCTTATGAGGTGAGAGACTGGAAAAGCCTAAATCCTTCGTGGGCGCAAGTGTCTGGCTTGTTTAATGTGATGTTTTTTGCAGTAAGCACAATTCTTTGCATATTAGTTTTTGTCTCGCTTACGCAAAGTATTTCGGCAAGCTTTATGGAAAGAATTGGAGAGTTTGGAACTATGGAGGCGATAGGATTGGGAAAAAGTGCACTCATCATCTCTTTGGTTTTGGAAGTGTTGATTATTGCTTTTTTTGCTGTGTTTTTGGGAGTGGCTTTTGCACATTTTGGCAATTTTTTTACAGATTTTTTTAATATCACTATGAATCCTCCAGGCTCAAACATGAGCTATGGTTTGCACTTTTTTATTACACCTCATTCTGTATTTTCTACTCAAGTTTATATAGTCTTTACCTGTCTTTGTGCCATATGCTATCCAATATATACAATTGCAAGACTCCAAGCCCACCATCTTATGCATTATAGCTCCTCTTAAATTTTTAGGAATATGCAAAAAGGATGGACTTTTTGCGATAAGTTGTTTGGATTTTATTCACTTAAATATGAGGGGGATTTTATGAAGATGAGGTTTTTATTATTTATGTTTAGTTTTGCACTTATTGCATTGGGGGCGCATTGCGAACAAATAGAGAGCAAAGGGGCGAGCTTGGAGCGTGAGAGTTTTTCCTCTTATGCTCAGTATATGGAATTTCTAAAATTGAATGCTTTATACACACAAATTGAAGAGCCCTTATTAGTAAGACAAGAAATTATAAAGTATAAAGACGAAAACACAGAAAAAGCCAAGGACTATGTATATTGTTTGTTTCATAAAAATGGGCAATGTGTGCAAATAAAGACTGCCAAAAATAAAATGCAATATTTTTTTGCCTCTCCTCAAGGTTATTGGCTTTATACAAACAAGTTGAAAACTCCACTAAAAATTTCTGGCTCTTATAAAGTGGAAGAACATGAAATTCAAGATATATTAAAAATTGATTTTCAAAATGAATATAAAATAATTGAGTGCGATGATTTGCATATTGTGCTAGAAAAAGTAAGTGGTAAGTCTGCCTATAAGTTTATATTTTTTGAAGCGGGCGGATGGAAAGATGCAAAAGAGCAAAGTTATTCGATTACTCTATGCGACAATAAAAAAAACCAAGTGCGACGTTTTGTATATCATAAAGGCGATGTTGATGGCTTTACACTTTTTTCTCAAATTGATATATACAATCTAACATTTAAGAGAGAGGAGCATATGGAGTGGCACACATTGAGCGTGCAGGAGGTTTCTGTGCCAACGTCTCTTTTTGTGTTTTCAAAAATCAAGCAACTAACTGAGCAGATGGCGCACATTATCAAATAGACAGCATTAAAAAGTGAAATACAAAAAAAAGCGCATTATTTTCTTTTTTTCCCTTTTATATGTCTTGCCAGGCGGGTGGAGCTTTCTTTGTGCGTTGGATGTGGGAAGTAACATAGAGAGTGAATTCATCTTTTTGGAAAAGAATGCAAATCCGTACTATCCCGACTTTATTTCCTCTTGTAATGCAACTCTTTTTTTGCAACATTCTTTCGTGTTTAAGAATGGAAGTCTTGTTTTAGCCCCTGGTTTTTTTATTGCAAGTGAATATAGCCAAAAAAAACTTGAAATGGACAAAATAACAGTGCTTCCATATTTTAGAAGACTCAATCTTTCGCTTTTTGCAAAAACTTTTTCCTTTGTATTGGCAAAGGACGCTATTTCTTTTGGTGAAGGCTTTTTTGCGGTAAATAGATATTTTTTCTTAAACATTCCTATAAAAAACATTAGTGATGCTATGTATCATACCGCTTTTGAAGTGACAATAAAAGAGGTGTTGCTGAACTTTGGTTCAACTTTAGACACCTATTCACTCGATCGCTATAAAAAGCCTCAGTGGTATTCTATTTGGACCTACGCCTCATATTCAAACGCAATAATGACACTCTCGCTTGCAAGCGATGTGTTGTTTGAAAAACATAAGATATTGCGATTTGCAAGCGAAGCCTCTTTCTTTTTACCTTATGAGCTTAAGATATATGGCTCTGCTACTCTCCCAATTAATTTAGACTTAAAAAAAATTGACAACTGGGGAGTTTTTTTAGGTCTTAATAAGTCTTTTATTTTTGATGATTACTCTCTTGCAAGTGTTTTGGGCTCATCGTATGGCAGTGATGGATGGAGATATTCTATTTTTCAAAATCTGGGAATAAAAGAAATTGTCTCTTTCAATTTAGGACTTACAGGAAAAAATATTGATTCTCTCAATTTAGTTTGTGAAGGTAAATTGTTCATTTCTACATTTAGTTTTAAAATTGGATTTGTTACATACAATTTTCTTGCAAAAAAAAGAAAAACAAAAGAAGACATGCGCGGCCTTTTAACTCTTGGAATTTCGCTTAATGAATAGTCGATTTACAACTTGACTTATACTTTTGTTTTTAGCTCTTCTATTTCTTCAATACTAAGCCCAGTCATCCTCTCAGATTCGGGGGTGCTGCCTGATCGAATTCAGGCTGTGAAACTGATCAGTTTCAGGATGCGAGACTTTACAGTCTCTAGGGTGAAAACTGATCGGACTTATCCCCCGAATCCGATCAGTTTTGGGGTTGTACATTAGCTAATGTAACAATGCTTCTCTAGCTAGAGGAGCGTAGACACATTAGTTAGTAGAATATATTATGTTAGTTAACGTAAGGTGTGTTCTTTCTTCAAAGAACTGAGGGCTTCATTGATGTTTTCAAAAGTTTTACACTTAAAGAATAGCTAATTTATAGAAGATGTCAAGACGAAATAGAAAAAAATAAGCCTAAGAGTCGGCGTTAAGACTTTTTTCCTTAATCTTTATAATGAGAAAGCCCTGTTTCCTTTTTTGCTACCTACTAGAATATTTTGTGTTTATTTATTAGACTAAAAAAAGAGCGGTGCTCGGTGTGTATCGTTGATGTTATTTTATGAATAAAAAAAAATTATCTTTTTCTAAATTCTTTCTTGAGCTCTTTCTCTCATTCTTAAAAGAGTTCAATAAAAAAAGATTTCTCTATATTTCAATAATCATAAGCTTTCTTCTCCTAAGCGTCTCTACATATATAAGCATGAGTGAATATGCGTTTTTTTCAAAACTTAAGCTCTCTGACTTTAAAATTGATATGGTTCCGACTCAAGATGTGATAGCTACAGAAGATGTAGAATATGTAGACGAGGTTGCAACAACACAAAAAAAGAATGCAAAGAAACGTTTCTTTGGCGCCGTGATGGTACGAGACGATGAAGAGGATGCGCGCCAAAAAAAGACATACGAGCTCTTTATAACAAAACTGCGAAATATAATGGACAGTGTTAATGACGAGCGAAGATTTATAGAAAATGTAAATAATCCATCTTATGCATCTGCGTCTATTGCTAAAAAAGAAAATGTAGAAATTGATCCTGCAGCTCTTTCAGCTTTGTACAATAGTAGCAATGCTTATGACATTTTGAATTTTTCAGTTATACTGTTTGAAGAGCTGTTAAAACGTGGCGTTACCTACGTTACCGACGAAGTATTAGAACTTTATGGCAAGAAAGATGCGACTATCATATACTTAAATAATAATAAGAGTGAGGTAGTGGATTTTTCTAATTTAATCCTTTTTAACGTCAAAGATGGCTTTACTGATGTTTCGTCTTTTCTAGAGAAATCTTTGGAAGGGAAATCTTATGAATATGAAATGGTAATTCCTTCATTGTTGTTTCCATATGTAAAAGCGAATGTTATATACGATAAAGAAGAGACAGAAAGAAGAATCAAGTCTGAACTTGAAAAAATTCCAAACGTTATAAACACTATCTATCGTGGTGAAAAACTAATAGAAAAGAATGTGGTTATAAAAGAAGAGTCATACAATAGATTAAAAGAATACATTGAAAACAAAAAAGGTGGAATGTTTATCAACGCAAGCCTCTTTTTTGCTTTTATTGTTTATATTATTGCATGTTATGCACTGGCGTTTTTTCTTTTCTCTTTTCAAGCATTCGAAGAGAGGGTCGAAAATAAATATTTTTTGCTTTTGTTGTTGATGTGCACGGCTGTGTATTTGGAAGTGCTTTTTCTGTCTAGAATTAGTTTTTTCTCTGGAGTTTTTTCCATAATTCCGTTTTTGCCCTCTAGCCTGTTTTCTATGTTGCTCTATGTGCTAAAGTCTAAAAAAATGGCTATTTTTTCTTCAATTCTTATAACGCTTTCTTGTTTTGGAGCATCTAATTTTAATGTTCCCCTCTCGCTTTTCTCTTTGTTTTCTAGCGTTGCAGGCATCGCTTTTGTAAAAAATACAGGACGCCGTATAGATTTAATAAAAACTTCGGGAATTCTAGCTGTAATACAGCCTCTGATGGTTTTGACTTGTATATTTTTATTTCCCAATGCAGAGACAAAAACATTATTTTCCATTGTTGGAGCGGCTTTTAATGGTTTTCTCAGTGGCGTTTTTCTCTTAGGTTTTTTGCCACTAATAGAAGTAGTGCTAAATTGTCCCACAACGTTTAGGCTTATAGAAATCTCAGATTTAAACTCTCCGCTTATGAAACAGATGTTGCTTACAGTTTCTGGCACTTACATCCACTCAATGATGGTAGCAACTTTGG
>CAUTVN010000032.1:0-12496 GCA_963541705.1 uncultured Treponema sp.
AATATGACCAACTTATCAGTAACGAATCTCTTTCATACTATTGCCAAATGGAAGATGCAGAAGATAGAGGTCAAGAAAGAGGTAGGCTGGAAGGAATAAAAGAGGGAATAAAGAAAGGAATAAAAAGAGGTAGAATGGAAGGAAAGAGAGAAGGTAGAATGGAAGGAATAAAAGAAGGTGAGAAAAGGGGCGAGAAAAGAGTTAGATATGAATCTGCGCATAATATGAAAAGTGAGGGTTTACCTTTTGATCTAATAGCGAGAATTACAGGACTGAGTATTGCAGAAATAAAAGAGCTATAAAACAAATAAATAGCATCAAAATTGGCTAATTGTGCGAAGTGCCGTCAGTCCTGGCTTTAGGCTTATAAAGCTTGGATCCACATATGCTATATAGAAAAGAAGCTACCATATAACGGCTATATTTTAGCTCTATATTCCCTTCCCCATTTTTCCATTGCGCTCAAAACAGGCTGTAAGCTATAGCCTATTTCTGTAAGGGAATATTCTACGCGGGGAGGCACTTGCGCGTAGACCACTCGATTCACTAAGCCATCGCTTTCCATTTCTCGCAAGTGCGCCGTAAGGACTTTTTGAGAAATGCCACTGACCGACTTTTTTAATTCTCCAAATCGCTTACCCCCTGTCAACAAGTCTCGAATAATCAACACCTTCCTCCTATCGCTTATTAAAGTTAACATAAGCTCTACATCACACTCAGGCAATGTTTTCATCATTCCTCCTCAAATAGTATCCAAAAGATACTATAGCACAAAAAAGTGCCTACTTGATTTATATATACTCATATTCGACAATTAGGGTAGTAGGCAAAAGAACGTAGCCTCAAAAGTTGTGCAAAAAGATTTGTTCAAAATCACTAAAGAAGACCTGGCAGGCTTCGATGTTGTCATCGACGCTTTTGGCGCTTGGACAGCCGAAAGCATTCCAGAAATCCCAAAAGCAGTAATGCACTTCTGCGATGTTCTAAAGGGCGAGGAGGCAAGGCTTTTGCTTGTGGGAGGTGCTGGCAGTTTATACACCAACAAAGAACACACAGCGACGGTAGACTCAGGTGCGGACTTTCCAGATGCCTATAAGCCACTTTCTAAAGCGCACACGGAAGCATTAAACTTTTTGCGAAGTTCAAAAGATGTGAAGTGGACATACATAAGCCCTGCGGCAGACTTCCAAGCGGATGGCGAAAGACGGGGAAAATATATCTTAGCGGGCGAAGAGCTTACTCTAAACGCACAGAACATGAGTGTAATCAGCTACGCCGACTATGCAATCGCTATGATTGACGAAGCCGTGAATGGCAAAAACGTCTTCAAGCAAATCTCTGTAGTTGGGGAGTAAAGAGCTCGCCTCTAGTTTTTCGCTAGCCACCAGCTTCGCTAAAGCCGATGGCTATTGGGGAGTCTACAACAGGCGACTTAAGTTTTCGTAGATGAACTCGGACTTTTCTTTCAATCCTATATTGCCCACTTCTAGTTGCAACACATTCGGAGCGTTTGGATCGAGCTTAATTCTGCCGTGAGAAGACTTTATTAGACTCATAAGTTTTTCAATAGAAATCTCCGAAACACGGTTGAATTCAATTCTCACATTTGCCCTTCTTTCTTTAAGACTTTTGATAAACAATTTTTGGCAAATAATTTTTATCTCAGAAAGCGAAAGCAGGCTTTCTACCTCTTCGGGAGGCGGGCCGAAACGGTCGTTAATTTCATATACAACAGAATCCAGGTCGCGCCTGTTTTTGACTCCGGCAATCTTTTTGTAGATTTCCATCTTTGTTTCTGCGAGTTTGATGTAGGAGTCGGGAATAAAGCCAGAATATTCAAGTTCTATAGTAGTGTCGATGGGCTCTACGTAGTTATTGTTTTTCAACTTTTCTATTGCCTCGCTCAAAAGGCGCACATATAAGTCGAAACCTACAGAATAAATGTAGCCAGATTGTTCTTTTCCCAATAGATTACCCGCCCCGCGAATCTCCATGTCTTTCATCGCAATCTTAAAGCCCGAGCCCAGCTCCGTAAAGTCTGAAATCGCTTGTAGTCTCTTCATCGCAACTTCCGAGAGCGCCTTGTTTTCGGGATAGAGGAAAGCAGCAAAGGCCTTGCGGTCGCTTCTGCCAACCCGTCCGCGTAGTTGGTAAAGTTGGGAGACGCCATACATATCGGCACGGTCGATAATGATTGTGTTTGCATTGGGAATGTCTATTCCATTTTCGATGATGGTTGTAGAAATTAGCACCTGAAAACCACCTAGCGAAAAGCGCCTAAAGATGTCTTCAATTTCGGCGGCACTCATCTTGCCGTGTGCGGTCTCAATCATCAGCTCTGGCAAAAGTTGTTGTAACTTATATTGAATCTCTTCTAGGCTTTCAATTTTGTTGTGCAGATAGAAAACCTGTCCTCCTCTCGCAGTCTCGCGCCTAACTATTCGAGAGACTAAGTCTTCGCTAAATTCTTCTATAATAGTTTCGACAGGTTTTCTGTTTTGTGGCGGAGTAGTGATTACGCTCATGTCTCTAATTTTTAGTAGCGACATATGTAGCGTTCTAGGAATTGGCGTCGCTGAAAGAGCGAGGCAGTCCACATGCGTCTTTAGCGCTTTTAGCCTCTCTTTGTCTTTTACTCCAAAGCGTTGCTCTTCGTCTATGATAATTAGCCCCAAATCCTTAAAAACAACATCTTTTTGAATGACGCGATGTGTACCCACAACAATGTCTACATTGCCATTTTTAAGCATTTCTAAAACATTTTGTTGTTCCTTTCTTGGAACAAAACGAGACATTTTTGCAATGCGTACAGGAAACTTTGCAAACCTCTTTTGCAATGTAGCGAAATGCTGTTCCACCAAAATTGTTGTCGGCGCTAAAAAGACCACTTGTTTTCCGCTCATTGTAGCCTTAAAAGCCGCTCTCATCGCGACCTCTGTTTTGCCAAAACCCACATCTCCACAGACAAGGCGATCCATAGGCTCTGCCCTTTCCATATCGCGCTTTACGTCTTCTGTACAAGAAAGCTGGTCTGCCGTCTCTTCATAGGGAAAAGCCGCCTCAAACGCTGCCTGCCACTCCCCGTCTTTTTGGAACGCAAAGCCTTGCCCAATCTTTCGTTTTGAATAAAGCAAAATCAGTTTTTCTGCAATGTCTTCCACGCATTTTTTTACTTTGTTTTTGCGGTTTTCCCAAGATTTAGAACCCAAAGTGTCGAGAGCTGGGGCAGAGCCTTCGCTACCTATGTAGCGTTGCACCAAGTCTGCCTGTTCTATTGGAATAAATGTAGACTCATCGTTTGCATATTCAAGCTTGATGTAGTCTCTTTCTGTCTCTAAAATCTTTACGCGCTCAATTCCCATAAAACGCCCTATGCCGTAGTTTACGTGAACCACATAGTCTCCTGGGTTCAATTCGACAAAGTTGTCTATTGCTTCACTTTTTACGTTTCTGGTTGCTTTTGGAATGCGCCTTCTTCTGCCAAATATTTCTTTTTCTGCAATCACCATCACTTTTAGCGACGGAATTGAAAAACCCGAAGATATTGCGTTTGGCAAAACAGTTAGCGGAATGTCTTTTAATATCTCTCTAATCCTTAGCGCCTGGCTCTCTGTTTCTGCAAAAATGAATATTTTCATCCCCTCTTTACTCAGCGCCACCAGCTCTTCTTTTAAGTATGGAATATTTCCAAAAAAGTTGCGCTCAGGACTGATGCTAAGACTGAAAGAATGCTCATCTCTCTCATTTTGCGCTATGTTGGCTCCGGGCTCCAAGTCAGCTTCTATTTTTGCCTCTTCAGGGGCTTGCGTATCGTCTTGAAAAACTTCGTCCAACACTTCTGCGTTCTCGTCTTTTAGCGACTTTAAAAAAATAGAACGCTTGTAGGAAGATGTGGTTTTGTCAAAATCTAACAAAATCCTATTTGGAGAGGGCTGTTCAATAAACTCGGCGCCATAAAGTCCTACTCGCTCTTTTTCAAGTTTTATGCCCTTATATAGAGCTAAATATTGGCGCGAAATTGCGGGAACGGCGTTTTCTATTCGCTCCGATTCGATATAAAAAACAGTGAAGTTTTGCTTTTCGTTTAGGTAGGAGAGAATGCTCGTTTCGCTCTCTTCAAAAGCGAGGGGGAAAAACAGCTCTTCTCCTTCAAAAGTGCGCATCTTTTCCAACTTTTCTATGATCGTTTTTCCCCCATCTTCAAATTCGCTAAACTTAGCCAAATTCGCCTTTAGAGTGGCAATTCGCTCATCGCTCCAAAGTACTTCTTTTGCAGAATATAGCGTGGCTTTTTTTAACTCTTCGAGTGAGGCTTGCGAGGCAATATCAAATAATCTAATCTTTTCTATTGTTTCAAAATCGAACACAAAGCGATATGCCACATTTTCGTCCGACTTGTTTCCTATAGGAGCCACATCTAGCACTTCGCCTCGCACCGAAAACTCCCCCCGCACGCTAACCCTTGGCACTCGGGTATAGCCCCAGTCTGCCAATTGCGAAGCTATTTTTTGAACGTCGTAGTCTTTGCCTACTTCAATCTTGTATTTTAGGCTGTTGATATAGGAAAGCGGGGGGACGGGAGTGAGGAGAGAGCGAACAGTTGTGATAAATATTTCGCCACCTTCACTCCAATCTTTTTGCGCCACATGGGCTAGGTGCGAAAGAGCGCTAGAGCGTTCTGCAAAGACCGAAGCGTTACCCGAAAGAGGAGTGTATGGCAGGGCTTGCCAAGAAGGCAAGATAGACGCTTTAAGGTTCAGCATAGCCACATCTCGCAAAGCATTTTCTATCTCTTTTTCGCCCGCCACAACCAACAAAATATTAGACTTATGTTTTTTTATAAATTCTTTTAGAAAAAAGCCTTTAAATCCATTATTAATGCCGATTATCTTGTAGGGAAAGTTGTCCGGTTTTATTGTTTGGATTAGGTCTTGCAACTCATTCCAAGACGCAATTTTATTTTGTAATTGAGATGAACACATGATTTTTAGTATTCTATCAAAAAAAGTGTACTCTTTTAAGAGGGGAATTTTCTGGATATTCTGTTTTTTTTCGCTACAAATTGCTCAGGCGACAAACTCGATAATTAGCGAAGATGCATCTAGCGCATTTAGCGAAGAGAGCGTTGGATCATCTGGCAAAGAAGGGGCGCCTATTATGCAATTTCAGGTAGACACAATCTACAGCCCCACTTTAGAATATGCACCAGAGTCTATTTTACCACGCTCTTTTATAAATTTTGTCGGTTTTGAGGGGCAGGGGGCAGTCTATATAAAAGCACACAATATAGAAAATTTCGCGCTCTCTATTAATGGAAAACCCCTAGAGACAGCCAAAATATGCAAAATGAAAAGTGCAAAAATTGATGTTTCAAAATTGGTAAAAAACGGCAGAAACATAATCTCTATAGGGCGAATCAAGTTTGTTGGCGACGACGAGGAACACACCCACATAAAAATCAAAATTCCCTATCCTACGCTGATTCAAGGTCAACTCGGCTCGTTTAATATGCAAGGCTTGAAAGTGCTGGAGACTTTTATAGAAGAAGAAGTGAAAAAAGGTTTCCCTGGCTGTCAGCTGTTTGTGGCAAAGAACGGGAAAATCATTAAAAATGCAGTCTATGGCTATTTAAGCACTACCGATGCAAAAGGACGGGCGCTGCCCTTCAGAAGACGCAAAGTCGCCACCACCAACACACTTTACGACATTGCAAGCAACACCAAGATTTATGCACTAAATTTTGCAGTACAAAAACTGGTATCTCAAAAAAAACTTTCGCTAGAAGACAAGGTGTCTGACTTTTTCCCCGCTTTTGTAGATTCAAAAAAGGCAAAGATTAAGGGAAAGGCTGAAGTTAGGGTTAAAGACTTGCTCTTGCACCAAGGGGGGATGCCTGCAGGCTACCCTTTTTTGAGCGACAAAAAACTAAGAGAAAAAGACGAGACACTCACAAACAGAGACACAGCTTTACAAATAGTGCAAGGTTGGCCACTCATCTATAAACGAGGCACAGATTCTGTCTATTCTGACATAGACTATATGCTTTTGTGCTTTATTGTGGAAAAAGTTGCGGGTATGCCACTAGATGAATATTTAAAAAAAGAAATCTATTCCCCATTAGGCTTAAAATATATCACTTTCAAACCATTGCAAAATGGTTTTAAGAAAGGGGAGTGCGCAGCCACAGAAATAAATGTTGCAGCAAGGGGCGTATATAAAGAAGAGTTTAGCAAGAGAGATGGCGGGCTTTTGCAAGGAATTGTGCACGACGGCAATGCATATCTGCCGATGAGTCAAGTTTCAGGACACGCAGGACTTTTCTCCAACGCCGAAAGTATCGGGGTGTTGGCTCAAGTGATACTAAACGGCGGGGGTTACGGCAATATGCGCATATTTGATGAGAATATTGTAGACATGTTTGCAGGCAACACAGGTCTTTTGCAAACACAAGCGCTCGGCTGGAGGCGACAAGGTGCTTCCTATGCGTATTCGTGGGCGTTTTCTCGTCTTGCAGATAGGGAGGCTATTGGGCATACAGGCTGGACTGGCTCGCTTACGCTAATCGACCGCAGGGAAAATCTAATCATTGTTTTACTGACCAATGCGAAAAACACTCCCGTCATCACATCAGGAGAAGCACGAGGGAAATACGAAGGCGACTTCTATCTCTTAAAAAACTATTCTGTGGTTCCAAATTTTATCTACGCTATGGTCAACAATTTTAGCAACCAAACAATAGACAATATGCTAATTGAGCTTTTGGAGGGTAGGTGCGACTTGCATAAAAAAGACAGCTACTACCAAAACGACGGTTTTATTAACGACCTTTGCGCAATTGAAAATACAATCAAAAAACTTAGTCGTTCTTCTGCCACTCTAAAAGCATATTGCAAAAGCCCAGAATATAAGCAAATTATTTCCTACATAGACGGAATAAAAGAAAACAAGTAGTGCATTCGTTATTGCCTTAATTTTGAGGCAAGATGAAGAAAACTTTCCCTATTATATTAGATAAGGAGAGTTTTTTTAGCAAAATGAAAAACAAAATATTACGTATTATAATGGCGAATCTTTTAATGTTCATCGTTTTTGCTTGCAGAAACGGTATAGGCGCAAAAGAGGAGGATGAGGAGGGGAGCGAAGAGGGAGTGGAAGAGATAGAGTTGCAGCTCAAAGGCGATAAGTATGTAGAAATAAGCGACGATGTTTTCACAATCAAAAAAGGAACAAAATGGAAAGAGATAAAAGACGAAATTAGCGAGCGCCTAAGTTTTGAAGATGGCTATTTGCTCAATAGGTGGAAGCTTGGCTCCTCTTCTCGTGGCAAGGCATTGAGCGACAATTATGTCTTCAAAAAAGGCGGCAACATATATGCCACAAGCAAAAAACATTCAACAAGCAAAAAAGAAAAGAGCAAAAAGGGAAAACATCCAAAGAGCAAAACAGGCAAAGAGACAACGGTAATGCTAAGCTTAAACGGGGGAGAGAATGTGATACTCGAGTATTATGCTTTGGAAGTTCCAAAAGGTGCGTCTTGGCAAGAGCTTCGAGAGACAGAATATATTTGTAGCACCCAAGCCCAGAGTGGCTACTATCTTTCTGAGTGGAAGCTTGAAGATGACGAGAACTCGGCGGATATAGAAGACGACTATATTTTTGAACAAAATGAATCTTTGTATATTTTTGCATTCAAAGACGAAGAAGGCGGGCAAGAAAACGAATATGTAGGAAACTATACCCCTGCCATTCCTAAAGATGCAGAAATAGAGGACGGTGGACTTATAGACGTCGAGCCACCTTTAGAAAAAATTATTAGCCCACCTATCGACTATCCACTCCCAAACTCGCCAGAGAAACTATCTCCTAAACTCTGGCAAGGTGTTTTTTCAAGCGAAAATGCTATAGAGATTAAGCCTTTTAGGTTGGGAAAATATGAAGTAACGTATAGACTTTGGACGGAGATATATGATTGGGCGTGCGCTCATGGCTATGAGTTTGCAAACAGGGGCAATTGTGGCTCGGGTAGTTCTGTCAGCTCGAGGCATCCTGTTGTGATGGTGAGCTGGTGTGATGCAATTGTTTGGTGCAACGCATATACAGAAAAGCTGGGGATGAGCGATGCTTTTGTCTATTTGAAAAAGAGCGATGAAACAGTCATAAAAGACGTGAAAGATGCAAAAGTGCCTAACCACATACTCATAGATGTGTCTAAAAAAGGCTTTAGGCTACCTTTGGAGACAGAGTGGGAATATGCAGCTCGCAAAGAAAAAGAAGGGGCACCAAATACTATAGAAATTTCAGGCTCTTATTTTACAAAGCTAAACACCACGAGTGGTTCCACCCTTCCGCTTTCTTCTCGAAACTCAGAACTGCAATCTTTTGCTGCAATGAACAAAGAACTTTTTAGCACAACCGTATGTTTCAAGTATTTTGACGGAATTGGCTACAAACGATTTGAACCACCTGTTTTGGGCACGGCGCCTTGCGCCTCAAAAAGGGCAAACCATTTAGGCTTTTATGATATGTCGGGCAATGTGGAAGAGCTTTGCGCTCTCCCAACAAAAGAGGCTATTTTTGGAAACAAAGTTGAAAAAAGCGCTTGTTGCGTGGCACGGGGTGGTAGTTGGGAGTGTTTTTCGTACGATTGCATTGTGGGCAGAAGGCAATGTTGGGCAATAGAAGAGACATGGTCTGCTTTGGGTTTTAGACTTTGTCAAACAAAATAGATTTTTTGTTACAATATCGATACAATATAATATATGAACAAAAAGAAAACATCGGGCGAGATAGCCTATAGGTGCAATGCGTGTGGATATTCTCAAAACAAGTGGCTCGGCAAGTGCCCATCTTGCGGAGAGTGGAATTCGTTTGAAGAAGTGGTGATTTCGGAAGCTTCTGCTGCACATAGCAAAGAAACAAAAAGATGCATAGACGTCTTGCCACTCGAGGCTGTAAAAGCTCAAGACGGGGAGAGATTTTCTACCGGTTTAAAAGAGTTTGATAGAGTGTTGGGCGGTGGCGCGGTCAAGCGTTCTAGCATTATCGTTGCGGGAGAGCCTGGAATAGGCAAGTCCACACTGCTTTTGCAAGCAGCAGCATATACAGGAAAAAAAGTTTTATATATATCAGGCGAGGAGTCGGCAGGACAGATTAAAGCTAGGGCAGATAGGCTAGGTCTTCCAATTGGTAATATAGAACTTTTGTGCACATCTCATTTAGAAGATATAGACTTTGTTTTGAACAAAGTAAACCCAATCTTTGTGATAATCGATTCGATTCAAACAGTCTATTCGCACGAGGCAGGGATTATTCCCGGAACAATAAATCAGCTAAAATATTGTGCAAACGAACTTGTCTCTTGGGTAAAAGAAAGGGATGCAGTGCTTTTCCTAACGGCACACGTAACAAAAGAAGGTAGCATTGCAGGCCCTAAAGCATTTGAGCACTTGGTAGACACAGTAATTTACTTTGAACGAAACGAAGACGATTTGCGCTTTTTGAGAGTGTTAAAAAACAGGTTTGGTTCGATTGACGAACTTGGCATTTTTTCTATGGACGAGAGGGGGCTTTCGACAGTAGAAGATGCTTCCACCTTGTTTATCACCAACAGGAAAGATTCCCTGCCTTCTGGTTCTGCTACAGTGCCAATCATAGAGGGTTCCAGAGTTTTTATGGTAGAGATTCAGGCGCTTACAGTTCCTGCAAAAAGCGGAATGACACGAGTCTTTTCCGACAAAATTGATAGCGCAAGAGTCAATAGGGTTGCTGCTGTCTTAGAAAAAAGAGTGGGGTTAAAGTTTTCTGACCAAGACATATATGTGAACGTTGCAGGCGGAATAAGAATTAAAGAGACTGCTGCAGACTTGGCGCTCGCTATAGCCTTATATTCCAGCAGAACAGACATTCCTGCAAAACTTGCCAGCACGTATATAGGCGAGCTTAGTCTAGCGGGAGAAATTCGTACTGTAAAGAAGATTGTTCCACGCCTAAAGGCCGCCAATAGTTTAGGCTTTTCTAGCTATTATTTAGCTCCAACTTTGGAAAAAGACGACATAGAAAGTTTTGATAAACATGTGCGGGTGATAGAAAATATTAGCGACGCAATTAAAAAAGTCTTTGCTTGATGTTTGTTTCTTTGGGAGCATTTATTTTGCACTAAAAAAGCCTCCTAAATTGTAGGAGGCTTTGTGTGGTTTTATTTGAAAAATTTAGAATATATATTCCAAGTGGAAGATATTATGTTATCTAGTTCGGAATGGGTCGCTTGCCAGCCAATCAAGCTTTTTGCAAGCATAGAAGAAGCATAGTAAGAGTGTGGATCGCCCGCTCGTCGCTCAACTATACGGGAAGGAATTTGTTTGCCTGTAATCTTGCGTGCGCTTTCTACCATTTCCAAAACAGAATGTCCTGTTTCTGTGCCTAAGTTTAGAGTGATGCTTCTGTCATTTTCTTTAATAAACTCTAGAGCGCTAACATGCGCTACGCTCAAGTCCGAAACATGCACATAGTCTCTAATGCATGTGCCGTCTTGCGTAGGCCAATCTCCTCCAAATATCTTAAGCTCATCTCTTTTGCCTATTGCTACTTCCATTATAATTGGAATTAAGTTTTGAGGCTCTTTTTCTATGCCTGGGACGGCGCCACTTTCGTCGTAGCCTGCAGCATTAAAATACCTAAGGGAGGCAAATCTTATTCCTTTTAGAAGGTCATACCATTTTAAGAATTCTTCTATTTTTAATTTGGTAAAACCATAATAGTTTTCAGGATTTGTTGGGTGCAATTCATCTACAGGCAAATATTTTGGCATACCATATACCGCTGCCGAAGAAGAAAACACAATATATTTGCAATTATACTTTGTGCATGCATTCAATATGTTTAATGTGGCAGAAATATTATTAATAGAATATTTTTCGGGACATACCATAGATTCGCCGACAGCTTTGGAAGCTGCAAGATATATGCAAGCGTCAAAGCCTTGCGAAAAAGCGTTTTCTACATCATCTGTATGTCTTGTATCTCCCGCTATAAAGTCTGCTTCCTCAAACAAATTACAAAGTTGCCCACTGCTCATATTATCGAATACCGTCGTCTTATGCCCTGCTTCTAGCATAGCCTTTACCACGTGGCTTCCAATATAGCCCGCACCACCTATAACCAACACTTTCATATTTTCCCCCACTTTTCACTAAAAATGAGCCAGATTTTGGCTTTAATAATGTTTATTGTTATAGCTATTCATTAGCTTGATGTTAGACGATATTTCTCTATCTTTGCACATCTCTTTTGCCGCTTGTATAGCTTTTTCAATCATGTATGGAGAGTCTGCAACACCGTGTAAAACCACCTTTTCTTTAGACACTTCTGCATCTAAAAAATAAAGTGAGAGTTTTAGATTAAAAGATATGTGGTTAACTATTCTTTGAGCTTGCAAAAGCTCTTCAATTTTTTGAGCTCCTAAAGCTTCGTCTTCGGCTTTGATTGTAGTTTTAAAAGCGTGTTTGATTATACTAGCAGCATCTTTTGCATCTATTTCGCTTGTGTTTAGAACCATATTGTAGAAAGTGGATTCTTCTTGTTGTACATTAAAAAAACATTTATGGAAACCTTCGCGGTTTATATCGCTTGTTTTGATGAGCTCTTTTGCTTTTTTTTCTGAATAGCCAAACTCATTCATAATCCGCTCTACTCTTCGCTCGTCTCCTGCTACCAAACGCACTGTGTAGACACCGGGAATTCCATTCAAAATAGCAAAACCTCCACGTCCAATAAAAATGCAGTTGCCCATATTTGCAATTTCATACACAACTTCCCGCAAAAGGTCAAAATATTCATCTCTATCGCGCGAGAGCGCTGCCCAAAAGCCAGGTCTTTTTTCATCATATCTTTTCAACTTTTCTGCTTCTATTCCTTTGGCAATTAGGTGCCCTTCTAGCTCTTTTCTTTCTACAAACTTATATCCCAACTCTTTTGCTAATTCGCTAGAAGTTTCGTCCCCCAACGAAGCTATTTTTCGCGATACTGTAATGATTGCCATTGACAGCCTCCTCAATATGTATATAGCATATATTACAAGAATAAATCTGTCAAAGGGGGAATTAAAAAGCTATGAAAGAAAAAATAGAATGGAAACAAATAGAAAAACAAAATATTTTTAGCACACGAATATTTGATATTCAAAATATAAAAAGCATCTCTCCCAACGGAGAGGAAAAAACTTTTGTCTCCCTGTCTTCGCCTGAGTGGGCGATTGTGGTTCCTATTTTGGTGAGAGAGGGAAATCGCTTTTTTGTTATGGTCAGGCAGTGGAGACACGGCGCAGCCACTGTTTTAAACGAATTCCCCGGTGGGGTCGTAGACAAAGGCGAGGAGCCTATAGAGGCTGCAAGACGCGAGCTTTTGGAAGAAACAGGGTATAAAGCAAAAAAGCTCTTACCTCTAGGCTCCCTATTTCCCAATCCTGCGATTATGCAAAATCGCTGTCATATCTTTTTTG
>CAUTVN010000033.1:0-12474 GCA_963541705.1 uncultured Treponema sp.
GGTGGTGCTGCAATAAAAGAAGCAACTGAACCTATTATTCCTCTTGATCCTTTGTCTTTAGAAATTGGATACACGCTTGTGCCTCTAGTTTCTGACCAAAAAGGGGCAGATTTATTAAATCGCATAGGCGCAATCAGAAAAGAAATAGGGCTAGACTTGGGTCTTGTGGCTCCTAGTATTCGTATAATGGATAATATGAGTTTGGCACCAGATGAATATTGTTTTAAGATACAAGGTGTACAAGTTGCTAGTGGTAACATAATGGTAGGTTCATATTTAGGGATTAATCCTGGCAATGTGCAAGATGAGGTGCCTGGCATCCGCACTACAGATCCAACTTTTGGGCTACCTGCAATTTGGATTACAGAAGAGAATAGGACTAAGGCTGAAATGTTAGGTTATACAGTAGTTGATCCATCTTCTATAATTGCAACGCACCTAACACAAGTTATAAAGCAATATTCGTATAGCATACTAACAAGACAGATGGTTCAAGATATTTTGGATTCTGTCAGGAAGAAAGATGCTGTGGTCGTGGATGAAGCTTTAAGAAGTAGTAGTCTTGGAGTTATTCAAAAAGTGATGCAAGCGTTGCTAAAAGAGCAAGTTTCTATAAGAAATCATTCTGCTATATTAGAAACAATTTCGGATATCTACCCTGTTTGCAAAAATGTTAGTATAACTGTGGAAAATGTAAGACAAGCATTAGGCAGACAAATTTCATTGCAGTATGCAGACGAGAAAAATGTTTTGCATGTAATGAAAGTTGATGGAGAAATAATTGCCAAATTGGTTGACTCTCGTGTTGATTTAGTCACTGGACCTATTGCGTCGATTTCTCCTGAAGAGCAAAGAGCATGGATTTACTCCTTACAAAAATCTTTTTTGACGTTTCATCAAGCAGGGTATATGCCTGTATTATTAGTGCAACAAGAAGCAAGAATATTGGTTAAAGTTTCAACAGAAAAAGAATTTCCTACATTAGCTGTGTTAGGTTATACGGTCTTGTGATTAATAAAAATGATGTTTATGCCGATATCATCTCTGGGAGTTGTATGTGCTAAGTCTACAGACCTTTAATAAAAAGCCCTTTTATATCATTTTTTTACTGTTTTTGTATGTAATATGCTTGCAAAGTTGTGCAACGGTTCAAAAAAATCCTGAAATTGTAATGTTTTTAAAAGAAGGGAGGAAAGAAGAATTAGAGGCAGTGTTGACGGAAGAAAATGTGAACACGAGAGATTTAGAAGGTCAAACTTTGCTTCATATTGCTGCAAAGCAAAACAACATAGAAGAAGTGGCAATATTCTTAAAAAAAGGTGCAGAAATTGATAGCTTGGATGCAAATGGAAAAACACCCTTGCTGGTTGCCTTAGAGAGACGAAATATTGCGATAGCAGAATTTTTATCGGGCAAAAATGCAAATATTTTTGTTGCTGATAATTTTGGATCTTCACCTTTTTCGTATGCTAAGGAGGTTTCTCTCCTAGACCACATATTGAATTCCACAACAATTACCCAAAAAGATAGTCTAGGAAAGTTGGCTATTCATTATGCTATAGAAGACTATGATGTAGCTCTTACAAAGAAAATATTGGATTTAGGTGTGCCAACTGTAGGTTTAAAATCTGATGAAAATAGTTTACTAATAATAGCGTATAGGGATCCAAATAGAAAAGAATCGGCTATGATTGCTTCCTTACTTTTAGCCTCTGGCGCTGAGCCTCTTTTTGGAGATTTTGAGGAATTTGAAAGAGCTGTTATCAAAAGAAATTATGGCGCTCGTTTTTCAAATGGAGAAACTGCACTTCATGTGGCAGCGAGAAAAAATCATCTGGGTTTTGTTGATTATCTCATAGAGGAAGGTTGCCCCATAGATGCAAGAAACATGGCGAATTCAACTGCTCTTCATGAAGCTGTAAGAAACGGTAATGTTTTATGCGTTTCTCATCTTCTTGAAAAAGGTGCGGATCCAACACTAAGAGATGGCTTTGGAAATTCTACTTTGCATATTGTTATGCCAAAGGAATCGAGATTAGAGATATTTAAGCTGATTTTATCTACTCCCGTTTCATGCAATCTTAAAGATAGTTTTGGGGAAACTCCATTACATATTGCAATACGACTTAGATACGAACTTGAAGTGATCAAATTATTAATAGAAAAAGGTGGAGATATAGAAGAAAAGAACAAAATGGGGGATTCTCCCTTATATGTCGCGGTTCAAACTGAACAAGAGGCGATATGTCAATATCTTGCTTCTATTGGGGCTAATATACATTCAGAAAATTTAAGTGGAAAAACAACTTTTGTAGTTTCGTTCTTAAAAAAATTTGAACTTTTTAAATCTGTTATGAATCAAAAAAATATATATTCTAAAGACGACAGAAGGGATGATACTCTTCATATAGCGGTAAAAAAAGATGCCCCGCCTGAGGTAGTTGAATATATAGTAACTAACAGCAGTTTAATTTCTAGTCAGGATAGTCTCGGTCAGACTCCTTTACATATTGCTGTAGATTTAGATAGAGAAGTATTGGGAAAAGTTTTGATATCCTATGATGCTTCTATATTTGATGTCGATGATAGAGGGTATAGTCCGTTAACTCTCGCAATAGAATTGGGGGGGGATAGAACCAATTGGTTTTTTAATAAAACAACAATGACTGCAAAAGATGCAGACGGTAATACGGCTTTGCACATAGCGGCCAGAGAGGGCTATGCTCATATAATAAAAAACATGATATCAGCTGGTGCAGATATCATGGCGACTAATAATAAAAACGAGACACCTATTTTTTCTGCCTTAGCAAAAGATGCATACAATGTTATTAAAGTGTTGTTAAGTTTTTCGGATAATCAACTGGTTTATATTTCAAGAAGAGACTTTTTAGGAAACACAGCACTTCACGCAAGTGTGAGAAAAAAAGCATATAACAGTGCCAAATTATTGTTGAGTACGGCTCATGGCATCCATCCATTTGTAAATTTTGGGAATACGTCGGGAAGTACTGCATTGCATGAAGCAGCGAGCTACGGCGATGAAGAATTTGTAAAATTGCTTTTGGCATATAATGCAGATATAACAAGTCAAGACAATTCAGGGAAAAGCCCTCTAAGTCGTTCTATCCTCGCAGGTAAATTTGATGTCTCTCGCCTTTTGTTGATGTCTGGTAGCTCTCCAGTTCAACAGGATATGAATGGAAGTACTCCTATGCACGAGGCGATTTCTGTAGTGCAAAATATGCAAGACAAGAGTATAGGACTGGAGATTATTAAGATGGTGAGAACTGCAGGTGGAAATCCTATGGCTAGAGATGCGATGGGAAGAACGCCGTTTTCTATGACGTTGGAAAAAGATGTTGCTCTAATTCAAGCTGTGTTAGGAAATGATAAGTTTCTCGTAGATTCAGATGGGCGCACTCCGCTACATATTGCAATAGTAGAGGGTGCAAAAGCTTCGATAATGTCTTTTCTCTTAAAAAAGGGCTATCCAATAAATAAAAAAGATAGACAAGGGGAGACGGCTCTTTTTTGTGCAATTGATAGAGCACAAGAGGCAAATGCCAAAATGTTGTTTCTTGCAGGAGCGGATCCATTTATTGCAAATAATACAGGCGAAAATGTAGTAACTCTTATATTAAAAAAACGAGGTGCTTTTGTAGAAATGTTGGCAAAGTATTCCATTGTTAAAACAGATGCTATAGGCGACAATATTTTGCACTATGCAGCACGTTTTGCAGAAAAAGAAACTATAGAGTTGTTATTGTCTATAACTAAAGAGGGGATAGCCGAGAAAAATACACTTGGGGAGACCCCATATCAAGTAGCTCTTCATTGGCAAAAAAAGGAACTTGCCTCTCTTTTTTCAGAAAAAAAATCTGAAATAGATAAACCCTCTGAATAAAATCTATATGTTTGCTCATTAAAACGCCTTTTAGTTGGGGGCTTCCTTAAAATAAAAAAAAAATCTATACTTAAGCACTCGCTTGTTGCAAAACGGGTTTATATATTTTTAAGGAGTGTTTTATGGATAAAAGCAAAGTGCCTACCCTACCTATGGTTGAATTTTCTAAAATGGAATACAAAAGACCAGATATAGAGCAGTATGAAAAGGATATTCAATCTGTTTTAGATAGATTTAAAAATGCACAAACTGCGAAAGAATGCATAGATTTAATAGATGAAGCAGAAAAATTGTCTGTTACTATTACTTCGCTAGGCTCTCTCGCATATCTTCGCTACACAATCAATACAAAAGATGAATTTTATTCAAAAGAACAAGATTTTTTTGATGAGATAGGACCAAGGCTTGCTAAATATGGAGACGAATATAGAAAATTAATATTAAATTGCAAGTTCCGCTCTGAACTTGTAGAAGAATTTGGGGAGACTGTTTTTAGATTATACGAAATTCAAAACAAAACATTCTCTCCTGCAATTATGGACGACTTGGCTGTCGAAAACAAACTAGTAAGTCAATATTCCAAGTTAATGGCGAGTGCAGAGTTGGAATATAAAGGGGAGAAGAGAAATCTTTCTCAAATGGGTCCCTTTATGCAAAGCAAGGATAGACAAGAGCGAAAAGAAGCTTGCAAAGTTTATTATTCTTTTTTTGAAAAGAATGAAGCAGAGTTGGATAGGATTTATGACGAGCTTGTAAAAGTGCGCACAAAGATTGCTCGTACTTTAGGTTTTAAAAACTTTGTTGAGTTGGGCTATGCTCGTATGAATAGGGTGGACTATAATGCAGAAATGGTTGCAAAATATAGAGATGCAATCTATAAAGAAGTAGTTCCCGTGTGCAAAGAATTGAGAGAGCGAAAAAGAAAAAGATTGGGGCTAGATCATCTTTACTATTATGACGGACCTCTTCAATATAAAACGGGCAATGCAGTTCCACAAGGAGATGCCGAGTGGATTGTTGAAAATGCAAAGAAAATGTACAAAGAGCTCTCTCCTGAAACAGATGAGTTTTTTACAATGATGACCAAGTATAAAATGATGGACTTAGAGGCGAAGCCCGGAAAAGCAGGAGGTGGCTATTGCTCGTCCATACCACTATATAAGTCTCCATTTATTTTTGCCAATTTCAATAGAACTGCACATGATGTTACGGTGATAACACACGAAGCAGGTCATGCATTCCAAAGCTATCAAAGTCGGGATGCACGTCTTTCCGACTATGTGTGGCCTAGCATGGAGTCTGCCGAGATTCATTCAATGAGCATGGAGCTTTTTACGTGGCCTTGGATGCATTTGTTCTTTAAAGACCAAACAGATAAGTTCAAATTTACTCACTTAGGTGGAGCCCTAACTTTCTTGCCCTATGGAGTGACGGTTGATGAGTTTCAACATTGGGTATATGAAAACCCTGAAGCCACCCCAGCAGAGCGAAAAGCGCAGTGGTATAAGATTGATATGAAGTATAATCCAGACCAAGATTTTGACGATAACGAATTTTTAAGGCGCGGTGGTTTTTGGATGCAACAAAAGCATATTTATGAAATGCCTTTCTACTATATAGACTACACTTTAGCTCAAGTGTGTGCGTTGCAGTTTTGGGTGAAAGATAGACAAGATCATAAAACTGCTTGGCAAGACTATTTGCGTCTTTGCAAAGCTGGTGGCTCCTTGTCATTTTTGAATTTATTGAAGTTGGCAAATTTGAAAAATCCATTTGAAGATGGATGCCTCTCCTTTATTGTTCCAGAGTGCAAGAAGTGGCTAGATTCTATAGATGATTCAAAGCTTTAAAACTGTATCAATAGAGTAATGCTAAAAGTTGAAGATTTGAGATTTCGCTATGACGTATATTCTAAATACGTCATAGACGGCATTTCTTTCAGTGTGAGGCCGGGAGAGTATGTTTCCATTGTTGGCGAGAATGGATGTGGAAAAAGCACTCTTGTTCGCCTTTTGCTAAATCTACTAAAGCCTACTAGTGGTAGCATAGAAGTTGATGCTACCACCATAGGCTATGTTCCTCAAAAGAAAATTAGTTTGACTCATTTCCCGCTCACTGTGGAAGAATTGTTGGATAGCTATCGTCGTGTGCTAAAGGTGAGAGATCGGAAAGTTATTTTTGATATGCTAAAAGAGGTAGGGCTTTTGGGCTTTGAAAAAAAGCTTGCAAGTGAGCTTTCTGGGGGGCAATTGCAAAAGCTTTATATTGCTCGCTCTCTTATCAATAATCCAAAACTGCTTATTTTAGATGAGCCTTCGACTGGAATTGATGTAAACGGCCAAAAAGAAATATATTCTATTTTAAAAAAAATCAATCGTGATAGTAATATAACAATTGTTTCTGTTGACCACAACCTAAATGCCGCAGTGGCTAATTCTACAATGATTTTTCACATAAAAGATGGAAAGGGACATTTTTGCAATTTGCAAAAATATGCAAGCGAGACGGTTTCATCATTGTTCTAGTTGACGCTATTTAATAAATCTTAGGAGTTAATTTAAAAAGAGAAATGTTTCAATATTCTTTTATGCAAAATGCTTTTGTTGCCTCTTTTTTTATAGCGGTATTATGTCCATTTATAGGAATGTTTTTAGTTTTGCGCCGCTATTCACTGATAGGAGATACTCTCTCTCATGCCTCTTTTGCAGGAGCTACTTTGGCGCTTCTTTTAGGTTTTAATCCAGTTTTTGGCTCCTTTTTGTTTGCCTCTCTCTCTGGAGCTTTTATAGAAGTTTTGCGACATCATCTAAAAGAGCACACAGATTTAATTCTTTCTATTGTTCTTTCTCTTAGTGTGGGCATTGTGATAACACTAATCAGCAGTGGCTATGTGCGAGTGAATGCAGAAAGCTATTTGTTTGGAAGCATACTAACCGTTAGTCGGGAAGATGTGGTGGTTGTGGGCATTTTGAGTGTTTGTTCAATATTATTGTTGCTCTTAATGTATCATAAATTGATATATATAGTTTTGGATGATGAGATGGCTCAAGTGATGAGGATTAGAGTAAAATTGATAAACTACATTTTTTCAGTTCTTGTAGCAGCTGCGGTTTCTGTGGCGTTAAAAATTGTGGGAATGTTGGTTCTGACTTCTATGATTGCTCTACCTGTTGCGTCCGCTTTGCAATTTAGACAAGGTTTTAGAAAGACTGTGGTTATTGCAATTGTTATTAGCATTATTGACATAATGGCGGGGCTTTTATTTTCGTATCATTTGAATGTAGCGCCGGGGGGTTTTACAGCTCTTCTTTGCGTCTCTACTCTTTTATTAGTAATTGTCTTTAATAAAGTGCGCTCTTTTTTTCTGGTTTAAATAGAAAATAAACTATGATTCTTGAATAAAAAGAATTGTTTTTGCTATAATTTTTTCTATCATATTTCTATTAGGGAGTTTTAGAGATTAATATGCAAACAATTGCTTCACTCGGGAAATATACATTCCAACATCTATTGGAAAACAGCGTAAAGCTTTTTACGAATAGACCTGCAGTTTCTTTTGCTCACGAAAATCCTATAACATATGGTGAGTTTTATGCGATGGTGCGCGAAAGGCAAAAACTTTTGTTCAATTTAGGAATAAAAAAAGGCGACAAAGTCGCTATTCTCTCTCCATCATCTCCGTTTTGGGGAATTACATATTTTTCTACTGTCCTACTAGGATGTGTGGCAGTCCCACTATTGCATGATTTTACAGAAGCAGAAATTGCCTCTTGCATCTCCCATGCGAGCGTTAAGGCAATTTTTGCCTCAAAAAAACTTTTGAATAAATTAAAAGATTTAAAGAATATCGATGTGGTGCTTTCGATAGAAGATTGTGCTCTAATAAAAGGTGAACTCTTAAATGATAGTATCCCCCCTCCTCACCTATGTGCAGAAGACGACTTAGCCTCTATAATATACACTTCGGGCACAACAGGAAGATCAAAAGGAGTGATGCTCACCCATAAAAATCTCATTTTTACAGCTGTGGCGGGGCAACAAGCACAAAGAATCAATTGTTACGACGTTGCAGTTTCTATTTTGCCCATGTCTCACGTATATGAGTTTACCATAGGTTTTCTTATGTTCATTTTGAATGGGGCCTGCATATATTACTTAGGCGGACCTCCCGTTCCTCGTACTCTTTTGCCTGTTCTTGCAAAGGTGAAACCTCAATTTATGCTGGCAGTACCTATGGTGATAGAAAAAATATACAAACAAAAAGTGTTACCAGCTCTCAATAGTTCTGCTTTTGTGCGTCTTTTGTGCAAAAATAAGATTAGCAGAGCTCTTGTGTTGAGAAAAGCTGGAAGAGAATTGAAAAAGACTTTTGGTGGTAGACTTAAATTTTTTGGAATAGGAGGAGCGAAGATTGATCCTGTTGTGGAACAATTTATGCAAGATGCTAATTTCCCATATTCTATAGGCTATGGACTTACCGAAACCTCTCCCCTTGTGGCTTTTTCTTCTGTGGGAAAAACACGTGTTGGCTACATTGGGCAAAAGGTTGCAGAGCTTGAAGTGAGGCTTGAGAATGTTGATGAGGCGACAGGAGTGGGAGAGCTTGTTGTTAGGGGACCTAATGTTATGAGGGGATATTATAATGATGAAGCCCTAACAAAAGACGCATTTACAAAAGATGGCTTTTTCAAAACTGGCGATTTATGCAAGATAGATTCTAAAGGTTGGATTGCGCTAATGGGAAGATCAAAAAATTTGATTGTTGGAGCAAGTGGCGAAAATATCTATCCCGAAGATATTGAATTTGTTATTAACCAACACCCTTTAGTCAGTGAATCTTTGGTGATTGAAGGAGAGAATTCTTCGCTTGTAGCCTATGTAAAACTAGACGAAGAAAAATTAGATGCAGCAACAAAGGCGGAATGGGGAAAGATTATAACAGACAATATTCAAGGGGCAGTTTCCACTTTTTCCGAAGTGCTTATATATAAAAAAGAAGAGCTCTTAAATGAAATTAAGTTTTTTATCAACTCAAATGTTAACAAGATGTCGCGCGTTGACACAATTAAAACAGTAGACGAGTTTGAAAAAACTGCAAGTCAAAAAATAAAAAGATACCTTTACTCAGATAAAGAAGAAAAGGGAACTAAATAAGTGGGATCTTTAATTTGAAGAGGCTACATTTTCTTTCATTGATATACGATATTTTGCTCATTTTGATATTTGTCTTGGTGGCTTTTATTGCAACAGGGACGGTGATTGCTTTTTTTCGTCCAAAAATAGAAGCTGACACGCACATACAAAGAGAAAGCTCTCCAGCTTTTTTGCGCGGTGGCAAGGCTATATATTCCGAATTAAAGCAGATAAGGGCGATTTCAAAAGACTCAATTTCTGCAACAATCGTGTTAAATCCATATCTTGAGTATGATAGTGAAAATATCCCCTTACAAGAAGAAATTGTCAAAAAAAAAGAGATAATAAAACAAATTATAATGGATTGGTTTGCACAAAGAACTTGGATTCAGATAGAGGGAAAAAAAGAGATTGAGATAAAAGAGTCTCTTTTAGAGGAAATTAACAAGGTGCTAACTCTCGGAAAGATTTCTGCGATATATTTTAAGGAATTTCGGGTGATACACTGAGTTTTTCTCTCTTTGCTTCTTCTAAAAGAGGCGGTGGACTTAATTGTAAACATATAGAAGAGTTAAAATCCATTTTTTATAAATGGGAGAGATTATAGGAGGTTTGTATGGTTGATGAGAATGTGGTGCCTGCAGCACAAGTGATAATGTCGCTTTTTCCAATAATTGGCGTGATTATGGCGACCTTTCTTCTTTTCTTCTATATATTATGGCACCATAAACAAACAGTGCTACTGATAAAAACGGGAATGTATAAGCCTTCCAAGATGGATTTTTTAAATATTTGCTTGCTGTCTGGCATTTTGCTTTTGGTTTTGGGTTTGGCGCTTACTATTTTTTTCATTGCGATAGAAAGAAGAGACTACACGTTGCTTTTAGGTCTTTTGCCGTTTTCTATTGGCTTGAGTTTATTGATTTACTACAAACTTTCAGATAAGACAAAGAAGACGGAGGAGTTGAGTGATGATAATACATAAGTCTAGCGAAAGTGAAAGTAAAAAAGATGCAAAGATATTAAAAAAAGTCTTAAAAGGCGATGTAGAAGCATTTGGAGAACTTGTTTTGAAGTATCAAAATAGGGTGTTTTCGCTAGGTTTGAGTTTTTTAAGGAATGTGGAAGATTCGGAAGATTTTTGCCAAGATGTGATGCTGAAGGCATATCAAGCATTGCCAACTTTTAAGATGAAATCTTCATTTTATACCTGGCTTATGAGCATAGCTTATAACATGGCGGTCAATTCCAAAAAGAAAAAAGAGCATTTCACTCTTTCCATAGAAGACTTTGAGTTTTTATCTCCAGATTTGACTCCAGAAGAAAAGTTTATCCGCTCTCTATTGCAAAGGGCAATTTTAGAAGCTGTACAAGACTTGCCCGAAAAATATAAAGTGTGTATTGAACTATATTTTTTCTATGATGTTTCATACCAAGAAATTGAAGCAATAACAAACCTACCACAGGGCACAATAAAGTCTTATGTTTTTAGAGCAAAAAAATTGTTAAGAAGAGAATTAGAAAAAGAAGGTGCTGGAGTACGCAATGCGGAAGGTTTTATACCTTATCTATTTGTTTTGGAGGGGGAGATATGAAGTGTGAAGATGTGATGCGCTCTTGCGAGAAGGCAGAGCGCTACGAGCGTTTGTCTTTTGGTGTGGCAGCTCACCTTTTGTATTGCAAAAAATGCAGAGAAAATGTGCGAAATATGATGTCGTCTCTATACTTTTATCATCCTAAAGTACGCTCTTATGTAGATAAAAATGATGCATTATATGTGCGAACTATGAGTAAAATATTTTCATCTAAAAATATTGCATACCAGGCTAGTTTGAAAAGAGGGAAGAGATTTTCAATCTTTGTGCTGATTTTATGGTGTATTATTGGAGCATTTTCGCTTTTTGCCTACATCTTTTTGCCTGCGACAAAGATGGGCTTTCCTTTCATTGCCGCATTTGGTTCTGTTTTTAAGTTGCAGTTTTTCTTTATTCTTTCTCTCTTTTTTACAACCTACACAATAATTTTTATAGCAAGAAATATAGAATTTTTGGTAAAAACACTTAGAGTGGCGAAGAGACTGCGTACAAGGAGATAACTCTTGTTAAGAAAAGCGCAAGACAAGCAACAAATATTGTTGATATGAAAAAAGGGAAAAGTTTTACTTTAAGACGGTCATAGGGTCTATTGTTGCTCCGTTTTTATAGACAGTGAAGTGCAAGTGGGGCCCTGTGCTTCTTCCTGTGGAGCCTACTGTGCCTATCTGCGTATTTGTACTTACAAATTTATTTGCAGATGTGAATATAGAATTCAGGTGTCCATATAGTGTTTGGTAGCCTGAGTGGTGTTTTATAATGACGTGGTTTCCATATACTGTGCTATATCCTGTAGAGACTACCTGTCCTGCCAAGGCGGCATATACTGGCGTGCCCCGCACAATTGCCATATCCACTCCGTTGTGGAAACTTCTTTTTCTTGTGAAAGGGTCATATCGCCAGCCAAAGCGGGATGTAATTCTATAGCGACCTCGCAGTGGGCAGACAAACAAATCTCCATTAATTTCTTGTACTGTCATCCAATCTAAGTGTGCGCCCGGCAAAAAAATGACCCTCCCTGCTTGCAAAGTCTCTCCTTCAAGCTTGTTCACCTGTATAATATCAGAGAGAGGAATGTTGTGTTTTGTTGCTATTTGAGAAAGCGTATCTTTTTCTTTTATAGTGTATAAAATGCCGTCCATAGAGGGGATTTTTAGTAATTGTCCAATTTGCAAAAGTCTTGCATTTTTCACTTTATTAACGCTCATAATTGAGTCTTGCGTAACGCCAAAAGATATTGCTAGTTGCAAGATTTGCTCTCCTTCTTTTACTTGGTGCATCCTATAGTAAAGACTTGGCAACTCTTCGTTTTTTATGATTTGGCGAGATGGTTTTATAGGCTCTTGTTCGGAATTTGCTTCAGCTTCTTCATCCAGATTTTGGACACTGCCATATGCTTTTTCTTTTTTAATGGAACAAGTGAAGAGAAATAGAGTGAGCGAAAACAGGCAAAAAGAAAAGACAACTATTATCGAGATATATATTTTATTCATTTGTTAAATACCAAGTACGCATCTTAAGGCAATTTTTATTGAAATAAAGAGCGTTATATGTTAGCATTATTCCCATAAAAAACTCAAGTATGCATAAACCTTATGTTATCGAGTGATTAGGTTTTTGAAAGCCTATGATAGCGTAGCTTTAAGCTTCTCTTCAATTTGTTTTTCCATAATATCAACTACAGCCCGAGGATTTTGCGCATTAGCCTAATGCATAGGTCCGAAACTGATCAGTTTCGCCCCCCAAAACTGATCAGTTTCACATATCGAGACTGATCATATTCGCATGTGCAAACTTCCCAGTTTTGCATGTCGAAACTGATAAGTTTGCTATTCTTAGCAC
>CAUTVN010000034.1:0-12426 GCA_963541705.1 uncultured Treponema sp.
CAAATATGCCAAAAGATAATATCGAGAGGGCAATTAAAAAGGGTACTGGAGAGACTGGAAACGTAAACTACGAGGAGCTGTTATACGAAGGCTATGCGCCGGGAGGCGTGGCAGTTCTTGTAGAAACTCTTACAGACAATAAGAATAGAACGGCAGCCTCTGTAAGGAATATATTTAATAAAAGTGGTGGAAGCTTAGGCGCTACCAATTCTGTTTCTTATATGTTCAACAGAAAAGGAATTATAGAGTATGAAGCAGAGAAGGTGAATGAAGATTCTCTGATGGAAGATGCTCTTGAAGCAGGTGCTGAAGATATTGCAAATGAAGGTGGCATCATCACTGTTACATGCGATCCTGCATCTTTTGCAACAGTATTGGAAGCCTTGCAGGGCAAAGGCTACGAGTCCGTTTCGGCTGCTATTTCAATGATCCCAGATACATATATGGCATGTGATGCAGAGACGACAAGCAAAGTGCTAAAACTGATCGATAGGCTTGAAGAGGATGAAGATGTGCAAAACGTGGCGTCAAACATCGAAATCCCCGAAGGCTTTGAAATGGAATAACTGCAAAAATCTAACAATACCAATTATTAATTTGGGTTCACAAATTAATAATTGGCTTTTAGCGCCTAGAATAATCCCTGACTTAAGTTTTCTTCGATTTCCGGCATCTTTGTTTGTAGGTAGTCTTCTTTTTTATATTGTACCTTCCAATATGGAATCATATCTTGGTTTGCTTCTATAAATTTAGTGGCTGTGTGCTTAAATAGTTCCATACATACCCTTGCGTCGTCCTCTGCTCTGTGTGCTTCAAAGGCAACAATTTCAAATCTTTTTGCAAGTTCTTGCAATTTATAGCTATTTAGACGCGGAAACACCTCTTTTGAAAAGATTAATGTGTCTATAAATTTATTAGATAACTTTCCAATTTTGCATCTTTTAAGTTCTGCATTTATAAAAGCTATGTCAAACATTGCGTTGTGTGCTACAAGCACTGTGTTTTGAATAAAATGTAAAAAATCTTTTGCAACATCTTTAAAAAGAGGTTGTCCCTTTAATAGATCGTCTGTAATATTGTTTACAGCTCCTGCCGCTTCTGGCATGGGGCATTCGGGATCAATCAACACGCTAAAACGAGAAACAATGCCTGTTGCATCAAACTTAATAGCGCCTATTTCTACAACTCTGTTTTCATCTGGTTTCAATCCCGTAGTCTCAGTATCAAAAGCTACAAATGTGCATTCGTTATATATCGTTGCAAGCCAGTCATAAGTGCTCATATTTTTTTTACCCTTCCAACAATTCAAACAAAAAGTTCCTAAACCGTTCAACCTTTTGTCCTAGTTTTTCTTTTGCCCTTTCCAAATTGCCCCCACAATCTTCTGTTGCTACAATATACGCTTTAATTTTTGGTTCTGTTCCACTAGGACGCAAGCTTATCACACTACCATCTTGCAAAAAATATTGTAACACATTGCTTTTTGGAAGGGAGATGTTCTGTTTTCCATCGCCATTAGGAGCAAATTCCACACCTTTTAACACATCTCTAATTCTTAATACCTTAACATTTGCAATTTGTTCTAAATTAGTGCTACGAACCCTATCCATTATTCCGCTCATAATGGCAATGCCAGAAGAGCCCTGATAAGTTTTGTTAATTGTAAATTCTTGAAAAAGACCATATTCAGCAAAAAGACTATCCAATCGCTCTAGTACGGACGAGTTTTTAGAAGCCCAAAAAGAGGCCAGATGTGCAAACAAAAGAGAGGCAGCGATTCCATCTTTGTCGCTTACATTGCCTGAAAAGTTATATCCAAAACTTTCTTCAAAACCAAAAGAATAAATATATTCCCCTTCTTTTTCTAACTTTTCTTTTAACCCACAAATCCACTTAAAACCTGTCAAACACTGAAATGTTTTTATATTGTGTGATTGGGCGATTTTGTCTACCATATGTGTGCTAACAATTGAGCGAATAATTGCTGCATTTTTTATGTTCTTTAGGCTTGTTTTGCAAAGATAGTCAAAAAACAACACACCTATTTGGTTGCCAGTTAAAAGCTTGATATCTCCCTTTTCATCTTTCACCCCAGCTGCAAAACGGTCTGCATCTGGGTCTGTTGCCATCACGATATCAGCTCCCATTTTTTTTGCGTATTCAAGAGCCAAGCTCAAAGCCTTTGCATCTTCTGGGTTTGGATATTCAACTGTAGGAAAAGAGCCGTCTCCTTCTCTTTGTTCAGGCACTGTAAAAAGGTCAAAACCAGAGTCTTTCAACACTTTTTCTACAAAAACAGCCCCGACTCCATGAAGCGGTGTGTAGACAATTTTTAAATTACTCTTTTCTCTAAGTTCGCCAGTCATTTTCAAAAGTGATGAAAGATAAGGCTCGTCTATTTCTTTGTCTATCATCTTTAAAAGTCCATTATTCAAAGCCTCATCTTCTTCAATGGAAATGATTTTCTCTACGTTTTCTACTTCTTTGGTTATATTCTCATCGTGTGGAGCCGTTATTTGCACTCCATCGCTCCAATAGGCTTTATAGCCATTATATTCTCTTGGGTTGTGAGATGCTGTAATAACAATTCCTGTATTACATTTTAAAGTTTTTATTGCAAAAGAAAGTTCTGGGGTGGCACGCATAGAAGAAAACAAATAGCAGGTAATGCCGTTTCCTGCAAAAATAAGTGCTGCAGTTTTAGCAAAGAGGTAAGAATTGCACCTTGAGTCATAAGCAATTACAGCCTTTAGCTCTTTAGCTTCTTTTTGATTGGAAAAAGTTTTTTTTAAGTAGTTTGCAATTCCTTGTGTTGCTCGAGAGACAGTGAAAGTATTCATCATGTTAGTTCCGGCTCCAACCACACCACGTAAGCCTGCAGTGCCAAAGCTTAAGTCTTGATAAAAACGCTCATAGATTGCGCCTTCATCGTTTTTTTCTAAAAGCTCATTTAAGTCTTTTAAAAAAAATGTATCTCTTTCATTTCGTTTATAAAAGTCGATTCTTTTTTTTATTTTTTCATCTAACATAAAGCACTCCACTCATAAGCGCATAAATGGGCAGTACCCATTTACATTTTTAAAAACCAAGCATCAAATTTTCAATAAGATTGAGGTGGTTCTATTAGAGCCAAACATTCCGTCTCTCATTTGAGATTGACAATCTATAAGGACCAAATTACTATTCTTCAGAAAATTGAATAAGTGTATGAACAGGAATATCCGAGAGGGTACTTTTATAATCTAGGAAAGGCAAGCCTACAACACCCAAACAAGCCGCCACTTTTGCCCCTCCTTCTTCAATTACCTGCTTTGCAGCCTTTAAGGTACCCCCTGTTGCAATTAAGTCGTCTAAAAGCAATATGTTATTTCCTTTTATAATATCGCTTTTGTGCACTTCGATAGTTGCCTCTCCATATTCCAAAGAATATGAAGCCGAATATGTCTCGCCCGGTAGTTTTCCTTTTTTTCTGATTAATATTAGGGGGACTGACATATTTTGAGCAAGTGGAGAGGCAAAAACAAAGCCCCGTGCTTCAATTGCTGCGATTGCATCTATCTTAAGTGTTTTGCAAAACTCTTGCATCTGTTCTATGCAATACTTAAACACTTTAGGTTTGACTAAAATTCCGGTAATATCATAAAAACATATCCCTTTTTTGGGAAAATCGTAAACTCTACGAATCGCTTCGTCTATTATTTGCCTATCCATAAAAGGTATTCTATAACTAAATTATAAAATAAACAATTCCTAAGTTCCTTTAAATCTTTTTTTTAAATAGCAAAAACGTGCGACCATTTAATACAAAAAACATTTTGAATGGGAGCAAAAGAATAGATGTTTTGATTTTTTATGCTGTGTAGAAAAGACGTTCGACAACTTAATACAAAAGATATTTTGATGGGGAGCAAAACAATAGATGTTTTGATTTGTTATACTATGTAGCAAAAACGTGCGACAATTTAATATAAAAGATATTTTTGGCGGAGAGCTAAAAACGTGTTTTCTGACTTTTTCATATCTTCTAACAGTTTAGGGTAGTCTATTTTTTCTTTTGAAAGAAAATCATTTCCAAATAAAAGATTAAGCCCACACCTTTTTAAGTTTGAATTATTTATTTTAAATTCTTTTGGATACATTTTCTTTAGAGTTTGAAATATCGCCAGGGCAGTGCGAACGGGACGAAATTGTTTTTTGTCCAAAACTACGATATATATACCTTCGCACTCCTCTCCACTATAAAGAGATGACGATGGAAGAAAATGACAGGGGAAAAATTGTACCCCATCTAATTTGGCTAAATTTAGGCTATTAGCTAATTCGTCTCCGTTGATAAAAGGGCTACCAAGATATTTAAAAGGCATTGTAGTACCTCGCCCAACAGAGACGTTGCAACCTTCAAAAAGACACATCCCAGAATATAAGAGGCAAGTTTCTACAGTTGGTATATTTGGCGAGGTAGGATGCCAGGTAAGTTTTAAGTCTTCAAAATATAATGAGCGTTGCCAATTCTTTATGGGAACAATTTCAAGATTGCAGCTTATACCAAATTCACTGTTAAACATTAAGGCAAGCTCGCCCACGGTCATTCCATGCCTTTGCGCTATTGGGTATAGACCAACAAAAGATGAGAAGTTGGCGTCTAAGATAAAACCCTCTACGGCATCTCCAGAAATTGGGTTCGGTCTATCGAAGACTACAAACTTTTTTCCTTCTTCTTTACAAGCCATCATTGCATATGCCATAGTAGAGATGTATGTATAAAAACGGCTTCCTACATCTTGAATGTCAAAACACAATACGTCTATGTTCTCTAACATTTGCTTTGTTGGCTTTTTTTGATTTCCATATAGACTATATACTTTTAAGTTGGATGAGCTGTGGACGGAGTGCCCTATGTTCTGCCCCTCTTTTTTGCTTGCATTTATTCCATGCTCTGGTGAAAACAACAAAACTAGATTTGTCTTTTTTTGTAATACTTCAATTGTGCTACGCCCTTTGCTATCATAGCCTGTTGAATTGGTGATTAGCCCGACTCTAGCGCCATTAAAAAGATGCAAATATTCATCAATTCGATCTATTCCAAGCTCTATATTCTTTTCACTAAATGAATTTACCGTAATATAAAAAAAAATAAAGAGTATTGTTGTTATTTTTTTCACTATTTTCACTTATGGCATTTATCTCCTTAGTTATTTTAAGATAATTCATTATTAGTGGTATATCTCTTTTTTAAGCATATCAGTGACGTTATAGCACACACACACAATATTAATATGCTAATTGATACCTCGACTATAGAAGTTTCATATACACCTGCAAAAATAAATATAGATGACATAGGGTATATTGCTCTAATTATCGCTTTAGATGCAAAAAATATTGCAACAAACGAATATATTTCAGTGATGATAAAAGAAATCCAATAACTTTTTTTTACAATGCCAACAATTGCAACTATAGGAGATATTGCCAGAAAAACACCTATTCCAGTCAAAACATAGACCAAAAAGAAATGTCGCACCCTAACAATTTTTAATGATGAGGCGTGCAAAGTTAGTTCTACAATTAAAGTTGCAATAAACAAGAACACATAAATAAAAATGCTCAACATAAATGTAATGCTCATCTTTGCAAATAACATTCTTCCTTCATTAACAGGAATTAATTTTAAAGATTTCAACACGTCTTCCGTTTCTTCACGGCAAATAATATAGCCTGAAAGCAAAGCGATAAGAGAGGGTAGGATGAAATATGTTGCCAAAGATTGCACTTGCGTCATATACCATAAAGGCGTACTTATATATTTTAGTCCGTTGTATGAAAATTGTCCTTGCATAAATACAATACCCAAAGTCACAATCATGGCAAAAAGAAGTAATGGAATCAACTTTATTCTACGAAGTTTTTTTGCTTCTACTATCAATAATTTCATCTACCAATCCCTCCTTTTAAGTAGATGTATGGTGATCCCCATAGACGCAACTACCCAAATACTAATACAAAATATAGCTTTTATAATATTTATCTCTTCTGGCAAAATAACTTTGCTTACACCACGCAACACAATTGCTGTAACACTTGATAGTGGATGCACATACATATTTACCATCAAAAGTATAAAACCAGAAAAAGCGTATACAATACTTAGGCAAATAGGCAAAAGATATCTATTTTGTAAAAATGCAATTGATAATATGGGAAACATTGAGATGGAAGTGAAAACGCTTATCTCAAGGCATTTGTGAATTAAAAAAGAATACATTTCACTTTGAAATGATATTTTATGTATGGTTATTCCCAAAACTATTGTGAGTAATGTCGATAAACACATAAACATAAAAGAATAAATCACTAAAGTTAAAAACTTACTAAACAATAACTTTAGCTTTCCCAAAGGAATAAGCCATAAATTTTTAAATACGCCATATTCACTTTCCACATTTACAATCATTGTTGCAAAAACTCCCAACAGCGTAGGCAAAATCAGCCATAAATTATAGCTAAGCATTGTCCACTTAAAATATTTCATAGAATCGTTTGAAATATCTGTATCATAAAAATAAATAGTTGAGAGAATTGGCATAATCCAACTTGCTAGCAACATAAACCAAACACTTCTTTTTCTTTTTAGTTTGATAAATTCAGCTCTAACCAAATTAAGCAATTCCTTCTCCTTTAGTTATTTGTTTGAAATAATCTTCCAAAGAGTCATTACATATTTGTGATGAAATTACTTTTATTTCGTTCATTATTAATGATTTATTGAGTTCTGCAGTATCTAGGCTCGCACTAAAGACGTTCAAATGGTTATTATCTTCTATAGAGTAGTTTGTAATGCCAAATGTGTTTTCCAAAATAAGCGCAGCTTTTTTTGCATCAGATAGTTCGAGTGCAATATATTTTCTATTCTTCCGATTTAGCTCATCCATGCTCTTTTCTTCTAAAAGAATACCTTGGTATATAATACCCACCTTATCACAAATTAGTTCTATCTCTGATAATATATGGCTTGAAATTAATATAGTTTTTCCACTTTTAACACTTAAGTCTTTTATGAAAGTCCTCACCTCTGCAATTCCAATAGGGTCAAGTCCATTTGTAGGCTCATCTAAAATTAACAATTCAGGATTATGCAAAATTGCATTGGCTATACCTAGCCTCTGTTTCATTCCTAAAGAATATTGTCCAAATAGTTTTTTATCTTTATATGGTAATCCCACTACATCCAATGCATTTTTGACAAGATTGGGAGACGTTATTCCCCTAAGCATCGCAAATATTTCTAAATTTTCATATCCTGTAAGGTTTGGATAAAAACCCGGTGTCTCTATAATAGCTCCAATCCTTGGATAAATTTTATTCATATTGCCTTTAATATTTTGCCCAAAAATAGTAACCTCGCCACTTGTTATATTAGTCAAACCTAATATCAGCTTCATAATAGTTGTTTTTCCTGCTCCATTTCTTCCTAAAAGCCCATATATCGAGCCTTTTTCAATGTGCAAATCTACATTATCTAAAACCTTTGTTGACCCGTAAATTTTAGTTAATTTTGATGTTTCAATTATAAAATTTGCCATATTTATTGACCGTCCTTTATAACAAACATAATTTTCAAGCCTTTAGACTATACCACGCAGTGTAGCCACTTTCCACTTTTGAGTCTTGCCAAGCCTAAAATCATTTTTAGTGGCTCTTCCGACATAATCATAGCATAAATTATCCAAACAGTTGATATGCCAAAATACGAAGCCGAGTAGGCTAGAGGAATCGCCACTGCCCACATAAAAAACACATCATAAAAAAGAGAAAACCTAGTGTCTCCACCGCCTCTGCACACTCCTACAATCATCACAGAATTAAATGCCTTTAGTGGATAGTATACATAGAGGGTTAGAAGGAGGGGGGAGACTAAGGAGAGAACATCGGCTTTCACATTGAAAATGTATGGAATTAAAATAGAAATGGGGATGAAAAAAACACCCATGCAAAGAGCAATGAGAGGAGAGAGGCGAGTGATAAAGCTTGCAAATTGGCGACTTTCTTCAATTTTGCCTTCCCCAATTTTGTTGCCAATAATTATGCCAGATCCATTGCCCAGTCCTAAAATCAACACCCACAAAAGAAGAGAGACATTGTTTACAATATTAAAAGCGGCGTATTCGCCCGTTCCGAGACGTGCAAAAATTAAATTATGTGTTGTAACGCCGAGTGACCAACACACCTCTTCTACCACAACGGGCATGGTGACCAAAAAGTAGTCTTTTAGAAATTTTGTTGAGATAGAAAACATCTCTTTCGCACTACCCAAAACAGGATATTTTCTTAAAAGAGAGACTGAAACAATTATAATAAACTCAACGCTTCTGGATGCAACGGTTGCAAGGGCAGCCCCTTTCACTCCCAATTTAGGAAAGCCTAGAAGACCAAAGATTAAAACTAAATTTAGCACTATATTGATTGACAAACTCAATGCTGTGGTTATTACAGCGAGTTTTATCTTTCCGATGGAGCGCAACGTCATAGTTATAGAGAAGCTGTATACAAAAGGGAAAAAACAAAAACACACATGTTTTAAGTAAATAGCTCCCAACTCTATAACTTTTTCATCTTTGCTATAAATTCCTATCAAGGATTCTGGCATCAGTAGACAAAAGAATGTGAAAATACTGCCCATTATTGTAGCAATGATGAAGCAGAGCCCTATCGTGCGCCTAATTCCTGCAACATCTCTTTTGCCCCAAAATTGAGAGCTAAAGACTGCAGAGCCGGAGACTAGTCCAAACATTAAAAGGTTTAGGAGAAAGAAGATTTGGTTGCCCAAACCTACGGCACTTATACTTTCTTTTCCCAATCTTCCAATCATTACAGCATCTGCCATATTCACCGAAGCATTAATAAAGTTTTGCATTGTGATAGGCGCTGCAATGCTAAAAAGGGTTGCAAAAAAATCTTTTCTAAAAAAAGACGTTGTTAGTTTGTTTTTCATATTTTTAATACTTAATACAATGATTGATTACATAGACTGTCTCAATAGCCGAGAAGACTTTTTAGTAAAGAATATTATTAAAGAGACTTTGTGGAGGTGGGGGGAATTGAACCCCCGTCCTAAAAAGAGTTGACGAAGCGTCTACAAGTTTATCGGTGCGAGGTGTTTGTCGGAATCTGGTGTCAGCACCGCAAGCGTCAGATTCGTATCATAATGTTATCTCCCTATAAGGCACTTATGAAATGCAAATAGGAAAGCCTCGGTTAGTAACAGAGTGGCACACCGTTCGAGGCGGCACAATGTGTCCTCCGCAATTATGCAGCTAGTGCGTAATTGAAACCGTCGTTATTTTCGGCAGTTATAAGTTTGTCCATTTTTAAGGATAATGAACCATCCTACTTGCAACTAACGTCCCCAAACTTTCCAGTCGAAGCCTTGACACCCCCCTATTATTTAAGCGAAAATCTCACATACTATCATAATATAATTATTGACTGCCTCTTTGTCAATTATCTTCCAATAAATCACAAAAACACAAAGGCCCCACGCCCGGAGGGGAGAAGATCGCGCGTTAGGCTAATGCGCGACCCCTTGCCTGATCAGTTTCGACCCCCAAAACTGATCAGTTTCACACCCCGAATCTGTATAGTTCGCGCTCCCAAAACTTATCAGATTCGACCCTCGAAATTGACCGCTTTTCTAGCCTAAAACAGCGTTGTTTTCTCTCCAAATTATCTACATCAGAGTCTTAGCGAAAAAAAGACTAGAATATATGCCAGATTTATGTTATAATCTCCAATATTGGTATTGTCTTAAGGATTTATAAAAATATTTGTGGTATAAGCTACAGTCAGGATTATTCGTATGAAAAAATTTGTCTCTATTAGACTAAAGATGATTGTCTCTTTAATTGTATGTGTTGTGCTTTTGAGCGTTATAATTTGTGTGATTCTTGGTGTTCAAATGTATCGTTCTACAACACGTCGCTACGACCGTTTCATCACTCAGCAAGTTTTAACAATAGACCGCCTTTTAGATACGTTAATTAACAATGCAAAAAGTGCAACCAAATCTCTTGCAAATCATGAGCTGTTGCAGGGTATAACGGAGCAAAATTTGCCAAACAGTAGCGCTCATCGTATCTTAGAAGGTGAGGAAGAGCAATATTACGAAAATGTTTTTGCTCTCTTCTCTCATGTAAAAGAGACATATCCTGAAGTGGACGATGTCTTTATGGGGACGAAGTGGGGTCGCTTTCTAATTTTGGATAGAAGCGCTAATTCCAACAACTTGGACCCAAGAGATAGACCTTGGTATAAAGAGGCTGTATCCTCTCCTGACAAAATAATTGTGACCAACGCCTACACATCTACTGCTGGGCAAGTGGTTGTCAGCCTTGCAAAGGCAATTACAAAAAAAGGTAGCCAAGAAGTTATTGGTGCTGTGGGAATAGACGTTTCGTTAAAAGAGCTCGATAGTTTTATTCAGTCTATAAAAATAGGGGAGACTGGCTACTGCATACTAGTAGAAGACGGTGGGACTATTTTAATTGAGCCAAAACACAAAGAGGCAATATTCAAAAACGTGAAGAATTGTGGTATTTCTGCCTATGCAGACATAGAAAAGCAAGGGCTGGATACGCCTTTTGTGATGAGCGTAGATGGGCGAGTATATCAAAGCAAAATGTACGCCCCTCCTAGTTCTGTTAACTTTAAGGTGGTAGTTTTAGTTGAAATTAGCGAGCTTTTGCACATTTTTTATACTCTTCTTACGTATATGTCAATCATCACTTTGTGTCTTTTGATACTAAGCGTCATCCTTTCTATCTTTTTTTCAAAAGGCTTAAAAAACTATTTTGAAAAACTAGCTACTGTCTGCAAAAAATTTGCAAAAGGAGACGTAACGGCGAGAATCAATTATGCAGCAAACGACGAAATTGGCAATTTGACTAAACATTTTAATCTTTCCATAGAACACATGGGCATTGTGCTTCAAACTTTGGCGCGAGAGAGTGGAAAAATGGTAAAAACGGGAGATGAGCTCTCTAGCGATATGATGGACGTTACAGATTTTTCAAAGCAAGTTACACAAAATGTAGAGGGAATAAAAGATCAAATTTTAAGACAGGCATCTTCTGTTACAGAAATTCTTTCTACAATAGAGCAGGCAATCAGAATTATCGAACTTCTAGATAGTAGCATTGAAAAGCAGACAAACAGCGTCTCTACTGGGGTGAGACAGATGGAAGGAATTACAGAAAGTATTACCACAATTACCCAGATGTTGCAAAAAAACAACGAGCTTATAAAAGTGTTGCTGGTCAAGACAACGAGTGGAAAAGATGGGGCTAAAATGGCAAATAGCGTTGTCGGGCAGATAGCAGAAAAGTCAGACTCTCTTCTCGAAGCCAGCCTGGTAATTCAAAATATTGCAAGCCAAACAAATCTTTTGGCAATGAATGCTGCAATAGAGGCAGCGCATGCGGGGGAGTCGGGCAAGGGTTTTGCTGTTGTGGCAGACGAAATTAGGAAGCTCGCAGAAGAATCTAATTTGCAAGGAAAGCAGATTGCCGTAGCGTTAAAAGACACAATAGAAGTAATTAAAAATTTAATTGTGGCAGGTTCTGGAGCGGAGAGGACGTTTGAAGAGGTATATGTTTTAACAGACAAGATTTCTGAGCAAGAAGATTTGATAGAGTCGGAGTTGAAAGAGCAGTCTTCTGGCACACATAAGGCTTTGAGTATGATGCAAGATATCCAAGAGGTCGCGTTGGGTATTAAAGACGGCTCTTCTGAAATGCTAGAGGGCAATAGGGCTGTTTCTGAGGAAATGAAAAAACTAGATGTTCTCACTCGCATTATTAGCGATAGTATGCGAGAGATGACAGCTGGAGCGTCTGATATTACTCGCACCATCATTGAAGCTAACGACGTTACGCAAAAGAACAAGGAAAGTATAGATTCTATTGTTGGAATTATGAATGAATTTACCATATAAACTTTGAAATTTTTTAAAAATTTCAAGACATAAGAAAAGTATAGCTTTTCTTGTTTGAAATTGTAAATGAATTTACTTCATAGGTCTTGAAATTTTGTATATGTTTTGCCGATATCGCCTGTAGGTGCTTTGGGTGTTTTGCTCTTGGCATATCAGGCGGTTATGAAAAAAACACTTTGTTTTATCTCATTTTATCTTTTCTTATCCTCTTTCCTAAATGCACAAGTTCTGCTCGTCTCTTGCATAGAAAATGAGCATTCAGAAAAGGTGGGGAACGAAGCTACAATCTATTTTGAAAACAAATTGCTGGATGCATTTTTTTCCGAAGGATTTATTCTTACCAACCTTCCATATACAAAATTGAGTCGTGAAGGATGGGAAAAAGCAAACTTTTTAAGCTTTCCAATAGAAAATGAAGTCGACTATATGGTGATGTT
>CAUTVN010000035.1:0-12345 GCA_963541705.1 uncultured Treponema sp.
AATAGCGTTCCTTCTCCTATTGCAGCTTTCACTTCATAATCAGTATTGTATAGTTTCTCAATACATTCCACACAGCATAAAAAACAGTTGCCATAAGCTTATCCGTTATTAGATATTTCTCCAAATGCTGTTGAAAAAACAATAATTAATTCCATCCCCCATGATCTTGTCAATTTGACCATTATATTTTTTGCCTCTAATTCTTTTTGCACGTTACATTATCTTTTTTAATCTTCATATCTTTCAGCTCATTCAAAGCTTCTTCTCTCGTACCATTTTTTCATTTTCTAAAGAGGCATAAGAAAAACCATACCAGCATACTAAAAAAGCTTAGAGTATGCCCAAAACATTGCCAGCCATCTATTTTTAAAAATCTTAACAAATGCTATTAATAAATTACGTAATAACTTCTTAAAATTATGTTATTAGCTTATTAAGATCAATTTTAGAAGATATGTATTCATGCCATTTTCCCCATGAATAGAATCTACTAGCATGTCTTAAGAAAAATATATCTATGTCAGCATTAGCTATTGTTAATTTACATATTCTAGGATAAGCCTCGTTAATCTTAAAGTCTTCTTTGTTGCTATATTTTAAAATGCCAAGAGAAGTACAGTAATTTACACATACCTCATACGATTCAACTCCAATTACCAAGACAATATGTGGTTTCAGTATTTTTAGAAGTTCAACATTTATTTTCCAGCCTTGATAATAGCTATCATAATCTGGTCTTTCTTTGATAGAAGCTAAATCTTTTTGAACAATCACGTGATAAATATATGTATTTGAAATTGAAATTCTCTCTTGAGTTATTAAATTCTTTTTATTTAGTAGTGTCCTTGCTATTGCATCCAATGGCTTAATAATATGGCTAATGCCCTCTAAATGACCTTGATGATTGTTATATACTAACGCACGTGTAAATCCTTCATCATTTAAAATTTCATATGCGTCTTCTTCACCTTCCCATAAATAATGGCTTTCACCTAATATCATTAATTTACCATTCAAATTATAATAGTTATCACCAATCCAAGGAAGCCATTTTAATCCCTTTATTTTTTTTATTTCATTATCTTTTTCTGTATACACATGCTACCCCTATCGTGCACTCAATGTTGAGATTCTTACAAGAGCTAACAAAAACAATGCAACACTAAACATTTTTTCATAAACTCTACCATTATAAAAATAAGCGATTATAAGTCCTGTCATTATCTTTCTCTTTTTTAAGTATTCTAGTATTGGCGTTTGTTTCATTACCTCTTTATCAACAAAAACCTCAAATCATCTCTACTAGATATCTCATAATAAGTTTTACGAAACTTTGGTTATCTTCTTACAAACCACTTCATCCAGTATAGCTGGCAAATCTTCATCTAAATTCCCATTATAATCTGTGAATGGAATGTCAAATTTTTCCAAAACTAACTTAAATCGTCTAAAACCATCTTTATCACGACAAGCTACCCAGCAGATGCCCAATTGTTCACATTGATTTTTATTTTGTTCAGAAAGAGTATCTGCAACAAAAATATCACTGCTTCGTGCAATAATTGCATCTGCACTTTCAGGATTTCCTTGCCCCATAAGTTTTATTTCACATTTATACTGCTTTGAGTTATTTTTGAGATAAAAATCCACTTCTCTATCTACTTTCTTTTTTTTATCTTTTGTAAAATATCCAGCATCATAGTAATGTTCAGACACTTTATACAACTTACATAACGTAAGCATCAAACATTTCTCTACACTTTTTCCTGTTGTGCTCCAAAGCCCACCACGCAAAGCTGCTCTTTTTACTGCCAATGTGTTTATGACTATAAGACTCTCATTCACATTTAAATCTACACTTATGCCTTTAAATTTAATAGTCAATGTTAAGTCAATATCGCTTTCAGCTTCTACCAATGTTTTTATGTTATTATACAAAGATTCAAAATGTTCATTTGACGCTTCAATTACAATTTGTTTTGTTGCAGAGCGATACATATTACTGATTGTTTTTTTGTTTAAGCCCGAATTGATAGCTATATCATCAGCAGATAAGTCTTTATCAAGAAAAGATTTTTTATACCAATCAAGCGTTACGTCTTTGGAATTCAATTTTGCATCAACAATTTTTTTAAAGAATGATATAGTAAATTGCAAAAACTCTGCATTTATTAAATTTATAATTTCAATACGATAGTCTTGTGCTTTTATTACATTCATCACTATCTTTTTAATTACCTCTTCTTTGAGTTTCATTTTATACATTCCTTAAACTCATCCAGAGTTAAAAACTGCACATTATTTTCTATAAACAGTTGATTCGACTCATAGAATGTCTGCATATATTTAAAATACTCATCCTGTATTTCTGTTAAAAAGAAATTACGTTCTAACATTCGTGCAACCCGTCCCACTGTTCCGCTTCCTGCAAAGGGATCAAAAACTAAATCATTCTTAAATGAATAATAACTAATAACACGTTTGCAAAGTTCTTCGGGGAAAACCGCAGAGTGAACCTTGTCAGATTTTGGACATATCTGCCACACATTAGTGCTTTCAAACCCATCTTCAACCTTGCTTTTTTTAATTATAGATTTATCATATTGTTTTATATTCCAATCTAATAATTTATCAGTATGCTTTCTATAAACAAATAAATATTCTGTAATTGCATTTGGTTTAAACGAAAGCGGATTCCTATGTTGCATAAAGCCACCTATACGACTTTTCACACTATATTCAGGCTTCATCCACACAATGTCATCGATAAAATCCCATCCCATTTTTGTTAAAATAGTATTCAAATCAAAAGGTATTGGATAGCGCTTGCTAGAATGAGCGCGACTTACACGCGGAATGATAATAGGAGACGTGTTCACAATTAAAAAGCGCCCTTCTTTTGTGATTCTATACACTCCCAAAAAAACTTCTTCCAGAAACTTCAAATATGCTTCATAGCTTGAATAAATTGAGTAATCACGGGCGTTATAATATGGTGGAGATGTAAAGGTTAGATGTATTGCTTCGTCGGGAACAATCTTTAAAACATCTCGAACATCAGATAAAACAACCTTATTTTCTAAATATGAGTATGTTTTAGAATGGGGGATTGAATCTTTTTTGACTTCATCTTTTTCAAAATATTCTTTTTGAATTAAATAACGTACTGTCTCATTTTGATGGTTTATAAGAGCTTGCAATTGCGAGTCAACTTCACTCTTCCCCTTAAAAATCAAAAGCCCTCTCACAGCTTGGCAAACTATTTTCGGGTCTGCATCTTCGAGCATATTTATCAAATAAGGAATTGTTTCGGCACGTCGCATTCTACCAATTGAAGAGACAGCTTCTCTTCTTACAATGGTCTCTTCATCATATCTTGCAATATTATAAAGCCTATCTAAATAATGAATAGATTTTAGCTTGCCGATATTCTTTACAGCTAAAAGACGCAACTTCTTATCTTTTTCTGTTAGAGAGGTAAGAATTTTGGTAGATGTATTGCTCTTATCTTCCAATGTAGATTCTCCTTAAATATATATATACCAACACTTTTATAATATGAAAAACAAGTTTGCACAGATCCATCACTACCTAAATAATTCATCCAAAAAACGCTTTATATCATTAAATGCAGAATGATTAAGGTCAAAATGTCCATTCTCAGCTCCCAAACCTAGCGAATTCATTATTGGCACTTTGGATGCAAGATAGACCAATGTCTTGGCTTTATAAAAATTGAAAGAAGGTTTTGTTTCATAATATTTTTTTAGACACTCCATATACGAATCCATCTCTTTTTGGCAGTGAGTGCCTTCAATAGATTGCAAACAAAGAGTTTCCAACATACCTTTATCTTTGTTATTGGGCATAATAAAAATTCCAATTTTAAGACTTCCAGTTCCATCTAACTTTTCAATATTTTCTACTTTTCCAATATTACAAGGTACTCTTTGGAAAATATCTTCATCTTTTATGATTTTACAGACACTATCAAATGCACTTTTTGCAATATTTTGTTCTGCGTCACGTACAAATCCTAACTTTGTTACTTTTGAGAAACCTTGGTCCTTTACCAAAAGTGAAAACTCATACTTAAATTTTTGATTTCCTCCAGCATCATGAATTTGAACGCCTGTAATCTTCATATGTTCAAACAAAGCTCCGAAAAATTTACATTCATCCTTGCCTTCTACTAGAATCAAAGATGTTTTTTCTATTTGTTCATTTGGCTTTCTCTCTTTATCATTAGATTTCTCCATTAGCGCACCTCATAATTTTCATTTATTCCAAACATAAACAAATCATTATCATAATGCGTTATTTTTGTCTTATCTCCATCATTATCCCTTTCTATTCTATATAGAGAAATTTCAGGTGTTGTATTCTTTTGCATATCTTCTAAATCTTCTTTAACATCAACTAATGCGCCTAAAGCTTCATACGAATGAGTTGTGGCAATAATTTGCACGTCCAATTTGTTAGCCAACAAAAGTACTGCCTTCCAAAATACTTTTACACTAGAATAATGCAGTCCGTTTTCGATTTCGTCCAAAAGCAAAACTCCTCCACTCATATCATACATACTAGACAGCACTGAAAGGGTTCTTATAATTCCATCCCCCATTATGTTAATAGGAAAAAGCTCATCCTTTCCTATATCAAAATAAATAGCATTGTCTTTCATAATCCGAATATCGCTCAATTTAGGCTCAATTTGTTTTAATATATCAACAATCTCTTTGACTTGCTTTTTTCTCACCATAGAAGAAAGATCAATTATACCACTCATTAAAAGTATTTGAGCGCTTAAATATCGTGCATTAAGTGCCTCTTTATATGAACTAGAAAAGCTCATGCTCTCATTTTTAAGACTTATATATAAATCTTCTTCAGGATTTCCATCATTCTTAAACGAAATTTTAATTCCATCAATTTCTTTCATTCTGTTTTCTAACTGAACAGGTCTACTTTGCAATGGAGGAGCAAAGGGAGAGGTAAGCATTTGATTAAGAGATGAATTGTTCTTTTTAGATGATATAATCATCTGAGATCCTTGATAAGGTGTTATCTTTAAATATCTCTTAACACCACTAACTTTCCCCTCCAACTCTATAGTTCTATCTATTTTTAGATTACTAAACAAATACTTAAAATCGTCATCATCAGATAGCTGAAAATTTCTTTGAGAATTAATGTTTAGTAAAAGTTGAGGGTTTGACATCCCTGAAAGAATAAATAGCGCTTCAAGAATAGAAGTTTTGCCGGAATTATTATTTCCCACTATTAAATTCAGTTGTTTCATTTCTTTTAGTTCTGCATGATTTATGCCTCGAAAATTGGAGATTTTAAGTTCATCAAATTTCACACCCCACCTCCTTAAATATCAAGAGTATAATATTATCAAAAAGTTGATTCAAAAATGTATTTCAAAATGTGGGAATTTTCTCTACTCCAACATAACATCCAAAATCACCTTGTCTGTTATAAACATTCCGTCTTTTGCAATTTTTCCAATGCCTTTAATAGTCGCTTCTATGTCGTCTTTAACAACGCCGTCCCCACCGTCAAAAGAAAGAGAGTTCAACGCCATATCTGCCATAAAAAGAGAGGTTTCCAAAGCTGTAACAATTTTATTTGAGCAAGACTGTTTTGCTCCATCGCAAAACATTCCACTAGTGGTTGCAAGACTGCCAGAAATAGTTGCACACACTGCATCGTAAGAGTGCGAGCGCATATACACAATGCCTGCCGCTGCCGCAGTACCCGCAGTAACAGCCCCACAATATGCAGAAAGCCTTCCAATTGCAGTTTTAGAGTGAATGGCAACCAAATTGCTAACAATCAACGCTCTATATAGCTCTTCTTGAGTTTTTTTAAGCTCCCTTGCATATACAATGACAGGAATAGAAACAGTCAAGCCCTGGTTGCCACTTCCAGAATTAGTAACCACAGGCAAAGGGCATCCACACATTCTTGCATCCGACGCCGCAGCCGCCTCCCCCACTGCCTTCATCCTTATAGAAAGAGAAGAGGTCTCGCTCGCATACATTTTTAGCAAATTGCGCCCAATGTCTATTCCATAATGTTCCGTCATTCCTGCATCGCATATTTTAGTATTATATTCAATTTGTCTCTCTATAAAAGGAGAAACTTTTGAAAGTTCAACAGTATCTGCAAAATGCAAAATATCCTTCACATTCAAAACGCTTCTATCAGTCAATTGCGAAGAGCTACCACTGTCCCCGCTTTGCGTTCCAGAATATAACACATCGCCATTTTTGCTTATTTGCGTGATGTTTGTATGCTGGTCGCGAAGCTCCCCTTCATATACATCGCCCCCCAAAGTTGCACGCATTGTAATATGAAGCAAAGACGAGCTTTCTAGTTTTTTCATGTCTATAGAAGCATTTTTAATAAATTCATTAATGCGAGGAATATCACTTGGGGCAACTCCTTTTAGCACTTCAAGCCCCGCGCTAGCGTCCCCTGCAACAAAGCCCGCCGCTGCAGCGACGACAATGCCTTTCATACCCCCAGTATTTGGCACCACTACAGACTTAGCATTTTTGATGATGTTGCCACTAGCTTCCACAAGAAGCGTCTCGGGCAAAGAGCCCATGTAATGAGCGATGGAGGCCGCAAGAAAAGAAATAGCAATGGGCTCAGTGCAACCAAGAGCCGGTTTTAGCTCTTCTTCCAAAATCTTAACATACATATCTTCTATTTTCTTTTCCATAAAGCTACTCCTCGCTAATATTTTAATTGAAAAAAAACAGCCCCATCAAAAACCACAAAACGCAAGCTTTTAAGACGGGGCAGACCATCTAAAAATAGATTTTTACGAGAGACGAATAATCTCGTCTATTAGAGAGCCAATATGTTCTATAGTCTCTATAAATGGCTCATTGGTATTTAAGTCCAGCCCTGCTTTTTTTGCAAACTCCAATGGAGTAAGCTTTCCACCAGCTTTTAGTGCTTCTTTCCAATTTTCTACAGCACCCGGCTCCCCTTTTGCAATCTTTAGGCTCGCCGCTGTGGAAACAGTCAATCCTGCACTATACGTATAAGAATATAGTCCCATATAATAGTGTCCCTGCCTCATCCAAGTAAGCCCTGCATAGTCTGGCACTTCCACAGCATCGCCCCAGAAGTCGCGCAATGTCTCTAGTTTCAACTCTGTCAGGCGAGATGCCACAGATTCGCCTTTTTGCACTAAGTGATATAGCTTTCGCTGAAAGTGTCCTTCCAAAAGATGGGTTACAAAGTTATGATAGTATGTGTTAGAAACAAGGAGCGAAAGCGCCATCCTCTTTGTTCTATCATCTTTTGCATTTTTCATTAGATAGTTTGAAAGAAGCAACTCATGCATTGTAGAAGGAGACTCTACAAAGTATGTTGAAACCTCATCCGCATCAATCACATTGCAATTCTTACCAGCGAGCCAAAAATGTCCTGCATGACCTAACTCGTGCGCTAGAGTATAGACATCTGCCATCACCCCTGCCCAGCTCATTAAAATAAAGGCGCCTTTGTGATATGGAGAAGAACAAAACGCTCCCGATGCCTTTCCTTTGTTTTGCACATAGTCAACTCGCCTATTTTCCAACGTCTCTTTCACAAAATTGCAATATTCCTCTCCCATAATGCTAATAGCGCCCAAAATATCTTTTTTTGCACTTTCGAGAGTAATTTCTTCCTTATATGTTGGGTCAATTGGCAACTTTAAGTCTGCAAATGTCATTTTGTCGAGCCCATAAATCTTTTGAATCAATTTAGCATAGCGACGCATATGCGGAGCTAGACGTTCAAAGATGATGTCTATTTGCCTGTTGTACATATCGAATGTTACATTTTGCCCATTCAGCAAATATTCAAACACATTTTTATAGCCACGCATACCTGCCATAATTTTTTGTTGAATCATCTGAGACTCGTAGTTTGTTGCAAGGACGTTTTCGTAAGCCTTCAAGCCTTTATAAAATGCCTCGTAAGCAGCGCGTCTTTTGGGAGTATCCACCTCGTATTCTAAAGCTCCTTCAAAACCTGTAAATGTGAGTGGAATCTCCTTTCCGTCCACCTTAAAAGGCGGATAGGAAAGGTCGCTATTTATTGCAGCACCGTATATAGAGTGGGTATTATGCAACACAGGCGATAAATAAGCCAAAGTCTCTTCAACTTTGGGCTCTAGTTGATGTGGCTTATTTTTAAGTATGTCTTTAATATACACAACATCATCGGGTGAGCTTTTCACAACATCGTTTAGGACATCGTCGCTCAAAAGAGATAGCTGACTATCTAAAAAAGAAAGAATCCCCGACACCTCCCCCTGAAAAGCAGAACCCTTATTCATTAAATCCAATTTCTTTGCATCTGTATAGTCTGTTTCAATGCCTAAAAAAACATAATTTCCTATTATATCTAGCTTTTCATAAAGAACCCTATAGTCCTTCATGCAAGAGATGACATCTTTTGCACATTTTATTTTTCCATCATACCTGTTTTTGAATTGGCGTGCATCCTCTAGTGTTGCCTCAAACGCCTTTATGCACTCTTCATCGCTTGCAAAAAGTTGAGATAAGTCCCACGTCAAGTTTTTATCAACATCTTGCCTCAAAATTTCCTTTTCCATACAACCCTCCAAAAATGATTGAAACTATTCCCGCTTTAGTATATAACTTATTTATATGTATTGTCAAATATTCGAGCACAACATTTCTTTTCTCTCTTCAACAAGAGACCAAAGCTCATATTTTAGCACAGTAACAAACTCCACACACTACCTAGATTGCACCCCATCCGCTAACTAGACGACTTCCCATCCCCTAACTAGAGGACAACCTATCCGCTAACTAGGGTACAGGGGCAAAACCGTTCAGTTTTCAACCTCAAAACAGATCAGTTAGCGAGCCCTAAACTGCAGAGTATCACCCCCCAAAACCGATCGGTAACGAGCCCCGAAAGTGTTCAGTTTCAAAGTCCTAAACTGAACAGTTTTTACAGACGAAACACATAAGGTTGCACACCCAAAACGGATATTTGTTTGCACGATAAAGAGAAAACAACAAATCTACGCAAACCCATCTAGTTAATTTTCAAATTAATTGATAGAATGGCAATCGCATATGTTAGTTCTTGGTATAGAATCGTCTTGTGACGAAACGGCAGTTTCTATTGTAGAAGACGGGAAGAAGATATTGAGCAATGTGGTTGCCACTCAAATTCCTTTTCACCAAATATATAAAGGCGTGGTGCCCGAAATTGCCAGCAGAAAACACATCGAATTTATCTTGCCTGTAGCAAAACAAGCACTCGCCGACGCCAATGTTTCCCTAAAAGAAATAGACGGCATCGCCACAACGAATAGACCAGGGCTTATGGGCTCTCTTCTCGTAGGGCTCACCTTTGGCAAAACGCTAAGCCTTGTTTTAAAAAAACCATTTGTTGCAATCAACCACATGCTAGCCCACCTTTATGCAACTCATTTAAGTTTTGACGTAGACTATCCATACTTAGGACTCTTAGTTTCTGGTGGACACTGCATAATCTGCAAAGTGCTAGATTTTGACACAATCGAAGTGTTGGGCACTACGATAGACGACGCTCCGGGCGAGGCATTTGACAAAGTTGCAAAATATCATAATCTGGGCTATCCAGGAGGCGTAATCATAGACGAACGGGCAAAAAAAGGAGATAGGAAATCTGCAAACTTTCCTATGCCGGTAATACACGGGGCAGGGCATGAATATGACGTTTCATATTCTGGGCTTAAAACCGCCTGCATCAACCAAATAGACACTTTTTGGAACCCTAAATATGAAAAAACACCCGAAAATATTTGTGCGGCTTTTCAACACACAGCAATAAAGATTTTGCTTCGCTCAATCTTGAGGGCTTTAGAAGACACCCATCTCTCAACTTTGGTCGCAGGAGGCGGTGTTGCAGCAAATTCATATTTGCGCGCAAAACTTGCCGAAATAAAAGGACTCAATTGTCTTTTTCCGCCTCTAAACTTATGCACAGACAATGCAGCAATGGTAGCAGGTTTGGGCTATCACTATCTAAAAAACGGAAAATTGGACAGTCTTTGTGTAGAGCCAGAAGCTAGGGTTTTGGGCTTTAGCAAAAAGGGAAAACAATAATTGCTTTGCATAAAGAAAAAACATAAGGATTTACACATGATAAAAAATAAAAAAGTTTTAAGGACTATTATACATTTAGCAATAGAAATTCCATTGCTTTTGGTAGTTTTGACCTATGGAATTGGTACATATTTTATAGAGTTTGCCTTAGTGCCAAATAAAGGAGGCGGAGAGCGAGATTCGGGAGGTGCAACTGCGCAAAAGAATGCAGAAGGCTACGAAGAGCTTTCTAAAGACTTGGAGGTGAAAATCGCCACTGCCCGAAAGTTTGACTCCGCTCTTTGCGAAGCGTGGCTAAAGGAAATTGCCAATAGAACACAGGAAGTCTCAATTTCTTCAAAAGACGGTTTGACTCTGAAAGGTCACGAGTTTTTGCAAGCCTACCCTTCTGATAATTGGGTGATTGTGGTACACGGCTATCAGTCGTCCGAAACGTCTTCGCAAAAAATTGCGAGACATTTCTACAAAAGAGGTTTTAACGCACTCACCATCAGCCTTAGAGCACACGGAGAGAGCGAAGGGCGTTATATTGGAATGGGAGAGCTTGACAAAGACGACCTTTTCCTTTGGACAGAACATATAGTAAAGAAAAATAAAAACGCAAAAATAGTATATCACGGCACGTCTATGGGCAGTGCAACTGTTCTTTTTGCTTCAGGACTTTCACTACCAGAAAATGTGCGTGCAATTGTTTCGGACTGTGGCTATGCAAGTGTGTGGGATATTTTTGCAAACGAGCTTAAAAACCGCTTTGGCTTGCCAACGTTTCCAGTTTTAGATATGGCAGACATTATGGGACGCATTAAAGCCGGCTATAGCATAAAAAACGCCTCTGTCTTGAAAGCTGTCAAAAACTCTAGAACTCCAACTCTTTTCATCCACACAACGTCGGATGACTTTGTGCCCGTAGCTATGGCTTACGATCTTTATAAAGCTCATCCTGGCGTCAAAGACCTATATATTGTTAGGGGAGCCAACCACACAGAAGCAAAGTATGTGAACATGGACGCATATTACACAAAGATTATGAATTTTTTGGAAAATAAACTGTAGTAAATTTGAAGTTTGGCTTATGTTTTATGAAAGCAAAAGAAAAAGAGACTTTATATACATTTTTTAGAACAGCACTCGACGCAATGGACGGTTTTAGAAATCTTGAGAGCTGGCCATCTTTTATTGACGACGGCGAGGAGAGCCCAGCCCTTAAAGAGGACGATATATCTTCCAACATAATGGAAGATTTTGCGCAAAAAAGAGTAGAAAAAGAAGGGGCAAAGGAGGGGCAAAATGAAAAAATCTATTCTTCTTTAGAAGAAATCAAGAAAGACGTTTCAGTTTGTACGCTCTGCCCTCTTTGCAAAAGTAGAACAAACACAGTCTTTGGGGACGGACCTAAAAATGTAGATGGGAAATTTAGCCCACCTCCTATTTTAGTGATTGGCGAAGCCCCTGGAGCGGACGAAGACGCTCAAGGTTTGCCGTTCGTAGGGGCATCTGGAAAACTGCTAGACAAAATGCTGATGGCAATAGGGCTTTCTCGCACAACTAATTGTTTTATCGCCAATATGGTAAAGTGCCGTCCTGCAAACAATAGAAACCCACAAAGTAGCGAAATAGAATGTTGCTCTCATTTTCTAAGTGAACAAATACGGCTTTTAAGACCAAAAATGATTTTAATTTTAGGAACAGTAGCGCTAAAAGCAATGCTAAAAACATCCGAAGGCATCTCTCACCTTCACGGAAAACTTTTTCAATATTCCAGTGCAGACGGCTCTTTAATTCCAACTATTGCAACATATCATCCAAGTGCATTGCTTAGAGATGAAAACTTGAAAAGACCTGCATGGGACGACTTAAAATTCTTTCGTGCAAAAATGGCTGAGTTAGATGTTTTATAAAAAATAGAATTTTATAAAAATGACATAGTTTGGAATTGGGTGGTGAACTTAAAAAAAACAAATGGCAAAATATCTAAATGTTGTGTTTAATATTCCCGTAGAACGCGAGTTTACGTATCTAAATATAGACGACACCTTAAGCGGAGAAGGCAGGCGAGTGCTAGCCAGTTTTGGCAAAAAAAAGATGGTAGGATATGTAATAAAAGACATTGAAAAATTGCCAGATGCTATGGATAGCAAAATTAAAATTAAACAAATAGACAAATTCATAGACGATGAGCCTTTGTTTGAGACTTTTCATATCAAAC
>CAUTVN010000036.1:0-12254 GCA_963541705.1 uncultured Treponema sp.
GCTTTTCAGTTTAGCCTTATGAATTTGCTCTCGTCTCTTAAGAGGGATATGTTTACATATTTCTTATTTGACATATGCCATGCAAAACCTTTGTGGAAAGCAGAGGTTGTAGTTCCAGAAATAATGAAACAAATCGACGAGACAGTGAGAGACAAAAAAGTTCTTTTGGCCTTATCTGGCGGAGTGGACTCTACTGTTCTCTCGCATCTTTTATACCGTGTGATAGGAAAGAGGCTTACTTGTGTATTTGTCGACACGGGGCTGATGCGCAAAGGTGAAAGTGATGAAATTATAGAGCGTTTTGAAAATAAAGGTTTTGAGTTTATTCATATTGATGCGTCAAAGCGTTTTTTTAATGCCTTAAAAGGAGTGGTTGATCCGGAGCAAAAAAGACGTGTTATTGGTGAGACTTATATAAGAGTGTTTGAAGAGAAAGCTAGAGAAATTGGCGACGTTGATTTTTTGGCACAAGGAACAATATATGCCGACGTGGTGGAAAGTGGTGCACTAAAGAATGGAAAACTGGTGAAAAGTCATCATAATGTTGGGGGATTGCCCAATGTGATTGACTTTAAGGGCATTGTGGAGCCTTTTAGAAATTTGTTTAAGGAAGAAGTGAGAAAAATAGGGGAACTGCTAGGTCTACCTCCTTGCATTGTATACCGCCAGCCATTTCCAGGTCCTGGTCTGGCTGTTAGGGTGATCGGCGAGGTTACAGAAGAGAAGGTTGGAATATTGCAAAAGGCTGATGAGATTTGGCGATTTGCTGTGGAGAGATATGTGGATATAAGAGAGGTTACGCAATATTTTGCTGTTCTAACTGATATGCGTACTGTTGGGGTGAGAAATGGCGAGCGCACTTATGGCTATACACTCGCTTTGCGAGCTGTGAAAACAGATGATTTTGTTTGTGCTGACTCTGCGTTTTTGCCCATGGGTGTTTATAGCGAGGCTATAAAGAAGATTGAAGAGAACGTTCCAGAGATCACTCGCGTTGTATACGACATGAGTTCAAAACCGCCTTCGACAATAGAGTGGGAATAAAGCTATTAAAAATATGATTAGAGTGGGCAACATAAACATTGTTTATGTTGCCTTTTTTGTAACTTTGTGATGTGGCTTAAAGTATTTTGAAAAAATCTGAAACAAGAATATTCCCTATAAAGAATATAAGTGAAATGCTATAAAAAATTGTTTATATCTCCTAGTTTTATATTAGACTAAAATTAGGGGATTATAAGTATATATACAATATAGTATCGAAAAATTAAAGGATGTTATAGATATGATGAAGTCGATTTGTATGAAAGAATGTGCTACATATCCGTCAGACGGTATTATCATTGATAATTGCCAAAAATCAATTTCTTCTATGGTGCTAATGGTAGTGGAAAGTCTACAATCAGTAACTTTATGTCTAAACAAACTGAACCAAAATATTCTAGGTGTTCGATTAATTGGGAAAATAATACTCCTTTTGACATCGCAGTTTATAATAGAGATTTTCGCAATCGTAATTTTAAGGAAGATATAGAGGGGATATTTACATTAGGTAACGCTACGATTGAAGAACTAAATGCACTTGATGAAATAAAAAAGGGACGAGATGAAAAACAAGCGGATTACGCAACGCGAACCATGAGCTTAAAAGATAAAGAACAAGAAGAACAAAAGCTAAAAAAAGAATTTAAGGAGATTGTATGGGATAGAATCCTAAAACAAAATGAAGAAGATTTTCAAGAAGCCTTTAGTGGTTTTAGAAATAAAAAAGAAAAATTTAGAGATGAAGTGATCGATAGATATAATCAATCTCTTTCTTCGAGTGAAACTAAAGAGTCGCAACATTCTTCAAGTAAGATAAGAGAATCGTTGAAGAAACGTTCCAATACTTTGTTTGCAAAAAAAATAGAAACTTATCCTGCTATTGATATATCTATTGACGGTTTGATTTTGAAACTTACAGAAATAGAAAATGACTCGATTTGGACAAAACTAGTAGTGGGTAATCAAGATGTTCCTATTTCTAAACTTATAAAACATCTTGATAACGCAGATTGGGTTAATCAAGGTCGTTCGTATATTAAAGATAGTGATATATGTCCTTTTTGTCAGCAGAAGATTATTAGAGAAAATTTAGAACAACAACTAAACACTTTTTTTAGCGGTGAATACGAAAATGATATACAATCCATAAAAGAATTAATTGAAAAATATCAAAACACATCGCAGGAATTAATTAAGAAGTTTGCAAGTGTTGTTGAAAACGATTTTGTAATCAGTATTGGAGAGTTGGATGTTTCAAAATACAATAATTTGTTAGAAGTATTGAAATTGGCATTAAGAAAAACATTGGATGACATGTCTTCTAAAGAAAAAGAAGCAAGTAAAAAATTAGAGCTGACAGGAAGTCAAAAAAAACTAAATGATTTATTAACTATGATTTTGAATGTTAATACACATATTCTTGATCATAACGCAATGGTTAATAACCATACTAATGAAAAGAAAAAATTGGTTGATGATATTTGGAAGTTTTTAATAGGTGAGAGTAAAGTTTTAATACAAAATTATCTTAATGAGTTACATGATTTTAACAAAGCAAAACAAGCAATTCAAAAAGATATTTCTACTTGTAAACAACAATTGGATGAGTTGCAAAATAAAATTTTAGAAGCAGAAAAGAACATTACGAGCGTTCAACCCACAGTTGATGAAATAAATCGTTCACTTAAAGCATACGGCTTTACGAATTTTCAAATTGTTCCGTCAACTACAAAAGCGAATTGCTATCAGATACAGAGAATGGATGGAACTCTTGCTACAAACACGTTAAGTGAAGGTGAAGAAACTTTTATATCGTTTTTATATTTTTTTCAGTTTGCTAAAGGCTCAATGGATGCAACTAAAGTGTCCAAAGAGAAGATTTTAGTTTTAGATGATCCAATATCCAGTCTCGATAGTACCGTGCTTTATATAGTAAGTTCGATGGTAAAATCATTGATTAAAGAAATTCGTGAGAACAAATCATCTGTTAAACAGATTTTCATTCTTACGCATAATGTTTTCTTTCATAAAGAGGCTTCATTTATTGATCTAAGAACAAAAGAAGTGAAGGATGTGAATTATTGGATTATCAGAAAAGATGATGATGCAACGTCAGTAATGGCTTGTGGAAAGAAAAATCCTATCCAAACTTCTTATCAACTTTTATGGCAAGAACTAAAAACGGATAGAAATGCATCTTCAGTTAATATACAAAATACTATGAGACGAATTCTTGAAAATTATTTTAATATATTGGGAAGGGGCATCAATGAAAAAATTATCGATGCCTTTGATACAATAGAAGATAAGATGGTATGTCGATCTTTAATCAGTTGGATTAATGAGGGCTCTCACTCTATTCCCGATGATTTTTATATAGACAGTTATACAGATGCTACTACACGATATAAAAATGTTTTTAAGGAAATATTTATTAAAATGGATCATAAGCCTCACTATGATATGATGATGGCGGATATATAAAAACATAGGGATCCTTTTATTGTGTAATTAAAGCTTTCTTGACAAATATTGAATATAAGTTTATTATTAAATGACTATTTAGTTTTATAAACGGAGAGAGATTGTGGCACAAGTATTAAAAGAGGAAGTCAAAAATAGAATACTCGAAGCAGCAGAGAATATTTTTTATGAAAAAGATTATAGAGGAGCCAAGCTAACAGATATAGCAGGTGAGGCAGATATCCCTGTTGCGCTTATTTATACTTATTTTAAAAATAAAGAAGAACTATTTGATGCAGTAATAGACTCCATATATCTGAACTTTAGTTCGGCTTTTGATGAGGAAGAAGCATTAGAAGAAGGCAGTGCGTCCGAAAGATTTGATGAAGTAGGAGAAAAATATATTCACGAGTTACTAAAAGAACGCAAAAAACTAATTATTCTAATGGACAAAAGCTCTGGCACAAGGCATGAAAGGGCAAAATCTGAATTGATTGGTCAAATGCAAAAACATATAGAAATAAGCCTTAAAAGACAAGCAAAAGACAAGTATGATCCAATGCTTGCACATATTTTAGCAAGTAATTTTACTGAGGGACTTCTTGAGATAGCAAGGCATTATAAGGGTAGAGAATGGGCTGAAAATATGTTAAAGCTAATGGCTAAATGTTATTATACCGGAGTAGAATCACTATAATTTTTATCTACTAAAAGGCTTTGCATTGTTAATGCAAAGCTTTTTTTAGAAACTAAAACTAAATTAAAATTCAATATTATTCAATTTTGAATTGAGAGGTTGCTATGACTGAAAAGGAATTAAGAAAAAGAGTGATTGGTAAAAATACTGTGTCTAATATCACATTAGCATTAAAAATAGTGTTTGAATTAATACCGCAAGTACTACTGGTTTATTTAATCAGCTTTTTATTTGAAAAGAATTTAGAAATAGAGAAGGTGAAGTATATTTTTTTTGCAATGTCTATGTCATTTGTGCTTAAAGGAGTATTCTATTATTTTTCAACGAAGATTTCGCACGAAAAGGCTTATGAAAAGTTGACGGAACTTAGACTTAGTATCATAAATCATTTGAAAAGTCTTAGCTTGGGATTTTTCAAAGAACATAATACTGGAGAGCTTACCAATATTATGCAGCATGATGTTGAACAGGTTGAGATTTACTTAGCTCATGGACTTCCCCAAATAATGTCGGTTACGCTTCTTCCAGCTATCATTTTTGTTGCAATGTTTTTTTTAGACTGGCGTCTTTCAGTTGGGATGATTGCAGGTGTTCCGTTTATGTATTTGGTAAGAGTTCTATCTCAAAAAACAATGAATAAAAACTTTGCTATTTATTTTAGCCATGAAAGTAAGATGCGAGAAGAGATGATGGAATATGTAAAAAATATTTCTGTTGTTAAGGCTTTTGCGAAAGAAGAGGAGATGAGCGAAAGAACATTAAAGACTGCAAGAGAATATGTTTATTGGGTGAAAAAGAGTATGGGAGCAGTGAGCATTCCAATGGGTTTGATTGATATATTTATGGAAATAGGTGTGGTCATTGTTATGATTTTAGGCAGTGTATTTCTTTATCAAGGAAAGATTACAACACCTAATTTCATTCTGTCTATTATTCTCTCATCTGCATTTACTGCATCTATAAGTAAGACAGCGACTTTGCAACATTTTTCCATTGTGTTTAAGGAAGCCTTGAAGGGAATAGGAAAAGTTTTAACTGTCCCATTGCAAAATAAGAAAGCAAAACAAGGCTTAGAATTTGGAGATATAGAATTTAAAAATGTAAACTTTGCATATGAAAAAGATAGTTTTAGATTAAAAGACATCAATCTTACTTTTAGAAAAAACAGCTTAAATGCCTTTGTTGGAGCGAGTGGCTGTGGAAAAAGTACGCTCTCTAATTTGCTTATGGGATTTTGGGATACATACAGTGGACAAATAAAGATAAATGGAAAAGACATAAAGGAATACAGCCAGGAAAATATTTCAGAACTTATCGGCAGTGTTCAAGAGGAGGTTATTCTTTTTGATTTAAGTATTTTTGAAAATATAGCAATTGGTAAAGTCGGTGCAACAAAAGAAGAAGTGATAGAAGCTGCAAAAAAAGCCTGCTGTCATGACTTTATCTCTGCTTTGCCAAATGGATACGATACAAGAGTAGGGGAGATGGGGGGTAGGCTATCAGGTGGCGAAAAACAGCGAATTTCCATTGCGAGAATGATGGTGAAAAATGCACCTATTTTGATATTGGATGAAGCAATGGCGGCGGTTGACAGTGAAAATGAAAAGTTAATATGTGAAGCGATAGATAATTTAAGCAAAGATAAAACGGTTATTACAATCGCTCATCACCTAAATACAATTACCAATTCGGATCAAATTATTGTTATGGACAGGGGGCAGGTTCTTGATACAGGAAGTCATGAAGAGCTTATGAGGCGATGTGATGTTTATCGCGAAATGGTAGAAGCACAAAACAAAGTTGATAGATGGAATTTGAAAGAGGTTGTAAAAGAAAATGGTTAGGGAAATATTAAAACTACTCACAAACAGTGGCAAAAGAGATTTATTTATATCAAGTATATTCTTTGCTTTTTATGGAGTGAGTTCTATAGCGATGATTGTTATTGTCTTTTCTATGATGTTTCAGGTATTTGATGGAAAAAGCATAGAAAGCCTATATAAGTACTTTATTATGATCTCTTTGCTTGTTGTATTTAAAGGTATTTGCAACATGGTTGCAGATATGAAAAAGCACAGTGCAGGATTTTGCATTGTTCAGCAGATTAGAGAGAGAATGATTATTAAGTTGAAAAAATTCAGTTTAGGATTTTATACCAAAGAAAGACTTGGAGAAATAAATACCATTTTGCATAAAGATGTTGATAATATGTCTCTTGTTGTAGGGCATATGTGGTCACGGATGTGTGGCGATTTTTTAATAGCATTGGTGGTATTCATAGGTCTTGCGAGTGTTGATATAAAGTTGGCGCTGATAATGGTGGCGTCTGTTCCTATTGCGCTTGCATTTTTGGCTATGACTATTAAAAAGTCAAAGAGGATTGAAAATCAGAACAACTCCGCTCTTTTAGATATGGTCAGTTTATTTGTTCAATATGTTAGAGGTATACCGGTACTAAAGAGTTTTTCCAATAATAAAAGTTTGGACAGCGAGATGGCATTGAAGACAAAGAAATTCGGAGAGACAAGTAAGGCGGCTTCAAGATTTAAGGCAAAACAATTATCACTATTTGGTTTTTTGCTGGACATAGGATACTTATTACTTCTTTTATCGGCAGTTGTATTTGTAATACACGGCAATTTGGAAGTATTTGATTTTATCATCTTTGCCGTTATCTCAAAGGAATTTTATAAGCCATTTGCCTCTATGGAAGGGCATTATATGTATTATGTTTCAGCTGTAGATAGCTATGAAAGACTTAGGGGAATTTTATATGCAGATGTGATAGCAGATAAGGTTGACGGTATTGCTCCGAAGCAAAATAACATTGCTTTTGAACAGGTTAAATTTTCCTATGAAGAAAATGATTTTAAAATGGAAAATTTAAGTTTTGAGATTGAGGAGCAAACAATGACCGCACTGGTTGGAGAGTCAGGAAGTGGCAAAACTACTATAACCCACTTGCTTTTAAGATTTTTTGATGTGCAACGAGGGAAAATCACACTTGGTGGTGTGGATATTAGAGATATCCCTTATGACGAACTTTTAGATCGTATAAGTATCGTAATGCAAAATGTCCAGCTATTTGATGATACCATTGAAGAAAACATCAGAGTAGGCAAAAAAGGTGCAACAAAAGAAGAAATTATCGAAGTTGCAAAGAAAGCCCGAATCCATGATTTTATTATGAGTTTGCCCAAAGGTTATGAAACAGATATTGGAGAGGGGGGCGGAATATTGTCGGGTGGACAAAGGCAGAGAATATCCATTGCAAGAGCCTTTTTGAAAGATGCTCCAATTTTAATTCTTGATGAGATGACAAGTAATGTTGACCCTGTCAACGAATCTCTAATACAAGATGCCATCACAGAGCTTGCAAAGAACAGAACAGTTCTTGTGATTGCTCATCATTTAAGGACAATTCAAAAAGCAGACCAAATTCTTGTGTTCCAAAAAGGAGAACTGCTTGAAAAAGGAGGGCACAAGGAACTTTTAGAGAAAAATGGGTACTACACAAAACTATGTAAAGCACAATACGAGGTGTAGGTTTGATAGCGCTTAAAAATGTTTCTTATTGGTGGGAAGATGGAAAAATCGCACTTAATAATATAAATCTTGAAGTTGCGAGGGGTGAATTTGTTTTAATTTCAGGAAAAAGCGGTAGCGGGAAAAGTACGCTTGGTAGCACTATTAACGGGCTTATTCCACATTATTACAATGGGAAAATGCAAGGTAAAGTGCAGGTGGACGGAAAAGATATAAGTAACATGTTGTTGCACGAAATTGGGCATCTTGTAGGAACAGTATTTCAAGATCCAAGAAGTCAATTTTTCACCACTACTACAGATGAGGAGATAGCGTTTGGACTGCAGACTATTTGTAAAACAAAAGATGAGATTAAGCAGAGAGTTTTTAAAGTATATAAAGAGCTTAACATAGATGAACTAAAAGGAAAATCAGTTTTTGAATTATCCAGCGGACAAAAACAAAAAATAGCTATTGCAAGCATATATGCTATGAAACCAAAAGTTTTGATATTGGATGAACCTTCTGCAAATTTAGATATGAAAGCTACTTTTGATTTATACAAGGTTTTGAAGAAATTAAAGGCGACGGGGGCGACAGTTCTATTAATAGAACATCGTCTATATTACGCAAGATCGCTCTTTGATAGGTTTATTTTGATAAAAGATGGAAGAGTTGAAATAGATGTTAGTAGTGAGGAAGCTTTGTCATTTTCAAAAGCATATTTGGATAACAATGCTATGAGGCTTTTTGATTTGAAAAAGTGCAAAATAGGTCAAAGCAAAGTCAGTCAAAATGACAATGCAATAATGTTAAAAGGTGAAGATTTAGGCTTTTATTATAAAAACTGTTCACGACATAAACAAAATCAATATGTTTTGAAAAATCTTGATTTTAAGATATACAAAGGCTTATCGGTCGGTATGGTGGGAGTGAATGGGAATGGGAAAACCACTTTTGCAAGAATCATTTCAGGAATAGAAAAATTGAAAGAGGGCAGACTTTTAGATGGTAAAGATAAACTTTTAAACAATAAGGAGTTAATGAAAACATCCTATTTCGTATTTCAGGATTCTGATTATCAGTTGTTTGCAGAAAGTGTGCTTGATGAGATGCTACTGGGCTTACCTGTGTGTGAAAAAGAAAGAAATGAGGATAAGGCACGTTCTATATTGCAGGATTTAGGTCTTGAAAAACATATAGCAAAACATCCATTTGCCTTATCAAGAGGTGAAAAACAAAGACTTACTATTGCTTGTGGTATGATGAAAAATGCCAAAATCTTTTTATATGATGAGCCGACATCGGGTTGTGATAGAGAGTCTATGATTGCTGTTTCTACTTTAATCAAAAAACAAATACAAAATGGAATAACAGTTTTAATTATAAGTCATGATTTTGAATTTTTGGCAGATACAGTGAGCTCTGTTTGGGTGATGGAAGATGGAAAAATTAAAGAGAGTATAGAAATGAGAGAAGAAAATAAATCTTTAATTTTAGAGAAAATGATGGGAGGGTATATTTTTGAATGATGTTAGAACCATTGATCCAAGAATAAAGCTTACGCTCATTCCTATTATTGGATTTATTAGCTTTTTTATTAGCGATACAATACTGCTTTTTGTAATATTGTTATTTTCATTTCTGCTATACATATATAGTGGTCTTTATAAGAAGGCAGTGGCTTTTTTAGTTTTCTTTTCACTTCTTTTGGGACTAGAGTATGGAATGGCAAAAATAAGTGATTATAACTTTGTTTTTGCAATTTATATGGTGATATTTTTTTTATCAAGAATGACTTTGATAGCTATGTTTGGAACTTATATAACAAAAACAACAACAATCAGTGAAATGATTGAAGCGTTAAATAAGATGAAAATTCCAAGGAGCATAAGCGTCTCATTTAGTGTGTTACTAAGGTTTGCACCGACAATGAGGTATGAAATAAAGGCGTTGAAAGAAAATATGAGGATGAGAGGAGTGATAAAAAGCAATTTGTTTATTATTTTACACCCCATAAAGTATTCCACATATACTCTCATTCCTCTCTTGATGAGGATGATTAAAGTTTCTGATGAGCTTTCAGCCTCAGCGCTAATAAGAGGTCTTGATAGCGAAGAAAAGAGGGTAACGATTGTCGATCTCAAATTCAAGTTAATTGACTTAATTACAATAGCAATCGGTCTTTTTGCTATTGTCAGTGTGGTAATATTACAAAAAACATATGTGGGAGGCTAATTTATGAGGAAGAAGTTAAATGGGCGTGATTTTATTACGATTGGCATTTTTAATGCAATAAGCATTGTCATTTATATGGCGGTGGCATTTGCTTTGGCAACAACGGTGATTGGTGGCTTTATTGCGTCAGGCATAGCATTTATGGTGGTGGCAATCGTCTATTTATTGATGGGTGTGAAGATAAAAAAGATGGGAGTGTTTACTATATCAGGAATACTTTTAGGACTTTTTGCCCTATCTGGCGGGCATATGCCTCATGCAATATTTTCGAGTTTGGGTGGAGTTGTTTGTGATATTATCATTGGAAATTATGAGAGCAAAGGAAGAATTATTTTAGGGTATGGGGTGTTTGCCCTATCCGATTTTTTAGGAACAGTTCTACCCATACTGTTGTTTGGAACAGTATCCTTTGTAGAAAGGGCAGCAAAGTGGAAGATGACAGAAGCGCAAATTAAAAGGGCAGTGTCTTATTTTTCGGTGCCTTATACTATCTGCTTTGGAAGCTTCACTTTTGTTCTTGCTTGCGTCGGCGCGTTTGTTGCAATAAAATTTCTCAACAAGCATTTCAAAAAAGCAGGTGCAATTTAATACAATGTAAAAAAAGAGTATATCTTAAAGATTAAGATATACTCTTTTTAGGCTAATTTTTAAGCCTTAACAGGGATAAATCTCTTTTTTAGTGCATCTTTTTTAGTGCCCTTTGGAAGGCTTTTCCCTGCTTTTTTGTCATGAATCTTAAAACCGAAACCCTGCCTCTTAAGAGCTGCATTCTGAAGGTCTACTCCTTTCTTAATCTCATCTGCACTAATTTCCCCACTAGCAGAGGCCTGTTCTAAGCTCTCAATCATTGCATCATACATTTTCTGCTGATTCGCATCGAGCTTCATAGGTTTTGGACCACAACTGACAAACAAAAGAGCAACCACCGAGCAAAGACTTGCTACCAAAAATATACGCTTAAAATCCTTCATTTTTAAGCCTCCATAAAAATATTTTGCACGTTTGCCAAAAGAGTAGGAACAATATAGACATTACATGCATTACAGGCGAACACTATAGCACATTTTGTGGCTTATGTAAATGGAACCTTTTTGTTCAGCCACTGTTTTTTTATTTTAATTTAATAAAACAAGAATAGTATTGTTCCAAGTTTATTTTTAACGCTCCTTCCACACTATTTTAGTCAATAGACTTTCAATTTAAGCCAATTTGGCGCCCTTAAAACAAGCTTCCTAGCCTTTACTAGAAAAAAAATTAATAATTTTGCATAATGTGTGCGTTATGTTGAAAATTAAAGCTATCTTTTTAAGCTTGCTCTTTTCTTTTTGTAGCATTTTTCTCTATGCAAAAGCTGACGTTTCTTTTTCTTTTGGAATAAATACAAAAATAGGAGAACATAGAGAAAAAGTTCTAAAAGATGGAGCGCTTATAAGCCTTTTGCAGTGGCAACTATTGGGGGCTACGTCTGTTGACTTAGGGCTCGATATCTACGGCAAATATATTCATTTCTCACACCTCTCCTCTCTAGGTTTTCCGCAATTGGTTGGAAGTATGAAAGACTCGGACTATATGGGACGGAATTCTGTTAAAGTATTGTTTTCTATGCACGATGCCTTTCTAAAAGAGCATTTTTCATCCTCTGAAAAAATAGGTTTTATGTTTAATTTATTGCCTAACAAAGAGAGTGGCAAAATCTCATTTTCTTTGGAACCAATTATTGGTTTTTATTTTTCTCACATAAAGTGGCATGCAAAAAATGGATATACCCAATATGAAGGGGAAGACGGCTCCATCGAGTGGAAGCCTTCTTGGCCAAAAGTAGGGTACAATGGAGGCGGTGTCGAATATGAAAAAAAGTCTTTTTTGCCCTTTGTTGCTCTAGATGCAACCCTAACAATTATAAAAACATGGGAATTAAAGTTTGACCTTCTTTTCTCTCCGTTTTTAGTTGTGTATGCCAAAGATATTCATTTCGACACAAAAAAGACATATTTCGACACATTCCGCCTTCCAGGCTTTGCTCTTAAAACGAATTTTTTGCTAGAATATAAACTGAACTCTAGATTTTCAATTTACGGCGGTTTGGGTTTTGTTTTCTTTAACCACAAAAGTGGGGAAACAACAGTAGTCGATAGACGAAAAGACGAAATTATAGCACAGTTTTCGCGTGGTAGCGCAGGTCTTTCGGCTATAGAAGGCAATCTTGCAATGGGATTTCGCTTTTGGCTTTAATTTGCCTTTTTTTAAGTCTTATTGCAACTTACGCAAGGCTCTTTCAATCAAACAA
>CAUTVN010000037.1:0-12163 GCA_963541705.1 uncultured Treponema sp.
CTAGAGAAGAAGCCGCTCGTCAAAAGGCTGAAAAAGAAAAAAAAGAAAGAGAAGAGATAGCAAGGAAAAAAGCTGAAAGCGAGAGATTGGCTAGAGAAGAAGCCGCTCGTCAAAAGGCTGAAAAAGAAAAAAAAGAAAGAGAAGAGATAGCAAGGAAAAAAGCTGAAAGCGAGAGATTGGCTAGAGAAGAAGCCGCTCGTCAAAAGGCTGAAAAAGAAAAAAAAGAAAGAGAAGAACTGGCAAGGAAAAAGGCTGAAAGTGAGCTATTGGCTAGAGCAGAGGCTACTCGCCAACAAGCTGAAAGAGAGAAACTTTTAAAAGAAGTGGAAAATCTAGTAGCAAATGGGAAGACGGCATTGAATGCGGGAAAAAAAGATGATGCACTAAAATTATTCTCTAAAGCTGATGCAAGTATGCCAAGAGATGCAAAAGGCTTTTCTAGTAAAAAGTATGCAGAAATAGCAGATTCACTAAATACAAATGCAAAAACTGAAAAAAATGCAGGCAGTACACTTTCAGAAGCAGCAGAAAATTATATTCAAAAGTCGATAAAAGACGATGATAAAAATGCAAAAACTCACTTTGTCTATTCAGATATTGCAGACTCACTTAAAAAAAAGGATATCTCTTTAAGAGAACTCGAAGTAGCCTCTCGTCTCGACCCAAATAATTATGAATATAATTATGAGCTGGGAAAGAAATATTATGAAAAAAAAGAGTTTCAAAAAGCACTAACATGTTTCGAAAAAAGTACAAAACTAAAACCCAGTTCAGACTCCGCTTTTTATAATTTAGGACTAACAAATAGAAAACTAGGACGCGAAATGGCTGCTTCTAGGGCTTTTACCTCCGCAGTCGCAATAAAGCCACAACATGTTAAGGCGTATATCGAGCTTGCTCGTATTGCAAAAGCTTCAAAAAACACAAAGTCTTCTATAGACTACTATAGCCAAGCGCTTAAAGTGGAGCCTTCGAATGTTACAGTTCTAAAAGAAATAGCCCAAGTCTATGCAGATGCAAAAGATCCAAAGACAGCAGAAAAATATTTTTTACAAGCAATTTCCAACGGAGAAAATGAAGCTGTTACTTTCTATAACTTAGCAACTGTTCAGTTAGATTTAAATAAACACGATCTGGCATTGGAAAATGCAAAAAAATGTATAAACGCAAACAAAGATGACTATCGTTTTTTGTATACTTATGCTTTAGCACTAGAAAAAAACGGCAAAAATGAAGAGGCAATAGTCGCATATTTGGAATCTTTTAGTAAAAATAGAAAATTTGTAAAAGCGCAAATTAACGTAGGGCATATTTATTTAGAAAAAGGAGACCTTGCAAAAGCAGAAGAACATCTTTTAATGGCGTATAATACAGAAAAAAACAACTTTGAAGTCAATACAAATTTGGGTAAGTTCTATGGACTAAAAGAAGACTATGAAAAGTCGATATTTCACTATTTGGAAAGCACAAAAATACAACCTAAAAATATTATGGCTCATAATAATTTAGCAAAAAGTTATACATCTGCGGGAGAAAAAGAAAAAGCAATTGAAGAGTATAGAAAAGTGCTCCTTATAAACAAAACTTCTTGGGATAGTTATTATGAAATTGGAAAACTTTATATAAGTTTAGGAAACAATGCAGAGGCAACATCTATTTGGAAAGAACTTTTGCAAAAAAAGCCAGACTATCCAAAGAGAGACGAAATATTAAAAATCCTTGCAAATATAAGCGCTACCAAAAGTTAGCAAAGAAATTGGAAAGTTCTATTGTTTATTTTGATAGGCAATAGAATTTCAGGGTTTTTATTGTGGTGGGAGGCCCTGAAAGGCTAAAAAGAGTGGTATTTTCTTGCATACTAAAAAAAATGTTGTTTAGTCTTTTTCTTTCAAATCTCTCTTGTATTTGAGGTTTGTTTAATGGCAAAAGACAATCTAAAAAAACCAAACCAGAAAATAATGCGTTTCCTATTCTATACATACAAACACTTTTATTATGCAACCTTATGGGAAAAGCATCTATTCTGAAAGAAGAAATATTAAACACTGAGTGTTCAACACTCGAAGAGCGAGAGTTTCTTTTTATGCTTAGAGTGTGCGGAGAACATAGAGTAAAATCGTACAATTTCTGCAAAGTCTCAATGCCACTATCTATAATGTCTATGTTTTGATTGGTTGCAAGACAACCTTTCAGCACAATTTTAGAGGTTTCAATTTTTTCAATAAAATGTTTTTGAATATTTGTTGGGTCGATGATTATGCCTTCTTTTTCCCTTTCTTCTACAATGAAGTATGTATTAATATTGTTTTTATTAGGATAGTAATATATTTTCATAGGTTAATGTTAATTAAAACTATCAAAGATGGCATATGGTTTGTTGGACTGCTTGAAAGTTAAATCTCTTGTTATATTTTTTATAAAAACAGATCCGTTTAAATTGCAGTTGCTAAACTTCACATTCTTGAGTATTGCAAAGCAAAAATTGGAAGAAGAAAGATCACTATCGCTAAAATCCACATTAGTCGCAGTTACGCCTGTAAAATTGGTATTAATAACCTCAGAATCTTGAAAACCCACCGAATCTAAAAGCGAACCTGCAAATGAGGAAAACTGAACATCGCTATTATTTATTGAAACATGTCTAAACTTGCAAAATTCAAAAAACGAAGAACGAACAATGACTTTTTCAAACTTGCATCTAACAAATTCAACGTTAGAAAAAAAACACGATATAAATCGTGTTCTAGAAAAATCTACATCATATACTTTGAAATCTGCAACTTTAAGATCTTCTATACTACCTGCAACATTAACAAAGTCTTTAAAAGGATGACCTGATTTGACCGTATCAAAAAAAAACATAGCTTAATAAGCCGAGCCCTTCTTATGGATTGCAACGACTCCTCCAATACCCATAAAAAAGGCTGACCATAAATACAAATTTTATATTTGCGAAACTACTTCTTTAGGGTTGCACCTAACATCCAAACATATTTTTCTAACTTTTCGATAATACCCGAAATAATTCCATCCGTTGTGCAGTCCCCTGCATCACCTGCCATTTTTTGAGTTACGTGCAATTCCTTCAAAAGGTATTCAAAGTCGGACTTGATAGCACCTGCTACGTCCATGCTGTTAAAGCACTTTTTTTCTTCTTCCTTTATGCCTGAAAGGCTTGAATATTCTTTTAGAGAAGCAGGAGCCTTCTCTCCAAGTTGCAATATTCTCTCTGCAATTGAATCAAAAAACTCTGCAATTTCTTCGTAGTATTCTTCTGTCATTGCGTGGGCTGTTTGGAAGTCTGACCCACAAACATGCCAATGATAGTTGTGCATTTTTACATACATCACACCGAAATCCGCCACATGCTTTGCCAATCTCTCTACAATCTCTTTCATACTCTGAACTCCTCCAATAATCTTGTGCTCCAAAAAACCAATATTTTATGAAGCACCATCATTCTTGTAGAATCTTCATAATTACAGCCTCTTTTAGATAAAGTTACTATTTAGAAAAAAAAATGTCAATTCTATTTCATTAAATATTCTTTTTCTTTTTGCCGAGAACAAAAAACGTTTCGAGTGGTGTTTTTGGAGGCAAATAATTTAATATGAACAGGCGGGGCTTTAATATCTTTTTTTTAATGCTAATAATATTGATAAGTTGCTCAAAAGAAGATGTGGTAGAAGATGCTTCGCTACCACAAGAGACTGCGCTAAAAGATTTTTCGCGATATGCTTTAGTTATCGAGCCATATATCACCTTTAAAGACACACCTTATGAAGATGGAGTAACTTCTTCGCACGCAAGGGCAGGAGAAGTTTTTGAGGTGGAAGCAATTCAGGTGCAACTGCAAAATGGCGAAAAAGTTATTTGGGTAGAACTTAAAGATGCAGGCTGGGTTCAATCTTCTTCTCTTCAACTATATCCTACCAAAGAAAAGGCAATCACAGCTTCGAAAAAAATAGAATGATTTAAATATGTTTTCTACTAAGCGGGTTTTCAAAAAATGCTTTATGTTTTTTATTAATTTGCCGAAACCTAGGACAATGAGAAAGTGTTTTTTGTTTTTAATTATATTCTTTGTTGCTACTTTTTTAGCAAGCCCATCTTATTCTTACTTTGTCAAGTATAAAGAGCAGTATTATAAACTATATCATGTTCATCTAAAACAAGGTTCTACAGACGTTTTAGAAAATATATACTATCTCGAAAAAGCAATAAAGGCAGACTTTTGCAATCCGCTATATGCACTTGCCACCATAAAAGACGAGCGGGACTGGGAGAAATATAGATATCTTTTTTTGATGCACTTGAATTTGAAAATGGTAGAACAACATTTAGTTCTGGCATCTCGCTATGACAAGAAAGAAGCGTTTTTTTATAACTACCCGTGGAAAGAACAAAATATCGATAGTCTAAACAAAGCAGAAGAAATATATAAAACTTCACTTATCTACTGGCAAGAAGCAAAATTGTGGGCAGAAAAAGCCAATGTTCCATCTTTTCAATTTTTATACCTGGATAAGGTTCAGTATTGGGAGGATGAAAAAGAGGCAATGATTACAGGCAGTTTAAACTACGAAAAAACAGTTTTAAGGCAACTGGCACGTTTGAAGCGAGTTAAAGAAAAATTTTTGAATATGCAAGAAGGAACTTATTGAGTATTATTTTTATGAGTAGAGCTGAATTCCTTTAGACGTTGAGGTGATATATGAAAGTTGTCATTTTCTATGATGATTCAATGAATGACGAGGTTAAAAAGATTGAGAGTGTTGTTGCATCTTATGCATGCGACGCCATCTCTTGCAATGATAAAAACATTTCTTTCTTGCAAAGCAGTACAAAAAAGCCTAATAGTATTTTGCAAGATGCAACTCATATAATATTTTTGTTTAACAAAACCATTTTGACAAATATCAATTTCGCATTTTTCTTAGGTTATGCGTTGGGAAAAAGCATTCCAGCATTGCTTGTTTGCGATAGTACTGACGTAAATTTGCCATCTGAATGGTCCGGTTTATTTACTCAGTTAGACTGTCAATCATTCGCTAAATCTTTTGAAATAGAAGTAGAAAATTTCAAAAGAAATGAAGCGCAACAAATAGCCAAAAAAAGGATATTAGAAAAAGGTTATGCCCTGTTCAATTCTAACTATGTTCAAGCCGTAAAAAACAATGAAGTAGATGTCGCTAAACTATTTATTGACGCAGGTTTCTCCCCCTCTGAACCAGATGATCTTGGCACACCAGTACTTTCGCTCGCTGTTAGAGAGCGACATACTGAAATGGTAGAGCTTTTGTTAAAAGAGGGAGCTTTGGTTGATGCAACTTCAAAAGATAGAAACTACACAGCTTTAATGGATGCAGCACAAATTGGAGAGAAGGTCATTGCAGAGATTTTGTTGAAAAGTGGTGCCAATCCCAACACTCAAAGCAAAGATGGACAGACGGCTCTCATTTTAGCTGTTGGTAGACAGGATGTAGCGATTATCGACCTTCTCTTGGAAGCTGGTAGCGACTATTTAATGAAAGATAGTATGGGAATGTCTGCACTGGACTATGCAAATCTTTTTAGAAACGCAGAAATACTCGAACTATTTGAAAAAGTGCAAAATAAGTAAAGCTGACGATATTACTTCATACTCTTTGACTATATTTGCATTCTATTTTTATTTAATGAAAATTAAACTAAAGTTTTTAAGTTGACATTGACATAATAACAATATATTATGTTTGGATATTTCAAAGTTTTCATAAGGTGAAAAAATCATGAATTATAAAACTGTTTCTACGTCTATAGGTGGAATTATCATTTTGATTTTGTCTGTCATTTCGTTTGTTTTTATGCCAACGATGATTCAAAGAGGGGGCAAAGCTGCCACACTTGGTTCTTGGGACGGCATTGCTATACAAAACACGGAAGATTCTGAGTTCACTAGTCAATATAGAAACCTTGCTGGCTATGCTGAAAGCCAAAACTTAGTGCCATCTAATGAATTTGCTCGCAATTCTTTTTATCACAGCCTTGCGAAAGTTGCATTCGATTCTAGCGTTGTAGAATTGGCAATGCAAAGTGAAATAGAAAAAGCTGGATATATACCCTCAGATCTATTGGTGAGCAAGGTCTTGGTAAATTACTATTTGGACGATTCCGGCATGTATTCCCAAGCAAAATATCAAAAAACACCTGCGAACACGAGAAGTGCGTATAAAAAATCAGTTGAACATTCTGTTATGGTAAATCGTTTTGTAGAAGATCTATTTGGCACAGAAAAAAAAGGTGGAATGAAGATGAGCCTGGCAGAAAGTGCCTTTATAAAGGATATGGCAAAAAAAGTTAGGGAGTATAAATATATTACCTTTAATTTAGATGACTATCCAAAGGAAGAAATAAAAAAATATGGATTAGAAAAAGCAAATATGTTTGATAAATATGATTTTTCTGCGCTAGTTTACGAAACACGTGATGAGGCAGAAACTGTTGCAAAAGCATTGAAAGATGGTTCTAAAACATTCGAAGAAGCTTTGGACGAAATAAAAGTGAAAAGACTTACAGATGACGCGGGTAAACTTGCGAGAAATGAGAGACAAGATATTGCGCAACTCTTTCCTGATAACGCAGATCTAGATAAGATTGCATCTCTAAAGAAGGGGGAGTTTAGCGATGTTATGGAATCTTCTTCTGTTCAATATATGATTTTTAGATGTGATGGGGACGTAGAAAAGGCTGACTTTGAAAAAGAAGAAACAATAAATAGAGTTTTTGAAAAAATGAAAACAGAAGATAGAGGAAGGATAGAAGAATACCTAATTGCTAAAGCAAAAAAATGGAGAGAAGATGCAAAAAATGAAGGCTTTGAAGCAACTGCAGCTAGAGATGGCAGAGAGGTAAAAGAAAGCTCAGGTTTTGCACTAAACTATGGGAGTTTAAGTTATTTTCCTTCTATAAATGCGGGTAAGGACGTAAGTCTTGCCCCTGCTAGTAAAAATGAAGATTTTTATAGGGATGTGTTCTCTATAAAAAACGAAGAGATAAGTCAGCCACACTTATTGGGAGGCAACGTGGTTCTTTTATCATTGGCAAAAGAGAGAGATGCAGAAAAGATGGAAGCTGACAACGAAAAAGTATACAAAAATCAGTGTGGAAACTATCTTAGATATTACGGTCTGATTATGTTGCTTTCGGCGCAAGGAATGAACTACTACAACTTACCTCTGTGTCAAAAAACATTTATGGACTTTATTGAAAAAAACCCAAAGCGAGTAGATACCCATGAAGTTCTTTTTTCAAATGATAGAAGTTAATTATTGTTTTACCTCTGTCTTTAGATATTTTGACTGAATCTACTAACAATGCTCCACCTGCTATTTTACCAGCGGATGTGGAGCGAACTGTCTTTTATAAAGGGCGATATTTATATTCAAAACATCATCCATCTAAACAGATGAGCCTTGCTATCTCGTCAATTAAAGAGTTAGAAAGGACGCTTTTCGTTTTTGCCTCTCCCGTATTAGCCTTTGAAGCTTTTTCTTTTATACACTCTCTACCCCCCTCGTCTTTTTTGCTTTTTCTTGAAGGCGACGCGCAATTGGGAGAATTATTTGAAAAACAGTTTTTTAACAATTTTAAACAACAAGCATCATCAAAAAAAAATATAGACTACATATGCACAAATGACATCAACACTGCATTAGATTATATTGAACAAACCACTAATTTTAGTTTTAAGCGACTGCAACTGGTTCGGTGCAGTGGTGGCTTTAACTTTTATGAGCAATTTTATATAGACGTAATCAAGCGCACAGAAGATGCTATAGGTATATTTTGGAAAAATAGAATTACTCTAATAGAAATGGGACGTTTATATTCTCGTAATATCTTTAAGTGGATGGTTCATATCGCAAAAGAGAAAAAAAACATAGAAAACTCACGATTCAAACTGTGCAAAAAAAATAGCATCTCCCTTCCAATCATAGTATGCGGAGCAGGGCCATCTTTGAAAGAATCTTATGAATTTATACTAAACAATAGAACACATATTTTTGTTCTAGCAGTAGATGTGGCTTTGCCTGCATTAAAGGAGGCTGGAATAGAACCGGATGGAGTGGTATTGTTGGAAGGTCAATATTGGATTGAAAAAGCTTTCTTTTCTTCAAGTTCAAAAAAAATAGACCTCTTTGCCAGCATAACTGCCAATCCCCATATATACAACATTTTGTCCGGCGATATATTTCTTTATGCCACTGAATTTGCTAAAAGTCCGTTTTTAGAAAAGATCAAATCTTTTTGCCCTGATATTCCTTTTTTCGCACCACTTGGTTCTGTAGGTTTGCAAGCTATACAAATAGCAAACTTTATTGCAAAAGATTATGTGCCAATATTTCACATTGGGCTAGATTTTGCATATTACAAGGGTTTTACTCACGCTACGTCTTCTATGCCAGCTCAAAATCTTTTAATTTCAAACGATAGATTTAATGGTCTGTATAGAGGCGAAAATATTTTCCCCATGAAATGTGAATGGCTTATAGGAAAAAATGAAGAAAAAATATGCACAACACCGATGTTGCTAACATACGCAAATCTATATAAGCAACACTTTTCCAATACGAAAAATATTTTTGACATATCCAGTAGCGGACTGGTCTTGAGAGATAGTTTTTTAACTTTTAAAGAACTACAGCAAATCTTGGATTCCTTTATATGCAAAAATAAGAATATACTACCTAAAAAAGAGGCGCTAAATCCACAAAATATTGCAGAACTTTTTTTAAAAGAACAACAAAATTTACACAAAATAAAAAACGCACTTATCGGGCGAGATAAAATTGCGCCAAATTATATGCTAGAACTATTAAAACAGATGGACTATTTATACTTACATTTTCCGGACTATCCTTTTCTTGGGGATAAAGAAATGCTATCTCTTTCGTTTCTAAAACGTGTGCGAATAGAAGTAGAATATTTCTTAAAATTAAATATATAATGGAATAAAATATCTTGTATAATACAAAAAAAATTACTATAATATGGACCCATTGGGTTTTTGTGGGCCATGTGAGGAATCGCTGTTTTTATAAGCAGAGGAAAGTCCGGACTCCTTCGGATACGATGCCAGATAACGACTGGATGATATTTCAATATCAATAGATAGCGCAACAGAAAGCATACCGCTCGTTTAATTAAGATAATGGGTAAGGGTGAAAAGGCGTGTGTAAGAGACCACCACCTATTTGGCAACAGATAGGGTAATGCAAGCACTCATCGGGAGCAAGGTCAAAACATAAAGAACTATCCGATTCTTTAATTTATAGGTAGACCGCTGAGAATTCTTAATAAAATAAGAATTAGATAGATGATTTCTTATAGCTTAAAACTTTTTAAGTTGCAAGCAAAACAGAATCCGGCTTATCATGGCTCTTTTTTTACATCCACTCTTTTTGTAAGGAGAATATAAGAAAACAAGTGAAAAGGCAACGAAGATTTTTTGGCAGTTGGGTATTTGGACTTTTTTTTGTTTTTTTCTTCTTGCTTGTGGTTGTAGCTTCTTTTTTTGGAATTAGATATGTAAATGCTCGAAATAGGATTCCATCATTAAAAGAGATAGGCAAAGACTGGGAAACTGCCTCATATAATTCAGTATATCTAAAATCAGAACAAATATTAAAAGAAGATCCCTTTAATTCTCTTGCCCTTACATTCAAAGGCTTTGCCTCCTACTATATTTACGTTGCAGAGAGCGATGAATCTAATAATTTGCAGTATCTTGAAAATAGCATAGTCTCACTAAGGCAAGCTCTATATTTTTTAAAAGACAATGAAAAGGCTAAGGTTTCTTATATATTGGGCAAAGCCTATTATCAAAAAGGTGAGTACTATGCAGATTTAGCAGTAAAATATTTAAGTCTTGCTGAAAACTTAGGGCTATCTCCTTCCGATTTGAAAGAATTTAAAGGCATGGCATACCTTAATTTAGGGCAATTGGAAGAAGCTGTTAGTGCTTTTACTGAAGCCCTACAAAATGTTCCGTCGCCATTTTTACTTTATGTTCTGGCAGAAACCTATATGAAAATGCAAGATTTTCAAAATGCAAAGCAATATTTTTTTGAAACTATCACAAAAACAAAAGATGAACTCTTACAACTAAAATGTAGGTCTTATATCGCAAATATCCTATTGGAGGAAGGAGATCTAGAAAGAGCAAAAGCTGAATTTTTGAAAATACTCGAAAAAGATGATTCTTCTAGCGATGCTCACTATGGTCTAGGTCTTATTTTGGAAAAGGAAGGGGATTTAGTAAAGGCACGTTCCGAGTGGAGACGTGCTCTAAAAAACGATCCGTCGCACGAGAAAACAAAGGAAAAACTCAAAGTATAGACAGAGCGTTAGTTTTGAACTTTGCAACAAAAAGCATAGGGGGAAAGGTGAAGTGTTTTTAAGCCGTTTTTCTGCTAATATTGGAATAGATTTAGGTACTTGCAACACAATTATTTGTGTCAATGAAAAAATAGTTGTTACAGAACCGTCTGTTGTTGCTGTTGAACAAGGAACAAAAAGAGTAATTGCTATTGGAAACGATGCAAAGCGGATGTTTCATAAAGAGCCTGGTAGCATAAAGGCAATTCGCCCTCTAAAAGAAGGTGTGATTGCAGATATGGATACAACGGAAAAAATGATTCGATATTTTGTCCACAAAGTTATGCCTCGCTATAGTTTTATAAAGCCTAGTATGGTTATAGGCATTCCTAGTTGCATTACTGAGGTAGAACAAAGAGCCGTGAATGATGCTGCAGTCCGTGCAGGAGCCGGAGATGTAAAGGTGGTGATGGAATCGTTGGCTGCGGCTATTGGTGCAGATATTCCAATACACGATCCTGCAGGCAATATGGTCTGTGATATTGGGGGTGGAACCAGTGAAGTTTCGGTCATCTCTTTGGGTGATATGGTAATTACCGATGCTATAAAAATCGGTGGTGATAAGTTTGACGAGGCTATAATGAGACATGTTAAGGCTGTGGACAACCTCATTATTGGAGAGCAAACAGCAGAAAAAGTAAAAATCGACATTGGCAATGTTTCAAACGATAGAACAATCGAAAAAACGGAAATAAAAGGAACAGATACCATTACAGGATTGCCCAGACATTTAGAAATAGATTCGCTCGAAGTTAGAGAAGCCTTAAAAGAGCCTGTTATAAAGATTGTCAATATGATTAAGGAAGTGCTTGCAAAAACACCACCTGAACTTGTTTCCGATATTGTAGAGCGAGGCATTGTAATGACAGGAGGTGGTTCCAAGCTAAAAGGATTGGCAAATCTTATCTCCCAAGAAACCCGAGTGCCTGTAATTGTGGCAGAAGATCCGATGAATTGTGTTGCTATTGGGGCTGGTAAATATTATAGAGTTTTCAAAGAAATTAGTAGCGGGCGTAGCATATACGATAGTATAAATAAGTAGCTCTCTAGAAGATTTTACAAAATGAATAGACCTCGTTCAAGTTTTGATATTTCTCTGTTTGCAATCCTGTTGCTAGTCTCTTCAATATTGTTGTGGACTTCTACTGGAGAGTTTATAGTAAATTTTAGAAATGTTGGATTTTCCATCGTCTCCGGGCTAGAAAAGGGCGTTTTTTCTGTCAATTCGTTTTTTAAAAACACAATCACTTCTGTTGTGGAACTTTCCTCTCTAAAAGAAAAGTACAACGAACTTACAGAAAGGCTTAATGAATATGAGATTTTAGAGACCTCAACTAAAGAACTTCAAAAAGAAAACGAAGAGCTAAGGCAACTTTTAGGTTTTTCTAAGCGAATTAAAACGCACAATATCGTCTCGGAAATTATTGGCTTAGATCCAAACAATTTGTACTACGGACTTGTGATTAATAGAGGCTTAAAACATGGAGTAAAGAAAAACATGCCTGTTATCGCTTTTCAAAAAGGGCAGATGGCACTTGTTGGAAAGATTATGAGTGTAGGCTCTTCTTCAAGTGTTGTTTTGCCACTATATGATGATAGATGCTATGTTGCTGCAAAAATGGAAGAATCAAAGCATAGAGGAATAGTGGGCGGACAGGGCTCTTCTTCTTTGCCGATGCTGATGAAATATGTAAAAAAAAGAGTAAAAGATGAAATTAAAGTCGGAGATAAGGTATTAACGTCC
>CAUTVN010000038.1:0-12046 GCA_963541705.1 uncultured Treponema sp.
GACGAAATCCGGACTTTTTGCTTTTATCTTCTACCCGATTTACTCCTACATCAATAACAACAGCGCCTTCTTTTATTCCTTCTTTTTTTATAAAAGCGGGAGAGCCGATAGCTGCAATTAGAATGTCTGCTTTTTTTGTTATTTCGTATAAATTTTGTGTTCCGCTGTGGCAAACAGTGACAGTGGAATTGACATCTTTTGAAAGCATTAAAAGAGAGAGGGGTTTGCCTACTATGTTGCTCCTGCCAACAATTACTACATTTGCTCCTTTTGTTTTAATGCCTTCGTTTTGTAAAAGATGCACAACTCCATAGGGTGTGCATGGAATAAATGTTTCTTCGCCTAAAAACATCTTGCCTATGTTTGTAGGATGAAAACCGTCTACATCTTTTTTTGGATCTATTGTGGCAATCACTTTGTCTGCATTGATATGTTTTGGTAGTGGGAGCTGTACCAATATTCCATTGATAGCTGATTCACTATTTAATTTTTCAATTAGGGATAAAAGTTCTTCCTCAGTTGTAGACTCTGGTAGTTTATGTGTGTCGTCTTTCATTCCTGCTTCGTGTAGCGCCTTTGTTTTCCCTGTAACATAAGAGACAGAAGCAGGATTTTCTCCAACTAAAATTACGGCAAGGGTGGGGGTAATGCCTTTTGCTTTTAAGTTGTCTACTTCACTCGCAACGTCACTACGTACCTTGTTTGCTACCGCAGCACCATCAATAATTTTTGCACTCATATAATTCAACCTCCAAGTATAATGAATTACTAACTAATAAATTTTTTAACCTTTTTAATAAGGTAACTAGATTTATTGCCTATTGTTTATACGTAGAATTATATATAATATATGTAGCATTGTATATATACCCTATTTGGACTTTTAGGGAGTGGGGACACGTAGATTTATGAAAAAACTGTTTGTTTTATGTTTAATTTCGCTATCTTTTGGCTGTTTGTTTGCTCAAGAAGACGAGGAGGGTAAAGACCCTGACACACCTGAAAATAGTAAACCATTGGAAAGTATAAGAATATATGAACCAATTAGAAAGGAAGATAAATATGTAAAAATGGGGCTAACTCTAAATATCCCTCTTTTTAATACAAAGCCTAAAGACCGTCCAAGGCTAACAAACATATATCCTGGGGGGAGTTTCTATTTTGGTTTTGCATATTTTGTTACCAATAGAGTGTCTCTTGGAGGAAGTTTGAGTTTTGACTTTTATGCAACGCTTGGAACAAATTTATATTTTGCAGTGCCTTTTACGTTTGATGTAACATATACTTTTACTCATGCTAAGTGGAGATTTCCTATTGGGATTGGGGTTGGTGGCAACTTTCAAACATATAATGCAACTAAATATTTTGGCATGATTTTTAGACCAGAGGTTGGGTTTTATTATCAATATTCTATCGAATGGTCTTTTGGAGCGACTTTGGCTTGGAATGTGATCCCGCAGTGGTATAAAGACAAAGGATACAATAGAACTGGGAATATTTTAGGGCTAAGTTTTGTAGCAAGGTACCATTTTTAGTTTTCCTTAATATAAAATCATTGTATTAAAATAATTAAACAAGATGTTTTTTAAAGAGGCGGATATGAAAAGCGTTCATAAAGATAAATTTTATGCATGTTGTGTGTTTTTAGTTTATATTTTTGTCAATTTTTTTACTTCGTGTAAGAATGAGCCTATTTTTGCAGCTATAGAAGACGAAGTAAAGTTGAAAGCGCAGTCTGTACAAGGACTAATTTCTGGAATTATTGTAGTAGGGGATAATATATATTCTGCAAATCCGAAATATGTATTCACAAAAAAACTTGGAGTAACCGGTAAGTGGAGTCAAATTGACACTCCTGGGGGAATGTGTACGTCTTTAGCTACGGATGGCGGAAAAGTTTATGCCGCTTTTCTAGAACATGGTGTATATGTTTATGAAGGCAACTCGTGGAATAAGATAGAAAACTCTAGCTCTATTTCAAAAATAGTATCTGGAACTTCGATTATTGGCACAAATGCAAAAAATGTTGTTTTTATATTGGATGGCTCTTCTTTTAAGCAGTTAAAAGACTCTTCTGGCAATCAAATTCGCCTAGATGGAACATTGCAAGGAGGAGGTGGACGATATTTTGGTGATTCTAGTGCGTTATATTCGTATGCTTCTGCTGTTTGCTCAAAACTAGCGTTTGGTGAATTAACTGGTATTAGAGATGTATGCAAGGGAATAAGTGAGAGTGACGTTTTTGTGTTAACTCGCTCTAATGTATACCACTACGACGGTACAAGTCTTACTGGAATTAAGCACGAAGTTTCATCTCCTTGGAGTTTGAGCTATTCAAGCAAGTATAAACTAGTTGTTGTGGGTGGCTCGCAAGGTTATACAGATATACAAATGACAGGCTCTTCTCTTTCTGGTGCTTTTGTGAGATCTCAAGGATGGGCGAGCTCTAGCACGCCATCTTCTTCATATAATCAGTATAAAAATAGTGTTGGAAAATGGCTACTACGTCCTATATTGATAGCAGATACTAAAGACGGCTATATAATATATGCAGGTGTGGGGGGCGCCGATTCAAAATATACAGGACTTTGGGGGTTTTATAATCCGGGACAGCTTGAGTGGAATAGAGAATAGTTTTTTATGAATGTGTGTAGCGTATAGGCGTGCTTATGAGCGATATTACTTTTTTACCGGGTAGGGCATGGCTTTCTATTCCTAGATTTCAATTCAATCTTTATAGGGAGCTAGAAATAGAAGAGGTCTATATATCTAGCAACAAGCAAAGAGATGATTTGCGCTTTTTTGGTGATATAGTTTATAAAGAAAATGTTGAAGGGGAAGTGTTTTGGAAGCGTATTGAGCTAGAAAAGCCTTTTGTGGTTCGTGTTGAAAGCATAAATGAGGCAGCCTCTGTCTTAAAAAGCATTCAAAGAAACTGGGCGCTACATCCATTTAGGTGTGTTAGGCGATCTAATTTAATTAAGCAAAAACTTCCATTTCTCAGCGAAAAAAAACGTGTTTTTCCGTACAGCATCCCAATTAGTCCGATGGGCATATTCACTTTATTAGACGAGCATACGCTCCTTGCTTCTGCAAAAACCTCGAGCCCCTTGCCATTGGGTCAACTCTACTTTGAAGAAGACCATATTAACCCACCTTCTCGCGCATATCTAAAATTATACGAAGCATTGGTTTTGATGGATTATTATAAGCGAGTATATAATGAAGATGCCAAGTGCAATGCTGAAAACTCATCGAGCTTGGAAGAAGAGAACAAGGACGAGGGGATTTTTGGAGAGACTGACAAAAAACCATTTGCCAATTTAACTTGTGTTGATGCTGGAGCGTGCCCTGGTGGATGGAGCTGGGTGCTAGACGCACTTGGTGCAAATATTATTGCAGTAGACCGCTCTCCCCTAGCCGCTACTTTGATGAATAAACCAAATATAAAATTTATAAAGCATGATGCATTCACTCTTTCACCAGACTTTTTTGGCAAGATAGATTGGCTTTTTTCTGATGTTGTGTGCTATCCCCCGCGACTTTTGCAATGGCTTTATAAATGGGTGGAATCCGGCTTATGTGAACATTTTGTTTGCACAATAAAAATGCAAGGAGAAGCAGATATGGAAAGTATTAGACAGGCAGCTAGGATTCCACATTCCAAAATTGTGCATCTTACCGCAAACAAACATGAAATCACATTTCTTAACGCTCCTTTTCTATAAAAAAAATTAATTATTCCGATATACAAGATGAAGAGTATTATTGGATGCCTTTTTTGTAGGAAATATAAATATGATAGATGAAAAATATACGCCTGCATTTTTTAAAATGGGTATTGCAAGATTTCTTAAATTGCAATATTCAAAAGCGATAGAAAACGCCTCTGTAGGTCAGCTTTTTTTTGCTATTTCTCGTACTTTGATGGAAATTATCCAAGAAAAAAGATTTGAATCTTTTTCCATACAAAGTACTAAAGATGTAAAACAACTTTATTACTTTTCTGCTGAGTTTTTAATAGGTCGATCTTTAATTAACAACTTGCAGGCTTTGGGGCTGGAAGATGTTGTGCGCGATGTACTGGACGAATGTTTGGCGACCAATATTGTTTATAGCAAATACGAAATATCAGACATAGAAGAAGCCGAGCCAGATGCAGCCTTGGGCAATGGAGGTCTCGGAAGGCTTGCTGCGTGCTTTTTGGACTCTCTTGCTACTTTGGACTATCCAGGTCATGGATACGGAATATTGTATAAGTATGGAATGTTTGAACAGTTAATAGAAAATGGAGAGCAACAAGAAATTCCAGATGATTGGCTAAAATCTAATAGTCCTTGGTTGATAGAAAGACAAGATTTGCGCGTCAGGGTATATTTTGGGGGTGAACCTTTTGTGCGTTTTGCGGAAAATGGCAAGATGTATTATGAGTTTAAAAATGCAGAAGAAGTTGTGGCAACGCCTTTTGATCTTCCCATTATCGGTTATAAAAGCAATACAGTAAATCGGTTGCGACTCTGGCAGGCAAGTAGCGCGTCGGGTTTTGATCTTCAGCTGTTCAATAACATGGAGTATATAAAAGCTTCTGAGAAAGACTTAGAAGCGCAAAACATAACTTCTGTATTATATCCAAACGATTTTGGGGCCGAAGGAAAACGCTTGCGTCTTCGCCAGCAATATTTTTTTACATCTGCAAGCTTGCAAGATATTTTACGAGAATTTATTGCAAAAGTCGGGACAGATTTTAAGAAGTTACCTTCGCTTGTAGTTATTCAACTAAACGACACTCATCCAGTTGTTGCAATTCCTGAGCTAATGCGTCTTTTGCTAGATGATTACCATATGGAGTGGGACGAGGCTTGGAACATTGTGACAAAAGTTTTTGCTTACACAAATCATACTATTTTAGCTGAAGCATTGGAAAAATGGTCTATAGACATGTTTCGTTCTCTTTTGCCTCGAATATATCAAATTGTAGAAGAAATTAATAGAAGATTTTTGCAAACATTACCACAAGAAAAAGATATGTCTATTTCAAAAATGAGCATAATTTCAGAAGGATATGTGCACATGGCGCGCCTTGCAATTGTCTCTTGTTTTTCTGTAAATGGAGTGGCACGCTTACACACAGAAATACTAAAAACAAAAGAGCTTAAAGACTGGCATGCTATATATCCATCTAAATTTAATAACAAAACAAATGGGGTAACCCAAAGAAGATGGTTATTGGCGGCAAATCCTCTGTTAGCAAATTTTATAACAACAAGGCTGGGTGATGGATGGGTGCGCGATATGTCCTTATTAAAAAGGCTTGAAGAATATTTGCAAGATGATAAGACATTGGAAGAGCTTAGTAAAATTAAAGAGCAAAACAAGATCCGTCTTTCCACATATTTAGAAAAAACTCAAAGTGTTTTTATTTCACCTGATTCTATATACGATGTTCAAATAAAAAGATTGCACGAGTATAAAAGACAGCTTTTGAATGTGCTACACATAATGAGCCTATACAATCGGATACTAGAAGATAAATCTTATAAGCCACATATGCGCACTTTTATATTTGGAGCAAAAGCTGCGTCTGGCTATCGCATGGCAAAAAATATTATTAGTTTGATATGTAGCGTTGCTACAAGGATTAATAACGATGAGCGAGTGGCAAATTTACTAAAAATAGTTTTCGTTGAAAACTATCGGGTTTCTTCTGCTCAGCTTATCTTCCCTGCAGCAGATGTTTCAGAACAAATTTCTACCGCAGGCAAAGAGGCGAGTGGGACTGGAAACATGAAATTTATGATGAATGGGGCGCTCACTCTTGGCACTATGGACGGAGCGAATATAGAAATTGTAGACGCTGTGGGAAAAGACAATGCGTTTATTTTTGGACTTACTGCAGATGAAATTGCGCATCTAAACGATTTAGGTGGCTATGATACAAGAGCTGTTTTGGACGCCACTCCGGGTTTGCAAAAGGTTTTAACGCAACTAGTAGACGGAACGTATCGAACTTTTTCGGGTAATGTATTTGGTGAGATATACGAATCTTTAGTGCATGGAATAGAGGGCAGACGGGCAGATCCGTACTATGTGCTTAAAGATTTTTCGCAATATTCTAAAATGCAAGAGATAGTGCTTGAAACATATCAAAATAAAAAGGAGTGGCTAAAAAAATCTTTAATTAACATTGCAAATTCGGGCGAATTTAGCTCCGATCGCACTGTTGAAAACTATGTTAAAGATATATGGAAACTAAAAAAAACTTGATGTTTGTTTGAGATGTTAAAAATATCATATTATTATTACAGAGTTTGAATTTATGTATATTTGGATTGTTGTTATTTTAGTTTGTTTTGCTTTTTTGTTTTTTTGTAGCACGGACATTGGCAGAATGTTTGTAGATTTTGTTCGTTTCTCGATGACTGGCAGAAAAAAAGGCTTTTCGTATTCAGAGCTACTTCTTTTATGGAATGTAAATTTGCGTTCGAATAAGAATGCACGCTCTCATTTTTTTTCTTCGATTCGTTCACTCGATTTTTGCATTAGGGTTTTTCAAAAAGAAATGGAGAAGTCTATGAGCCACACAAAAGCTGGGAATGCGTTGCTCACAAAATTATATAACTATCGCACTCAATTTGAGCTTGAGTTGATGCAAGAAAAGTATCATATAGAAAGTACGCACGATATGGAAATTCGGCAAGTCTGTATGTTGCTTTCTGAAAAAGTTGGTTCCATATATGTGCGTGTAGAAGAGGTGACGGAAGACGCCTTAAAAGTTGTGATGTTTGATTCTTCTGCAAATAAAGCGTCAAAACAAAAATGGGCTGACGACTATGCACAAATATATTTTTGGCGAAAAGGTGATGCGGGCTATTTTTTTATTTCTAAAGTCTTGAGTGGAAAGGTACGCAAAGATGGATATGAAATGTTTCTCGCTCATTCAAACGAGCTAAAACGTACACAAAAGAGAAAGTCTATTAGAGCTAGTTGTAGATTTGATGCTATACTGTTTCCATTGCATTCGGAAGTAGAATTTAACGAGCGCTACGAAAAGCGTGGTGGCATTAAGTGCATTATCAAAAACATTTCTGAAGATGGAGCTATGATATATGTTAAAGGCAAGGCAGAGCGTGGAGTGAACTTGAAATTGCAATTCAAAATCAACAAAAAAAATATTGTGATGTGTGGCAGTATAGTGCGGTTTATATACGACGAAAAGAGCAACACGTCTAAATTGCACTTTAACTGCAAGCACATTACAGAAAAAGATAGAAACAACGTTTTGTCGTTTGTATACAACATTGCAGAAGAACAAGACCCAAACATAGCCGCGTCTCTTTTTGAATCAGATGAAGGTGATATGCTAGATTCCTAAGACACACAGTTTCTTTTGTGTAAGGATGGGATAAGTCTAGTAGCAAGAATTGGAGTCTTGGCGAAAAGACTGAATTGGGGAGTTATTTAACTTTTTCGATTTTCCATGCATCCAGTGTGCGCTTTTCTTTGCTGATAGTGGCTCCTATAAGGAAGATATTTTTAGGCGATGTCATATATTTTTGCGCATAGCCCATTTGTTTTATCTGAGCGATAGCTTCTTCTGACTTCCCTCCAATTTTGAACTCAAAGATGTATATGACATTGGGCGTTTCTACTTCTGCATCACTTCTCCCTTTATTGCTGTGCACTTCACACCTAACATATTGTCCCAAGAGCCTAAAGATTATATATATGGTCGCTTGATAATTTTGTTCTCGTAAATCTAGTTGTTGCTCTGAAAATGAATCGTATGGAATGCTTGCAATTAGTGCTTTTGTCAAGTTCAAAACCCTTTCAATATCGCCCACTCTTATGCTATACAAAAACTCATCAATTACAAAAGCTCCGTCGGGTTCGGTCTGTGCTTTTGTGTATACCGCCAATAATCTTTTAAGAAAAGCGTATCTCACTTCGTCATTTGGAAAACCCAATAAATATCTATTCAGTTCTGCATCATATCCCTTTATTGTTATATAGCCTGCTTGAAAAAGCAAAGGAATAAACATTTCATTTACCACTTTATATGCATCTAAGTTATCTAAAGTTATTTTTATATTTCCTTCTAAGTCTGCAATGTTAAAATTTTGTCTTTCTAATACATGAACCAAAAAGGTTGGAGTTCCAGTTTCAAACCAATACTCACCAAGCATTTTTTTGTCAAAAGCACTGCAAATACTAAATGGATTATATATTCGCTCTTCTTTTTCACTAAAACGATAGCCATCATATTTAGAGCGCAACAAAGAGAGCATTGCATCGTGTGTGGTGTTGTATTTTTTTGCTAATAAGTCTATTTCGGGTGAATAAGTTTTAGTTAGTTCTGTTTCGGTTATTCCACAAATTACAGAATATGCAGAATCGAAGCTTATATCCGAAAGATTATTTAAGTCTGAGAAGATACTTACCTTGCTAAACTTGGTTACTCCTGTTAGAAAACTTAAGTGAATATAGTCGTTTTCACTTTTTATCACACTATAAAAAGCCTTTAGCAATGATCGATAGCAATTGTTTAGCTCCAAATTATTTAGGGTGGCAATTAGAGGTTTGTCGTATTCATCTACCAAAAACACCACTCTTTGACCAAACTTTTTATACAACAATCTAACTATTTGAGAAAAGGCAAGGCTAGGACTTGCAACATCTACGTCAAGACCAAATTCTCTGCTCCAAGTTTTAATGTGTTCATTTAGTATTTCTACTAGACTTTCCTCTTTTGTATATTCTCCAGAGTTCAAATCGAGCTTTAATACAGGGTGCTTTTGCCACTCTTCTTTGTTTTTTGCCTTAATGCGCTCTATAGAAAGCCCTTTAAAAAGTTCACTCTTTCCTTCAAAGTATGCTTTTAGTGTTGAAACAAAGAGACTTTTGCCAAAGCGACGGGGACGAGTGAGGAAATAGGCTCTGCCTATTTTTTCTAGTTGGGGGATAAACTGTGTTTTGTCAACATAAACATAGCCACCCTCTCGCATAATCTCAAAACTTTGAATGCCTACTGGCATGTTTCTTATTTCTTGCATGCAAAAATTATAACATCAAAAAAACTATTTATTCAAATATAAATAATCGCAATTGTTAGCGTCTAAATCTTCTCTTTAGATATCGCTTTAGTTTTGCAAACATGAGAGATAGCTTGTTCTGCTTTTTGATAGCCCGAACCTCTGAAGAAGTTCGTCCAAGATATTGCAAAAGGAGGTTTTCCAAAGTCGGCTCATCCAGTATTTCTTTGCAACATTCTATAAAGTCGTCTAGCTTGCTCCTTTCCATAAACCATAAATATAGGCCTATTGTATATTGCCTAAGGATTTCTATATATTGTTGTTGTCCTTCTTTTTTATAGAATGAAGAGAGATGTTTTTCAATGTTAAAAAGGCTTAAAACTATTTTTTTTAATTTTTCTTTTGAATAAACTTGTTCTGCAGTAATTCCTGTGCCAATTACGTATACATAAAGATATTTTTGCAATATGCGCCTGTTTTTTGCAAAATAGTCTAGGATGCAAGTTTGGTAGAAGTCTTCTGAAAAGACAATATAGTCTTCTGACATATTTCTATATGCTAGTTTTGCAAAAGATGTTTTAAAACATTTGTTAAATATTTCCCAGTGATGCCCTCCATCTCTAGTTTTCACATCTATTACATTTATATTTGCATCGCGTGGTAATAAAAAAGAATCTTTTATTTTAAGATATCCGTATCTAAGTTGAAAAAAATTGAATTCAATATAATCAGCATCACCATTTTTTTGAATGTCTTGATGAAGAGCACTAAGTGCGTCTTTTTCCAAATAATCGTCTGCATCAATAAAAAAAAGGTATTCACCTATTGTTGCTTCAACTCCTTTTTTTCTTGCGACATGTGTACCCATATTCTCATCAAATTTTATATAATCTATTTGCAATTTTTTTTTGAAAGATGTTATGATTTCATTGCACTTGGTTCTATCTGGCGATCCATCGTTTACAACAATAACTTGCACTTTTTCCAAGCCAAAACGTTGAGATGCAACAGAATCGAGACATCGTCCTAAATATTGCTCAGTGTTATATACAGGAATAATTATAGAAAAAAAGAATTTCATTGTGTAAATCTGCTCCTAGCCAAACAACCTTTTTCTGTACTTTACAACCAATATGCTACAATATAAGAGTATTGGAGGAAAACACAAGACATTAAGACTAAAAAGTGCCAATCCAAAACAAAACTTCGCCATACTCAAAAAACCAAAGTGTGTTTTTAAATTAGCAAGACTGGCTTTAGCAAAATAAGAAGTTTTCGGCAGTCCATATGTTGCATAAAAAGACGAATAAAGAATGAACAAGAAGGTTGCAACTACAATATTCATTTGCTTTTCTTTTATCCTCTTTTTTTGAGGGATGTTATTTATAAGCTTTTGCAAAGAGTTTACATAATTTTCTATACTATAGTTTTTAATATGTCTCTTGCAGTTTTGGCTCATTTTGTTATAAAGCTCTTTGTCTTTTAAGAGTTTTTCTATGCAGGAGGCATATTCTTCGTCATCCCAATTCGACACCAGACCACACTCATTCCCATTGCTAAGCTCGTCGCTAGCTCCTTCCACAGGTGTAGTAACAAAAGGAACTCCCAATGCCATTGCTTCCGTTACAACAGTAGGGAAGCCTTCATCTATGGACGTCATTAACAATAACTTTGCGTGTGCAAGAAATGGTAAAGGATTTTTTTGAGCGCCAAACAAGAACACGCTATTTTGCATATTGCATTCACGTATCGTAGTCTGCAATTCTTGCTCTTCGCCAGCAAAAGGTGCACCTATTATAACAAGATTGCAATGAATACCTTTTTTTTTCAAAATTGCGAGAGAGCGTACTGCAAGAGAAAAGTTTTTTCGTGTGCAAATATGTCCTATGCACATTAAAACAGGTGAGTCTTCAACAAGCTTTTCATATAAACTTGTAAGTTTTGCGTCTTTTATTTTTTCCTCACTCATTTTTTTTAGTTCTTCTACATCTGTTCCATTGTATATTATATGAGTTTTTTTCGCATATTCAGGATATACATCAACTATAGAGCGCACAGACATTCTAGAAACTCCCACCAATGAATCTGCACTTTTACAAGATTTTTTTACGATATTAAACAACCTGTTTTTTCTATAGTATCCCACATTGTCTTCAGAATAGACATCTTTTAGATAGGTTGGGCTATTATGAAACCATGCAATCGTTTTGCATTCGGGAAAAGCTGGTAATATAGAAACACCTTCTACCGCCATCCAACCTATCACAACATCATAACCATATAAACGCCTGAATGCTTTTATAATTTGAGGATGATGGGTCATAACGAAAATTAATAATCTAGCAAATTGTGTTCTACATCCATGCCAGGTAAGATAGGGCAAGACATGAATCCGTGGACTTATAGTCTCTTTTTTTGCATTAAACGCCAACACTTCCAATATATCTACATCCCAATTATTAGGTAGGTTGTTCGCAAGTACGGTAAGCACTCTCTCGCTCCCTCCTCCATTAGAATAAGTTGCTGTAAAAAAAAGTACTTTTAAGTTTTTAGACATTAAATTAGCTCACCAAATAGTTTTCTATGTAACAGAATTGTCCGAGTGTATCTGCAACTACACATAGTAGCAAAAAATTCAAAAAATAAAAAGTATAATTTTTTATTTTATATAAAAATGATTTTATCACGAGAATATCTTTTCATAGCTTGCAAAATAGGTGTATTACATCTTAAATACTTACATTTTATTTTTGCCAAGTATTTTTTTATAAAAATTCCAGAAAGGGCGCAAAAGGAATTTTAGTGGTTCATAAAGTTTTGCACGTTTTTTTAAAAGAGCGAGTCGTCTTTCATAAAAGTGCACAATAGACAAAAGTATTTGAAGAGATTTATCGTCTGCAAAATTCTCCTCGTCTACACTAAGGAAATCTTGAATATTACTACGTTCCATAATAGTAGCATATAGTCTCTCTGTATAATTTTTTATAAACGAAATATACTGGCAATTATATTTTTTG
>CAUTVN010000039.1:0-11897 GCA_963541705.1 uncultured Treponema sp.
CATTACTTGATAGGCTCTCTCTTCTAAGCTCATTTCTTTAGCTCTTAGAAATAGGCTATCTTGCATAAGATTGTGTTCTTCTAAGTACAAAAACGTAGGCAAGAGCAAAAAGGAAAGGAAGAATAGTTTTGTTTTCATTTAATTTCCCTTAGCTTTTGTAAAAAGAGGGTTGCCGTTTGTGCAACGTTCAAGCTCTCAATATTGCCATTTCCTCTAACCTTAATTAGATGGTTAGATTGTTTTTTTACATATTCACTGACCCCATCAACTTCGTTACCCAAAATCAAGAGAGTTGCATCTGTAGCTTTAACAAAGTTTTGCATATTTTTTATCTCATGGTGTGCTCTAACATCGCTTGTTATAATGTTCATCCGACCTCTAGTTTTAGAGAGAAACTCTTTTTCAGAATGACAAAGATAGACGTTAACAAAACTCATTCCACCTTCTGCAACTCTATATGTTGCGCCGGTGATGTAAGATTGAACTTCATTTAATGGCAAAACAATATTTTCAAAACCAAAAAATGCCATGCTCCTAATTATGGCACCTAAGTTGTTGGCATTGCCAATATTATCGGTAAATACCACATCTTCACACCTATCTACCCATTCGTCAACAACCTCATCACTCACAAGCGGAAATCTAGGCTCGTTTATGACTGCCACAACGCCTTGATGATGATGCGACTTTGCCAATTTCTCTAATTCTGCTTCATCTTCGACCATTTTATAAAAACGTTTTTTGCTTGCCATAAATTTGCAAATACTACCAAATTCTCTTGATAGCTCACTTGTAAAATATAGTCTCAAAACATCTTCTGGTTTGTTTTCACACAATGACTTAACACAATTAAACCCACACAGCACCATCTCATTTTTTCTATTCATAATTGGACTCCACTTATATTCTTAGAGAAACAACATTCCAAAAAACGCACCTATCAATATAAAAAAAACAGGATGAAGCTTTTTAAGAAATGTGAGAGATAAAACAAGAAGAAATGCAAAAAACAACAGCTCTTTATAGCCTACAAGGTAGATGAGAGACTTTTTAACCTTAAAAAGATCTAACCTTAAGATGCTCGAAGCAAATACTTTATATACTGCAACACCTATAAGAGCCACACTGGCGATTCTAAGACCATAGAAAGCCTTTTTTACAACAAGGCTATTTTTAAATCTATCACTTGCTCTAGCTATTGCCAAAATAGTGATAAAAGAAGGCAAAACCATAGCAAAAGTTAGGCATATAGCGCCTAAAACTCCCAGCTGCTCATATCCTATGTATGTGGACATATTGACACCTATAGGACCCGGCGTCGACTCCGATATAGCTACAAAAGAATAAAAAGCCTCTTCTTCTATGTACATAGGCACAAGTCCTTGGTGCATCAGCGTAATTGCAGCGAGTCCTCCTCCTACAGTAAAAAGCCCAACGCGAAAAAAAATGAGAGAAAGATTTAGAAGTTTTAAGACAAATATTGAGGCAAACATCTTATTGCGCCTCATTGTATGGATATTTGTTGTTTTATTCAATAGGTGAAAACCTCACCTCTCCTTAAAATGTCAAATTTTTAAGAAATGTAGTATTAGAGGTGATAATCTAAATAATTAACGTGAGGAAATGCCAAAAGTCCTAACTACGCAGACGCTATAAAACATATTTTTGTCTACGCTCAAAATAGCGCCACTTGTAAAATACTGAGCCCATGCGTTTTCCTCTGAATCAGGCGAAGAAGACCAGTACCAATCGTGGTTTGGCAGTCTTCCTAATTCTTTTAGATTCTGATAAACCCAATTGAGTTCTTCTTTTCCCGGCAAATACCAATCGTTATATCCGCCACCATAATACTCTTCGCTCAACAATTTTGCATCTTTCCAACATGCAGTTTTTAATTTTCGACTAACTTCCCACGCAGTATTTCCTGCGATATAAAACACAGTCCCCCCACCAGGCCCCTTCTCTCCAATTTTGATAGATGAAGATTGAGCCCACACCGTCTGGCTATTCAGTGCAACTATAGCACACATGATAAATATAACAAAAAAGAGTTTTTTCACATTTCCCCTCGCTTATATTATAATTACTATATTTAATAAAATTTGTCAAGAAAATATATAGTAATTGACATAAATTCAATATTATGTTAGCCTGATTGGCACGTTGTGTGTGCGGATGTCGTATAACGGCTATTACCCGAGCTTCCCAAGCTTGTGACAGGGGTTCGACTCCCCCCATCCGCTTTTTCCTCTTAATCTTCATTCCTCTTGTTTTAAGTTTTTCATTTCTTTTGAGCCTCCTAAAGCATTTCAGCATGTTTGTCTAACTTTCCTAAAGTTATACTTCCCCTCAAAAGAGGCGAGGTGCATTCATACTAGAAAATTTAGTAAATAATAGTCATACTGATATTAATCTATTTTCATTTAAGGAGAAGAATTGTATGAAAAATGAAACAACATTGTTTACGTCAGAATCTGTTAGCGAAGGACACCCAGATAAACTCTGTGACCAAATTGCAGACGCAGTACTAGATGCTTGTATAGCACAAGATAGACATAGCCATGTAGCTTGCGAAGTATTTGCTTCGACTGCTTTGGTGCTCGTGGGCGGGGAGATAACAACAGAAGCTTTTGCAGATGTTCAGCGTATTGCTCGCGACGTGGCGAGGGATATTGGCTATACTGATTCTAGTTATGGCTTAGATTGCGATTCTATGGCGGTAATGAGCATTATCCACGCACAATCTCCTAACATAAATCAGGGTGTTGTGGGCAATGGACTAGAAGAATATAGAGGGATGCAAGGAGCGGGAGATCAGGGAATGATGTTTGGTTTTGCTTGCAACGAAACGCCCGAACTTATGCCTTTTCCTATTATGCTTTCTCATAAAATATTAAAGCATGCAACTATGTTGCGAAAAAGTAAAAAATTGCCTTTTTTACGCCCAGATGCAAAAACTCAACTTACGGTCAGATACGAAGGTTATAAACCTGTAAAAATAGAAGCCGTAGTCCTATCCCATCAACACTCTCCAGATATTTCGTATTCCGACCTAAAGCCGGCTCTAATAGAAGAGATATTAAAGCCAGTGCTCTCGCCTACAGGTCTTTTGTGCGATGATACTAAATATTACATAAATCCAACAGGGAGCTTTGTGATTGGTGGGACTATGGGCGATACTGGAGTAACGGGCAGAAAAATCATTGCAGACACATATGGTGGAGTCGGTCGCCACGGTGGAGGCGCATTTTCAGGCAAAGACCCTTCTAAGGTAGACCGTTCTGCTGCCTATATGGCTCGCTATATCGCCAAAAACATTGTTGCAGCAAAATTGGCAGATAGAATAGAAGTTCAATTGGCATATGCAATAGGCGTGCCTCACCCAGTATCGATCCATGTTGACACTTTTGGAACTTCTAGCATACCTGAAGAAAAGCTAGTCTCTGCTATAAACAAAGTTTTCGATATGAGCCCGAAAGGTATTATAGACACTCTAGATCTCTTGCAACCAATATATCGTAAAACAGCCAACTACGGTCACTTCGGTAGAGATGAGTTTTCTTGGGAAAAGACTGACAAGGTGGACGCTATCTTAAAAGAGATATAGCCCTATGCACCTAAAATGAGTTATTGCCCATCTTTACATAGAGGCAATAGCTCATTTTTCCTTCAAAAGTATTTACATCAAGCTACAATCTTCTTTTTCCTTAAAAAAGAAAGCTTGGTTTCGGAGACAATAATAGCAATAAAGATAAAGAAAAAGCCCAAAACAGAAAACACAGTAAGGCTTTCTCCCGCAAAAATGACTGCAAAAATAATACTAAAAATAGACTCCAAACCTAAAATTATAGCGGCAGTGGAAGAGGCAGTGTAGACTTGTGCGACTGTCGGAAAAAGACTAGCTACCGCGGTGAACATCACAGCCAAATACCCCACTCCTAATATAGAGCGCCTATCGAATACAATTTTTGAGTTGTCCTCAAAAAGAAAAGTTACAATAGCCGAAATGATTGCTGCCACAACAAATTGTGTGATAGTAATTAATATTGGGTCTTTTCCTTTGCCGAATTTTGCCACTGCAACAATGTGTCCTGCAAACAAAACTCCAGAAAGTAGCGCATAGATGTCGCCAAGACTTAAGGAGGCATTGCCAGATGCTACTAAATCCTTATAGAATACAAAAAAGAGCCCTGTAATGCACAAAAGTGCTGCCGTAATGTTATAAATATCTGGCTTTTCTTTTAGCAATAGCCACGAAAGAAATGGGACAATAACACAGTAAGACGCCGAGATAAAACCACTTCTGCCAGGTGCCCCTCCCGCGGTGGTAACTCCAATGGTCTGGCTTGAATACGCAATGAACAAAAAAAAGCCAATTATTATACCATTTAGTAGGTGAGAGAGGTCGTATTTTTTTAGACGAGGGGCAAATATAATTGCCAAAAGAATGGAGCCTACGCTAAATCTTATCGCAAGCACCATGTTGGGCTGAAAAGCATCTTTTATTAGAGAGACAACCACCAAAGAACTACCCCAGACAATAGCGGTAGTCAAAAGAGCAAGACGGGATAGCACCTTTATAAGACTGTTATTCATATTTCCTCATAATTTTATAATGTCAGTAAAAATTTTAATTAATGAAAAGAAAAAAGATTCATTGTTGAAAAATTGAAAGGCGCCGGCATAATTTTCAAATTTTGCTAGCCGGCGCTTTATATGCTTAAAATATCCTAAAGATTGCAAAAAAAGTGCACTAACTTAGTGTTGCATACATCACAGCTTTTATTGTGTGCATTCTGTTTTCTGCTTCGTCGAAAACCTTAGATGCTGGGCTTTCAAAAACTTCGTTTGTAACTTCCATTTCTTCAAGACCAAACTTTTTGTGAATGTCTTTTCCAATTGTAGTATGCAAGTCGTGGAAAGAAGGCAAGCAATGCATAAAAATTGCATCTTCTGCAGCGTTTTTCATTGCCTCTTTGTTCACTTGATATGGCTTTAATAGCTTAATCCTCTCTTCCCATACGCTATCTGGCTCTCCCATAGAGACCCAAATATCTGTATACAAAACATTTGCGCCCTTAGTTCCTTTTTTGACGTCTTCTTCAAGGCTAACAGAGCCACCTGTTTCTTTTGCGATTTCTTTTGCTTCTTTTACTAAATCTTCGCTTGGGAAAAGGGCTTTTGGTGAGCAAGCCGTAAAGTGCATTCCCATTTTAACACACGCAATCATCAAAGAGTTTCCAACGTTGTTTCTTGCATCTCCCATATATGTAAACTTCAAACCTTTTAGGTGTCCAAAGTTTTCTTCGATTGTGAGCAAGTCTGCAATCATTTGTGTTGGATGGAAGAGGTCGGTAAGTCCGTTCCACACAGGAACACCAGCATATTTTGCCAATGTTTCTACAAGCTCTTGGCTAAAACCACGATATTCAATTCCGTCGTACATTCTGCCCAAAACTCTCGCTGTGTCTTCTATAGACTCTTTTTTGCCCATTTGGGACGAGCCCGGATCCAAGTATGTAACACCCATTCCTAAATCGTAGCCAGCAACTTCAAAAGAACATCTTGTTCTTGTAGAAGTTTTTTCAAAAAGCAACACAATGTTCTTTCCTTGCAAATATTTGTGAGGAACTCCCGCTCTCTTCATATTTTTGAAGTTTTTTGCCAATTCAATTAAATATCGAACTTCGTCAGAAGTGAAGTCTAAAAGTTTTAGAAAACTTCTGCCTCTAAAGTTTTTAGCGCTCTTTCCTCTTATTTCACCCTGCATATACACATCTCCTTAAAAATCTATTGTAACAATAGAATTGTTGGCACGATTCTACCAATTTGTATATTAAAAATCTAGTAGGGGATAGGGGGAAACTTCTCCATTGTAGGTGTGGATATTCTTTCTTTTGCTTTGGAAAAAGCATAAGTTTTGGGCTTCGAAGCTGGTAAGTTTTGGGGGCGCAATTTGTACAGATTTGAGGATCGAATCTAATCAGTTTAGGGGTCGCGATCCGATCAGTTTCTAGGGGCGAAACTGATCAGTTTTGGGGCTGTACATTAGCTAATGTGCAATAGTTGCCTCTTTCAAATTAGAATGTTTTTTTATACTGGGAGGGATTTGCTCTTATTTTCGCTATAAAGGCTTCTGCTCGCTTTTAAAAATAGAAAAACTTACTCTCAAGTAAACAAATACGTTGTATACTTTTTTAGTTTTATATATACTAAGGCTGATGTTCAACATATTTTAAAAGACGATAGGAGCCAAGTCTTATGGAAGATATTAAACTATTTTGGAAAAAAATTATAGCAGAAACTCTTGCAGAAATGGAAGTGCAAGGTGCAAAAAAGATTTCTTTTGAAGACGTTTCGATAGAGACTCCTCCTAGAGAAGAGTTGGGCGATATCGCTTTTCCACTGTTTCCTTTTTCTCGCATTTTTCATATGCCTCCTGCAAAAATAGGAGAGGAGCTAATTAAAAAGTTGGATAGCAAAGAGCTCTTAAAAAACAAGGCAACTTTTAAAATGACAGGAGCGTATATAGACGTTGTCTTAAATAAAGGAGCAATGTGCGCATATATAATAGAAGGAATCTTAAAAGCAGGAGAGTCGTATGGCTCATCTCAACTACTAAAAGACAAGCGAATAGTTGTAGAATTTTCAGGGCCAAACACAAATAAGCCGTTGCATTTAGGACATTTACGAAACGATGTTATAGGGGAGGCTTTGTGTAGAACACTTTCATTTTCTGGCGCTAAAGTAAGGCGCGTCAACATCATCAACGATAGGGGAGTGCACATATGCAAGTCTATGTTTGCATATGAAAAATTGGCAGACGGCAAAACCCCAGAGACTGAGGGGCTCAAAAGCGACCATTTTGTGGGCGACCTTTATGTTGCTTTTCATAATTACCAAAAAGAGCATCCAGAGGCGGAAGCAGAGGTTAAAGCTATGCTACAAAAATGGGAAGCAGGAGATGATGAGCATTTGATGTCGCTTTGGAAAAAGATGAACGATTGGGCGCTAAAAGGAATAGGGGAGACGTATAAACGCACAGATGTCTCTTTTGACCAATTATATTATGAAAGCAAGACATACCTAAAAGGCAAGGATGAAGTTTTGAAGGGACTTAAAAAAGGGGTTTTTTATAAAAAAGAAGATGGCTCTGTTGCCGTTGACTTAAAGCCTATAAATATAGAAAACGAAAAAATACTTTTGCGTCAAGACGGCACTTCCCTCTATATAACTCAAGATTTGGGCACGGCTTTTTTTAGGAGTGAAGATTGGCCTTTTGATAGGATGATATATGTTGTGGCGAGTGAGCAAGAGCATCACTTTAAGGTTTTGTTTTATTTGCTAAAACTTTTGGGCTATAAATGGGCAGACGATATGCACCATCTATCTTATGGCATGGTCAATTTGCCAGAAGGCAAAATGAAAAGCAGAGAAGGAACAGTGGTAGACGCAGACAATCTTTTAGATTCGTTGCACGCAAGTGCAAAAAAAGAAATATTAGAAAAAGGACATACGGAGTCGATAAAAGACGTAGACGATACTGCAGAAAAAATTGCGTTGGCAGCCCTTCACTATTTTTTATTGCAAGTGAGTCCCAAAAAAGATATGCTCTTTGACCCACAAAAAAGCCTTTCGTTTAATGGAAACACAGGACCATATCTTCAGTATATGGGCTCTAGGATTTCATCTTTGTTAGAAAAAGCCAAGAGCATAGAGGAAGGAGGCAAAAAAGTTGACTATGCACTCTTGAAAAACGAAGCAGAGTGGGCATTGGCAAAAATACTTTCGCAATTTCCCGAAAAGGTGGAAAGATCGGCAACTGAAATGGATTTGAGCATTATTGCCACATATTTATATGATCTTTCAAAGAGTTTTAGCAAGTTTTATCACGATTGCCAAGTGATAAGTGAAGACGAGCCTCTTACACTCTCTCGCCTCTCTCTTTGCCGGGCTGCACTCATAACGCTAAAAAATGGAATGAGGCTTTGTGTTTTGCCCTTTATCGATGCTATGTAGCATGTGCGATTTTTCAAGACTTGCTAGACTTTCTTGTAAGTTTCAAAATTTTTTTATATAATGATTGATATGGGAAAAGTGTTTGTATTTGTCAACCAAAAAGGTGGCGTCGGAAAGACAACTTCTGTAATTAATTTGGGTGCGTATCTTGCATTAATGGGTAAAAGTGTACTTTTAATAGATTTTGACCCACAGGGTAATATGTCGTCTGGGCTGGGGCTCTATGATAAGAATCCTTCTATATACGATGTGCTAATTAAAAATAAGAACATAGAGACGGCAATACAAAAGACAAACTTAGAAAATTTGTTCGCAGTGCCTGCTTCCATAGACCTCTCCGGAGCTACAATTGAATTGGTAGGATTGGAAAAGAGAGAGTTCTATTTAGCAGAGGCATTAAAAATAGTTAAAGAGTCTTATGACTATATATTGATTGATTGTCCTCCGTCTTTAGGTCTTTTGACTCTTAATGGTTTGGTGGCATCTGATGCAGTGCATATTCCTATGCAATGTGAGTATTTTGCTCTTGAAGGCTTAGCTCTTCTTTTAGAAACAGTAAAAAGAGTGCAGTCAGGTCCCAATCCTTTGCTAAAACTTGGTGGTATTTTTTTCACAATGTATGATCCACGCACAAGACTTGCACAAGAGGTAGTAGCTCAGGTTCGCTCCTATTTTGAAGACAAAGTTTTTTCTACAATAATACCTAGAAACGTAAAGCTTTCCGAAGCCCCCTCGCACGGGCTACCTATATGCTTATACGATGACAAGTGCGCAGGAGCACTCTCTTATAAAAAACTTGCTGAGGAGATTGCAGGCTATGAATAGTGTTTTAGGCAAAGGTATAGATGCTCTCTTTGCTTCTTACACAAAAGAAAATGAGAAAAATGATTCAGATTTTCTAACTATGTTGGACCCTCGCCTCTTAAAGCCCAATCCTTACCAACCGAGACGAGTCTTTGACGAAGAGGCATTGAAAGAGCTGAGTGCTTCTATAAAAACTTATGGACTTATCCAGCCTGTTGTAGCTCAAAAAGACGAGAGTGGTCAATATTTTATTATAGCTGGAGAGCGACGTACGAGAGCTTCTATTTTGGCAGGTCTTTCTTCCATTCCTGTCATTTTAACTAATGTTAAAGATGAGTCAAAACTCGAAGTTGCTCTAATAGAAAATATTCAGAGGGAAGACTTAAATCCTATAGAAGAAGCAAAGGCGTATCAAACTATTATAGCTATGGGCAACTTGACTCAGGAAGAACTCAGCGAACGTGTTGGGAAGAGCCGGCCTTCTATCACAAATTCTTTGCGACTTTTGCAACTATCGGGCGAGATGCAGGAAGCAGTTAAAGACGGAAAAATTACTTCAGGACACGCTAAAGCTTTGCTTGGCATAGAAGATGCGAAAAAAAGACAAGAAGTATTTAACGATATTATTGAAGAACATCTTTCTGTGCGTGCAACAGAGCAAAAAGCCTCTTCAATTTCAAAACAGGTAAAGGTACAAAAGAATGTTGCTAAAACAACCAGTAAAGATAGAGAAATAAAAGATATTGAAGAACAATTTATTGCAAAACTTGGAACAAAAGTTACTATAAAGGGAAATATGGAAAGTGGCATGATTGAAATTTCATATTTTTCAAAAGAAAATCTAGAGGAAATATATAACCACCTAATGCAATAGAGGGTCTATAAGAGTGAGTGCTTTTTGCTGATATTGTAAAAAAAACATGTGATATTTGGGGCATTTTTTGGAAAGAAATGACATAAATCAATGTATGAGGCTTGCATGTTTTTACAATTTGAAAAATATCAGGGTACTACCCTCTTTGGTTTGTGCTTTTATTGCATTATTTTCGTTTTATTTTCTCTATGTCGCAAAAAATATTGTCTTTTTGGCAGTGATATCTTTAGTTTGTGTTTTTGTATTTATATTTGCTTTTTTGTTATTTAAGAAAAAACACATTTCACTCAACTTTTTCGCTACTTTAATTTCTGTCTGTTTGGGATTTATTGCATCTATATTTTCTTATGTTTCTTTTTTGAATTCTAATATGCCTCCAATTACTTTGGCTGGTGAAAAAGATGTTAAAACAATTACTGTATGCTTAAACACTGATGCAAAACCTGTAGGAGCAAATTATTATTTAATAGAAGGGGAAATATTGAGCGCTAAGTGCAAAAATTCTGCTATCTATTCATGCAATGGTAAGGTAGAGATTTTAATTCCATCTTCATTTATAAGACAAAACTATGCAGGTGGACTCACCTCTAATAGAAGCGCTGAAGATATAACTCTTTTTTGCAAAGGAATTATAATGGAGGTGACTGGTTGTTTTTCTTCAAATAAGAGAAAAGAAAAACTGCCATATTTTTCTAGCACTTTTTTGGTTGATAGTAGATCTCCATGCAAGTTTTTACAATTTTCTTCATCAATATACGCATATAGAACAAATTTTAGATTTTTTATAAACAGATTATTATATGGCTGGGGAGAAGGAGGAAATCTTTTACTTGCTCTTCTAACTTCAAATAGAGATTTTATACAAAAAGAAGAGGTTGGAGCGTTTAGGGCGGCAGGTCTTTCTCATGTTTTAGCTCTTTCAGGAATGCATTTGGCAATTGTTGGCAGTCTCGTTACGTTTTTAGCTTCTCTTTTCTTTAGAAGGAAGGTGTTAAAACTATTTGTCTTGTTAATGACCTTTTTGTTCTTAATATTTGCAGGACTTTCTCCATCTTTATTGCGTGCATTTTTAATGCTTTGCATTGTGTTAATATCACGCGAGTTTTCGCCTCAAATCAACTTACTAGGAGTTTTATCAGTTACTCTTTTTGTGCACTTACTTCTTTTTCCACAAGACGCGCTCACTTTAAGTTTTGCCCTGTCTTATGGGGCTTTGTTTGGTATTATATTTTTTGGGGATGCTGTATCCTATTTTTTGAATCCTTATATTCCAGATTTTTTGAATGAAAGTATTAGTGCTTCTTTAGGTGCTATATTTTTTACTTCTCCAATTATAGCGCTAACCATAGGCGAAGTTTCATTTATTGGAATAGTTTCATCTATTTTGGTAAGTCCTCTAATTTCGTTGTTTTTATCTTTTGGAATTATTGCAATAGTTTTAAGCTTGATTATTCCTCAAAGCTATGAAATCTTTGGAATAATCCTAAATTTTTTCTACCAAATTATTATCAATATAGTTTATGTATTTTCAAAGTTTCCATATTTTTGTTTTGAGGAAAATGCCCTTGGGTATTTCTTTAGTTTTTTGCCATTTTTTATTGGTGTATTAATAGTTATTTTGAAAAGAAGGATGAAACTTCTAAAAAGAATAAATTGAGGGCATAAGTCTTCACCTAACATTTTTGTTTTTTTTGAAATGTTAGGTAAAGATATTATGGTTGTTTATAAGTTAGGGATATTAAATGACAAAACAAATCTCCAATCAGCATTTTTTCCATTTCCCCAATAAGGCTTGCCATTATTAGAGCGAAAAGTATTAGCAAACATTAAGCGCAAAGGAAACTGTGGAAGTGTAAACCTGAGCCCAGGTCCAAAACTAAAAAAGTAGTCGTTGATAGAAAGAGATGGAAGAGCTTTTAAGTTCTCTTTTGTTGCAATTGCGTCAAAGAAAAAATCAAAAGAAATAATCCCAGGAGCTAGTGGCATTCTAAACTCAACCCAGTTGCTTTGCATAACATCGCCTTGACCTGCAACATTAGCATTATACCATCCACGTCCGTTAAACATACCATCTATCGTGAGTTTGTTTAGACGCCCAATCTCTCTTGGGGTAGTTGGGATTTGAAACGAAAAACCAGAATAAAACGCCAAAACAAATTTCAAACTCCATCTTTCCGCTACTGGTAAGTCTAGGAGTGTG
>CAUTVN010000040.1:0-11864 GCA_963541705.1 uncultured Treponema sp.
GAGCAAAACAAAAGAAAAACCTTCCAGGTATATGGAAGCATCGTGTGCATTTGCGCTAATAGAGCCACTCATCCCCTTAAAAATAAAGGCTAAAAGGAGAGCCACCCCTGCGTGGCTAAAAGCTAGAGTCATTGCCACTATTAAAGGCTCTAAACAATGGGAGCATCTTGTAAGGTAGAAGGTGAAAATTACGGTTTTTCTATGTCCTGGTCCTATTGCGTGAATTATTCCGTATAAAAATGCAAAAAACAAAATAAGAGCCAAATCTTTAATAGAATGCCCATCTTTCCAATCTTGGATATAATTTCCAAGCCTTTCGTGCAAAAAACGCTGGCTTTGAGTGAGTGTTTGACCCGCCTTTCCTGACTTTATGGGCGAAGGCGAGTTTTTATTTCCTGTAAATGGATTTGCAAAAGATTCAAAAAGTATTAGGAGCGAGAAAAAAAGTAGGCATATTTGTTTTTTTACATTCATAACTCACCAGTATAAATTACTTAAAATGCATTTGGTTTCGCGAATGCATATAAAACATGTTAGAGATAGTGAAAATATTCATAAAATATGAATATTTTACTTTTTTATTTGATTTTTTTTTTTTTTTCTTGTATAATACCTACTACTTATGAATGAAAGAACAAAAAAATTAAGGTTGTCTGGCGTTTTCTACTTTTTTGCACTGGCTTTGTTGTTGTTGAAACAGGTATTATTGGGATTAACACCTTTAATATTAAATATAATGATAGACGCTGCTGTGCTGGGTCGGCAGGTTGGCGGGGGAGTATTGTTTGGCGTTCTATCTAGGTTTGTTTCTATAGAAGAGGGCTTTAATTCTATATTAATTCTCTCTCTTATCATGTTGGCATTTTCTCTTATTGCGGCTGGTCTCTCTTATTTTTCGGATTTTTTGCGTTCTATAGCCACAGAAACTATTGTGAGCGATTTGCGAGAGCGGCTTCATATGAGCATTCAACGCTTTACATATGCGCACTATACAAAGGAAGAAAGTGGAGAGCTACTCCAAAGGTGCACATCTAATGTTGCAACCATAAAACAGACATTATCTCAGTTCCTTATTCAAGGAATTACCATAATTTTTTTAATTTGTTATATTTTTGCAATTATGTTGAGCCAAAATGTAAAAATGACTTTGTTTTCATTTTTTATTTTGCCAGTCATTTTCATTTTCTCCATGTTCTTTTTTAGTAAGATAAAAAAGGCAGAAGAGTTGAGTTATAAAAAAGAAGCCTACATTACGGGCATCCTAAATGATAATTTGCACGGTGTTAGAGTTGTAAAAGCTTTTTCTATGCAAAACTACGAAAAGGAGAAGTTTGAAAAGGCAAGCTTGGAATATTACAAGACGGACTTGAAACTAACCAACCTTAATGCAGTTTTTTGGGGTGTTAATAACACCATCACTTCTACTCAGTTTTTGTTTGTCGTGCTTTATGGAAGTTATTTAGCTTTTTTAGGAGAGATGACAGTAGGGCAGGTGAGCGCTTTTTGCCAATATGTGGTGATGTTGGTCTCTGTTGTACGAAGTTTGGGCATGACGATATCCAATATGGGACGTTTTTATGTTTCTATAAAGCGAGTTAGGGAAATTTTGAACGGGCCAAAAGAAAATATTGACCAAAAACAAGTCCTCCCTTTTCATAGGGGCTCTCTTGCTTTTAAGAATGTATCTTTTACCTATCCTTCTTCTGAGAAAAAAGTTTTGGATGATGTTTCTTTTGAAGCCCGGGAAGGGCAAATGCTGGGCATTATGGGAATGACAGGCTCTGGAAAAACGACTCTCATGTATTTACTTGAACACCTATATGACTGTGGGGAGGGAAAGATTGAAATTGGCGGTGTAGATATTGCGGGAATGGAGTTACACGAATTGCGCCAGCACGTGAGCATTGTCTTGCAAGAGCCTTTTTTGTATAGCAAAACAATCAAAGAAAACATTAAAGAGGCGTGTCCTTTTGCAACAGACGAAGAGGTGATAGAGGTATCGAAAAAAGCTTGTCTACATAAAGATGTGATGGAGATGGAAGCGGGATATGAGACTATTGTGGGAGAGAATGGAATTACGCTTTCTGGTGGGCAAAAGCAGAGGCTTGCGATTGCTAGGACGTTGTTGAGAGACAGTCCTATAATTGTTTTTGACGATTCTCTTTCTAGTGTAGACGTTGCAACAGATGCACAAATTAGGGCTGGTATTGCGCAAATTAGAAAAGATAAAATTCTAATTGTCATTTCACATCGTATTTCTTCTATAATGGAGGCAGACAAAATTATTGTGATGGATGGCGGGCGCGTAGTGCAAGAAGGCGTGCATAAAGACCTGATTTTGCAAGAGGGAGTGTATAAAAGAGTTTACGACTTGCAGAATTCTATATAATGTTTAGTGTGCAACATATACTGATGTGAGATTTTTTTAGGAGAGATGGGGTTAGATTTTTATGGAAGAAACAACTGAAGATGGCGTGAAAGAGAGATTTAAGATAAACATATGGAAAGATATACTGAAAGAATTTATAAAAGAGAAGAAATTCCTTATAGGCGCTATGGTCTCTGCCTTTTGTGTGGGGCTTTTTGAAGTGGGGATGTCTTTTTTTATTAGATATATTATAGACTTTTTTATAGTCGAAAGAGATGCTTCTGTTTTTGTTTTGTTTATTATAATTTCTGCTATTTTGCTTATATCTATGTTTTTTGCCCTGTTTTTTTATATTTGGTTTGCAGGGCGAATGAGAGCTAGGGTGTTGCATAACCTACGCGTTAAAATATTTAATAAATATCAACTGCTTTCTCTTTCTTTTTATGATGTTAATGGAGTGGGGCACTTAATGGCGAGGGTTACAAGCGATATTTCGCAAATTAGCGACGTTATTGCATGGGCTTTTACAGATACTACATGGCAGATATCTGTTTTAATTTTCACCTTTATTGCTATGCTGATATTAAATATCAAGCTTACTCTAATTGCTTTGGTCTCTATTCCTTTGATGATGCTTTTGTCTTGGAAGTTAAATGACAAAATATTGCGCCGAAATAGAGAGGTGAGAAAACTAAACTCACAAATAATTTCTACATACAACGAAAATATTAAAGGTTTTCTTACGGCAAAAACTCTAGAGCGAGAAGAGATGAATGACGAGGCTTTTTCAAATCTTTCGCGCAAGATGAAAGAGTCTTCAGTTAAAGCTACGTGTATGATGGCTCTTATGCCTTTGCTAATCTCTTCAGTTTCTAATATCGCCTATTTTTTTGTTGATTTGGTGGGGGCGAGTGAAGTGATGGGGGGAGTTATTACAATAGGAACTTTCATGTCTTACATTGCTCTTCTGGTTCAAATTATCAATCCTGTTGCGTGGTTTGCAGATATGTTTGCGTGGATTGTTTCGGCACAAGCGAGTGTGGAGCGCGTCATTTCTATTTTTAATGAAAAAGTGGAAATATCAGACTCTGAAGATGCAAAAAAGAATTATGGCAACGAAGAGCTAAAAAATAAAATAATAAAAGGTGGGGTGAGATTTGAAGATGTCTCTTTTGAATATAAAAAGGGAGAGCCTATATTAGAACATTTCAATTTGGAGGTGGCACCGGGAGAGACGGTTGCTCTTGTGGGGGCGACAGGGGCTGGAAAGTCTACGATAGTCAATTTGTTTTGCCATTTTTATGAGCCTGTCTCTGGCAAAATTACGCTAGGTGATGTTGACTATAAAGAGATTCCTCAAAAATGGATTCACGATAATTTGGGCTATGCGTTGCAAACTCCATATCTTTTTACAGGTTCTATCTTAGAAAATATTAGATATGGAAACTTAAACGCAAAAGATGAAGAGATTATAGATGCACTAAAGCTTGTTGGAGCCTCATCTTTTATAGAAAACTTAAAAGATGGGTATAATGCGCAGCTTGGAGAGGATGGGGCGATTCTTTCTACAGGGCAAAAACAACTTCTCTCTCTTGCGAGAATTTTGGTGCGCGATCCCGCTTTTTTTGTTTTGGACGAAGCAACATCTTATATAGACACAGAAACAGAACAAATTGTGCAAAAAGCAATTGACCTCACTCTTAAAGGGCGCACTTCTTTTGTGATTGCACATAGACTTTCTACAATTAAGAATGCTAGCAAAATTGTTGTAATAGAAAAGGGGCGGGTGTTAGAAAGTGGAAGCCACGAAGAGCTTTTGGCTAAAAAGGGCGCATATTATGAATACTACAAAAAACAATTTATAGAAGATGCAGAATATAGAAAATAATAAATATAAGCAAAATATAACTGACTCTCTTTTAGGCGTTGGAGTGTGTTCGACGCATGGAAAGGGGTGCGAAGTTAGTTCTCTAGAATATGATTCGCGAAAGGTGAGAGAGGGTTCTGCTTTTTTTGCCTTGAGCGGTGTGCACACCGACGGGAAGGCTTTTATAAAAGATGCAATTAAAAATGGGGCAAAAGTAATTATATATGAAGGGGATTTGCAAGATTTTCAAGAAGGCATTTTTTATATTTGCGTAAAAAATATAAAAGAGGCAATGGCACGCATTGCTAATTCTTTTTATAAACATCCTTCTTCCGATATGTGTGTGATTGGAGTGACTGGCACAGAGGGGAAAAGTAGCACCACCTCTTTTATTTTTCAGCTTCTTTCTTTGCTTGGATGCAAGGCGGGTTTTTTTTCGACAGTGAGCTATTCTTATGGTGAGGGAACATACGAAAACCCAGAACACCAGACAACGCCGGAGTCCACACAAGTGTTTAGGCATTTGGCAAATATGAGAGATGCTGGTGCGTCTTACGCAGTGGTGGAATCTTCGTCTCATGGACTTTCTGAAAAAACTGCCAGACTTTTGGGTGTTGCTTTTGATGTGGGAGTCTGCCTAAATATAACGGAAGAGCATTTAGAGTTTCATAAAACACTTGAGTGTTATAGAAGTGATAAAGCAAATCTTTTTAGGATGATAGGAAGTGGAGTGCACAAAAAGTCTCACTTTTCTATAGAGCCTTTTACTGTTATAAACTCTGATGATGCAAATGCTGCATATTTAAAAAGCGTGATTCAAACAAAAGTTTATTCTTTTACGCATGATAGAGGCTCCTTTGAAAAGGCGGGGGCAGAAGAAGAGATATTTCTTATAGACAATATAGAAGATGATTATTTTCTGAAATTTAGTATTGAATATAAAAAGAATGGACAAATAAAATGTTGCAAAGCTCGCGCAAGTGTTTCAGGCTCATATAATGCAGATAATTTAGTTGTTGCTATAATAGTAGTTTCAAAACTGCTCAATCTTGAAATCGAGAGTGTTTTGCCAAATCTAGAAAATCTCTCGCCAATTAACGGACGGATGACCATGTGTAAAGGCGCAAAGGATTTTGACGTGATTGTAGACTATGCCCACACACCATCTTCTTTTAGTGTTGTTTTTCCTGCAATAAAAGAAAAAGCAAAAAAAAGAGGCGGACGCGTCATTGCTCTTTTTGGCTCTGGGGGTGAGAGAGATTTGGTAAAGAGAGAAGAGCAAGGGCGTATTGCCTCTATGTATGCAGATATAATTGTATTGGCAGATGAGGATCCAAGGGGAGAAGATTCTTATCAATTGCTTTCGATGATTGCAAGAGGAGTTGTGGGGAAAGTTTTGGAGAGCGACTTATTCATAATTCCCAAAAGAGAGGAAGCAATAGAAAAAGCCATTTCAATTGCAAAAAAAGGAGACATTGTTTTGTTGTTGGGTAAGGGGCATGAAAATTCAATAATATTTAAAGACCATGTTCAACCCTACAACGAAAAGGCTGTTGCAGAAGCTATTCTTAAAAAACTTACTTGATTTTTTTTTAATTAAAATATAAAATTGCGCAGGTGTTGTAGATAGGGAAATGGGAGCGTACCTTAATTTTGGCTCTCTTCTTTTGGGCGGTTAACTCAGCGGTAGAGTGTTACCTTCACACGGTAGAAGTCGGCAGTTCAATCCTGCCACCGCCCATAGCTTTCAGTTTAGTTGAAACTTCATTTTTTTCTATCCATATCTTAAGGGTAGTGTTTACGAAATATGTCGAAAAAAAAAGAATTTGATCTCCTACATTCTAGTCATCACTCAGGCTGAGGGGCAAAGCTTAGTGCGGGTGCATTAGACGAGCTCTTAAAAGATTTTTCTGTTCTGGAAGACAGTGCTTTGATGGTGGGTTTCGACACTTCTGATGATGCAGCTGTTTATAAAATTACAGAAGATGTGGCTCTTGTGTTCACTATGGATTTCTTTCCTCCAATCACAGGCGATGCGTATATGTTTGGTCAGATAGCTGCTGCGAATGCTTTGAGCGATGTGTATGCTATGGGGGCAGAGCCACGCTTAGCTCTTAATCTTTTTTGTTTTCCTACCTGTATGCCAAAAGAGATGGCAGCCGAAATCTTGCGGGGTGGCTTTGATAAGGTAAAAGAGGCGGGATGCATTCTTTGTGGTGGGCACACTATAAACGATGATGTTCCAAAATATGGTCTTGCCGTCAATGGATTTGCTCATCCTAATAAAATTTTAAGAAACTCTTGTGCCAAAGACGGTGATATTTTGATTTTGACAAAACCTATAGGTTCGGGAGTGCTGACTACTGCTGCAAAAGGTGGACTCATAGAAGAGGCGGATTTGGCTCTAGTGTATCAAGCAATGGCTTTTTTAAACAAAACAGCAAGAGATGTGCTTTGTAAATATGAAGTGCATGCCCTAACTGATATTACAGGTTTTGGACTTTTGGGGCATTGTTATGAAATGGCTAAAGCTAGTGGTGTTAATATCGAGCTTTCTGCCTCTGGTGTTAACATATTTGAATCTTCTTTAGAGTATGCACGCATGGGAATATTGGCTGTTGGGGTTTATGCCAACAGAAATTTTGTAGGGGAGGCTGTTCAGTTTCAAAATGTGGCACAAGAGGTAGAAGATGTGATGTTTGACCCTCAAACATCTGGGGGACTTCTTATTTGTGTATCTGAAAAAGATGCCTCATCTTTATATAATGAATTAAATCTTTCTCTTTCAAACACTGTCTGTGGCTCGCCTTCAATAATTGGAAGAGTAAAAAAAAGAGATGGGATGAGCCCTTTTATAATTGTTAAAAATAGTATAAACTTATGACTTAATTTCATGAAAGATATCTTAAAATCTATAAAAATATTTGACGTTCCGATTTTTCTCATTATTCTTTTTCTTACGGTCTTCTCTTTTTTTTATTTGTATGGAGTGCGTGATACTTCCTATAATGTTGTGGTAAAATATAGTGAAGAAGAGTGGATATATCCACTAGAAATAGACAGAAATATAGAAGTGCAGGGAAAAATAGGCATTACCAAGTTAAAGATTGAAAATGGAGAGGTAACTGTTGTAGATTCTCCTTGTCCAAATAAAACTTGTGTTGCATCTCCTCCACTAAAAAAGGTGGGAGATTGGACAGCGTGCCTTCCAAATCAAGTCTTTTTATACATAAAAGAAGCCCGGTAAGTATTTAAATTAATGTTAAACTCTTTTTTTGCCGTTACTCGCGGTAGGGCTCTTAATTTGAGGTAAATGTTATGCATAAAATATTTAAAATACTTTTGGTATTTGCTTTGGCTTGTGTTTTTTCATGCAAGACAACGGATTCAGCTTCTGTTCCAGATTCTATGCCTGAAAAGTCTGGAAATTTTCAATTGGGCAAAATTAATTGGATAATAGACCAAATAGATCCTGCCTTTTGGGCAAAAGAGCTAAAAATGCAAAACAACATGTTTGTAAGTTTTTCGCTTGAATATTCGGGAAAGTTTGACTTAAGTATGGTTGAAAGTTTGGTTATAGATGCTCCTAAAGACTACTATATAATAGAAGGCGCTGATTTGCAAAAAATGCTAGAAGTCGAAAAAAATGTTATCTATTGCAAAAGATTGCCATGTGGCTATGGAGAGGGTAAGGTAGGGCTTGGAGAGTGGATAATTAACGTGGCTCTTAAAAATGGGCAAAAAATAGTAAAAAAGCTACAGATTACAGGCTTTCAAAATAGCGAACTTTCAGAAAAGACTTCTACAAAATATATAGTGCCACAAGCGAAATTTCAAAATGAGATTTCTGCCTTAAGCATTCCAAAAATTAAGTCTGTTTCAAAAGATGAAGATTCGATTGAAATATTTTTTTCTGTGAATGATTCAAGAGTGAAAAATGGATACTTTTGGTTTGATGTGCCGGGAGAAAAAGACTATAGAGATGCGGGTTCGGTGATAGACGGACAGGGTAACCCTGTAAATGGATGTAGAAAGTTTAGTGTGGATGGAGCTGAGTGCAGGTTTATTTTGAGGCGAGATGCAGAGAATGCAGAGTGGTTTGATAAGGCTGTTGCTGTGTGTTTTGTAGTCTCTGATGTTAATCGTGTTACAGACCCATGGAACGAGAGAGTTAGAAGCATTAGCCCTTTTATTAAAATAGAATAAAGGTGTCTAGAGGGCTTGATAATTTAAATATAGCAACTTAAATTATCAAGCTTATTATGAATATATGGCAAACCCGTCGATATATAGCCTAATTGACAGAGCAGTATCAGAATATTCTATGATTTTGGATGGAGATAGGATATTGCTCGCCATATCTGGTGGTAAAGATTCTACTGTAATGGCAGAATACTTTTATGCTAGAAAAAAAAGGCGCGATGCCAATTTTGAGTTGAGTGCATTCCATGTTGCAACGAGCATTTCCCCTCCTATTTCAAAAGAAATCAAAGAAAAACTTTCAGAGTGGCAAATTCCGCTGATAATTAAGGAAATAGACATTTTAGGGCGCTTAAAGGAAGGCAAGAGTATGAACTGTTGGTTTTGCTCTAGCATGAGAAGACTTGAGCTAAGCTTTATGGCGCAACAATTGGGTTTTAACAAAATCGCGCTAGGGCATCATCTAGACGATATTTTAGAAACATTGTTGATGAATATGCTAGGGAAAAAATCTTTGTTCACCATGCCTCCCATATTAAAATTCCAAAAATTCCCCATAACGTTTATTCGCCCCCTATGCCTTTGCGATACGTCGATGATAGTAAAGCATGCAAAAGATAGAGGCTATCTATGTTCTACCTGCACATGTACATATCAAGAAAACTCTGCAAGAAAAGAAGCGAGAAAAAGACTTTCTGCGCTTACGTCGGATAGCTATAAACTAAAAAGGAATATTTTTGAAAGTCTAAAACATGTAAATACTGAATATCTTCCTTAAACATTTAAGGGAGAGAGGAGAAGACATGGAACAAGATTTAAAGTCGAATGGATTTTTAGTTTCAAATAGAATTCTAGAAGTATTAGACCTGCCTAGAAGGCTTTTTTTTTATAAAGGTGGCCTCGTCTTCTCTTCTCAAGATGATATTAATACATTTGTTTTTGCATTTAACCATGTTATAGAGGGGGGAAAGTTTGGAGGGAATTCGCATTTTTTAGATGCAGGAAATCTTGCAATAATGGCAGTAATGAATGATATTTTTCACCATGTTCTAACTCAATATACCCACTTTACCTATCCAAATTTTTTTTCAGACGCCTATTCATTTATAGAAAAAAGAATGGCAGAATATGGACTCTCTTTAGATAGTTTTATGCGTCTTTTTGAAAAAAGTTTTTTTAATTTGACACTTTCAGCCAATAAAGAAAATGGCGATAGAGATGGGATAATTCAAGATTCTTTTAAAACAGTAGATGAAACAATAAAGCCATATATTTTAGAAAAATTATTTTTATTAGTTTTATTGAAAGAAAACCCTGCAATTTCTAGATTTTCATTTCTTTTTGAAGATGAAAGCGTGACTTCTTCTTCCACATATAAAGTATTTAAGGATGCAATGAGTGAGTGGGCAAAAAAAAGCAAAAGTTTTGATAGTTCAGAACAAGATATTATCTCATTTTTAAATACTTGCACAAAAGCCTCAAAAGACAATCTTAAAACTCAGCTTGCATATATAAAAAATAACTGGCAGCCCTATATAAAAGATTTTGAGTTTGCCATATTTATGGCAGAAAGTATTGCACGAGAGAGCTGGAGGGGAGATGGCGCGATAAGTTATTTAGGTGAGCACAATGTTCCAACGTTTCAAAACTTAAATGGAGAGGAAGAAAAGGCTTTTAGCAAAGATTGCCAGTGGATGGAAGGTGGGGTTATGCTTGCAAAAAACACTTATGTCTACCTATATCAATTAAGCAAAAAATATGGAAAAGAAATCGCACGGTTGGATGAGATTCCTGATGCGGAACTAAAGGATATGCAAGAGGCTGGTATTACGGCACTATGGCTGATAGGGATTTGGGAACGTTCGACTGCGAGTGCGAAAATAAAGAGGAAATGTGGAAATATTGAGGCGATAGGTAGTGCTTATAGCATTGGTGAATATAAAATAGCAAAAGATTTGGGAGGTCTCTCATCTCTTCTAAAGCTAAAAGAAATGGCAGAAAAGCACGGAATTAGGCTTAGTGCAGATATGGTTCCAAATCACACGGCAATAGATTCAAAAGAGGTGATAAATGCACCACATTTATTTTTACAAACAAAAAACTCACCCTATCCTTCTTATGAATTTAGTGGAGAGGATCTCTCTTGCGACAAAAATGTTTCTATATACTTAGAAGATCATTATTATTCAAAAACAGATTGTGCAGTGGTTTTTAAGCGAGTGGATAATAACAGCAAAGAAGTGAGCTATATATATCATGGAAACGACGGCACTGGTATGCCTTGGAATGATACAGCTCAGCTTGATTTTCTAAATAGTGAAGTTCGAGAGAGAGTAATAGAGCAAATAATAGAAATTGCAAAAGTTTTTCCAATTATTCGTTTTGATGCAGCAATGACTTTGACACAAAGACACATCAGGCGCCTTTGGTATCCTTTTGTTGGAGCGTCTGATTTTGTTCCTTCTCGCCTTGGCAAGGGGATTAGTGATGATGAGTTTTATAGACGAATGCCCGGCGAGTTTTGGAGAGAGGTAGTGGATAGAATTGCAAAAGAGGCACCTGATACTCTGCTTTTAGCCGAAGCTTTTTGGATGTTGGAAGGATATTTTGTTCGCACTTTGGGAATGCACAGAGTCTATAACTCAGCATTTATGAACATGCTAAAAAATGAAGAGAACGAAAAATATCGCAACACAATTAAAAACACACTAGGCTTTGATAGGGAAGTTCTAAAAAGATATGTTAATTTTATGAGCAATCCAGATGAAGAAAGTGCTGCCCGTCAGTTTGGCAAAGGAGATAAATATTTTGGCATTTGCACAATGATGGCTACACTGCCGGGCCTTCCTATGTTCTCTCATGGTCAATTTTTGGGAAGATGCGAAAAATATGGAATGGAATATAAAAAAGCCTATCTTGACGAAGATGAAGATTTAGAACTTTTAGAAAGACACAAAAGAGAAATTTTCCCCTTGTTAAAAAAGAGGGCGCTGTTTTCAGGTGTAGAAAACTTTTATTTTTATGATGTTGTTTTAGATGGGAAAGTGAATGAAAATGTTTTTGCGTGGTCTAATAGACATGAAAATGAGAAGGCTTTAATTTTTTATAACAATAAATATGAGCGCGCAAGTGGCTGGATAAGCGTTCCTTTTAAAGACGCAAGAGAAGAGTTAGATATGCCTCCTTCATTATTAGGCACCCTCAATTTGAGTGATGGAATATTGTTTTATACCATATTTTATGAAATGCGCTCTGGTCTATACTATATAAGGGCAAATAGTGAACTTAAAGAAAAAGGCTTTTTTGTGATGTTGCAAGGTTTTGAAACCCAAGTGTTTGTAGACATATGGGAAGTTTTTGACAGAAACGGAGAGTACAAAAAGTTATATGAAAGTCTTAAAGGTAGAGGAATGAAAGAGAGGCCGATAT
>CAUTVN010000041.1:0-11788 GCA_963541705.1 uncultured Treponema sp.
TTCGGCATGGCTCTTTTGTGCGCTCAAACAAATCGTCTGTCATCTGTTCAAACTTGGCCCGAGTGAGCGTTTTTTGCAAGTGTTTTGCACCTGTTGCGTCTGCTGTGATAAAAGGTAAGTTAATATCTGTGCTTGCCACATTAGAGAGCTCAATCTTTGCTTTTTCTGCAGCATCACGCAAGCGTTGCAACGCCATCCTGTCTTGCATTAAATCTATTCCCGTGTCTTTTTTAAATTCTTCCGCAAGCCACTTAACGATTCGCGCATCGAAGTCGTCGCCACCTAAGTGTGTGTCTCCATTTGTAGATTTTACTTCAAAAACACCGTCACCTAGCTCAAGAATAGAAATATCAAAAGTACCACCACCCAAATCATATACTGCAATAAGTTTTTCTTTTTTACTATCTTTGTTAAATCCAAATGCCAAAGACGCTGCAGTAGGCTCGTTGATGATCCTCTTTACCTCCAAGCCCGCAATTTTTCCTGCATCTTTTGTTGCTTGACGTTGTGCGTCGTTAAAATATGCAGGAACTGTAATTACTGCCTCAGTAACGCTTTCGCCAAGATAGTCTTCTGCAGTTTTTTTCATCTTTTGCAAAATAAAGGCAGAAATCTCTTGCGGAGAATATAGTTTTCCTGCAATATCAACACGCACATCGCCTGCCTTCTCCGTAAGCTTATATGGCATATTTTTTGCTTCGTCACTAAGCTCGTTGAAGCGGTGCCCAATAAAACGCTTGACTGAATATACAGTCTTTTCTGGGTTGGTAATCATTTGGTTTTTTGCAGGAGAGCCAACCATTCTTTCGTCTTGAGTTGTAAAGCCGACAATAGAAGGAGTTGTGCGTCCACCTTCTGAGTTTGCAATAACAACCGGCTCTCCACCTTCCATAACAGAAACACATGAATTAGTAGTTCCTAAGTCTATTCCGATAATTTTTCCCATTTTATTTTCTCCCCTTTACACATGGTATATAAATAACTAATTTTGTTTTTTTGGCTTTACAGTTTCCACCTGTGCTGTGCGCACTATGCGATTGTGTAACTTATAGCCTTTTAGCAGCTCCTTTTCGACCATTTCTTCGCTAACATCGCCAGATTCCCTACTGGCTTTTGCTTCGTGAATATTTGGGTCAAACTTTTCGCCTTCGCTTTTGTAGTAGGCAAGCGAATATTTATTTTCTAGCATTGAATAAAACTGCTTTTTGATAATTTCAAAACCCTCCATATAGGAGCGAGTCTTTTCGTCGCAATATGTATTTATAGCATCGATAGCGCGGTCAAAATCGTCCAACACATGGATTAGGTCTTGCAACAGTGTCTCGTTTGCATACTCTATCGCTTCTTGCTTTTCTTTTATCATTCGCTTTCGATAGTTTTCAAAATCTGCTGCTTTGCGCAAATATTCAGTCTTCCATTTTTCAATTTCTTTTTCTGCAGCTTCTTTGCAAAAAGCACTCTCTTTTTTCTCATCTTGACTGGCACATCCCTTCCCTTCGCAAGTCTTTTGAGCCCCCTCATTTTCTTTTGCAGATTCAACGCCTAAATTAGTCTCAACTACGTTTTCATCTTTTTTCTCTGCATTCATATTTTTTTCTTTTTTGTTTTGATGTTTTCCCATAACCCTCTCACAAAAGTTTTTTCAAAGACGCACCATTTCTAACTACAAACCTTTTAGTGTCATATGAATGTTTGATTTATAGCTTTCTAATACGTCTTGCAATTTGATGAGATTAAGATACGAATTATAGTGAAATAAGACAATAATTTTTGAAAAAATTGATTAGAAAATAATTTGTATATGTCTTTCCTTAATTTAGATTTTTTAGGGGGTTGATAGTTCATAGCGCATCGCATTGCGCGGCTTTTTCAAAAAAAATTATTTTTCTCTCTTGAACCAAAAGCATCTTTTTTTGCCACCATTACATTGCAATCTTTTAAGAAATGTTTTGCATAGAAGAATTATAAACACACAAGAATATGTTCTATTCAAAATAAATATAGCCTGAAAATAAGGCAGACCCAATGGCAAGGGCAAAATGCCAAGCCATTGGGCAAGATGAAAAATATATTATCGCTAATTTCTTATTCAAGAGTTATAACAAATTTGCCACTATTTTTATATCGTCTGTCAGGTCTGTAAATCCACTTTTTCAGTACCACCCCATCTTGTTTAATTTGTTGCAAACGCGTCTTACCAGGACCGTTTGGTATAGCATAAAATGCCTTTCCGCCATCTTCGGTTTCCGAATAGTTTTTGATATAGAAATAATACACTTTTCCTTCAGCAATTGTTGAGTTATTAGGAATATCCTCCTCAAGTTGAGTTTGTTTATTATACAGCTTGCATTCAATTTTTTCGGCAGGGGAGAAAGACAGCTGGGCTGTTTCTGCCACTCGCTCTACAAAACTTATGCTTATCTCTTTATTTTCATTTGCATCACTACTTTTTGGTGTATAGAAAAAGTAGTACTCCGTATGGCGATTCATGTCTCTTTCATTTATCTTCCAATGGTCTACAACTTTGCCCTCTCCCAATTTAGCAATAAAGGTAAATTCTACACCTTCTGTCACAGAGCTACCACTATCAACATCTCTTTCAGACTCATATTCACAACAATAAACTTTATTGTTATCAAAAATTATTTTTAAAACTTCTGGCTGTTTTTCTTTGAACGATATTTCAATTATGTTGTCAGCATCTGCGTCTCTTTCATCCGCTCTATACGAGAATCGAGCATCTGTTTCATTAACATCTTTTTTCCCATTAACAGCCCAATATTCAATAATATTGCCACTTGTCAGATTGGCAGTGAATGTGTACTGCATTGTATTCTCGAATTTTTCACCAGTATTAACCGCCACGTCAGTGGAATGGGGAGATGATTTAACACATGTTATTTTGCTGGGGTCAAACTTTAGAGTGATTTTTCCACGCTTTGCAAACTGCACTAATATCTTGTTGTTGGCATCGGCATCCTGGGCATTTGCAGTATATTGTATGTTAATACTAGAGCTAAATGTGGTCTGTCTTGCTTTGTTGACATACCAATCTCGCACTTGTTCGCCTGAGCCAAGCTGTGCGGTAAAGGTGTATTGCACTCCATTTTCTGCTTTATTTTCAGGATTCTCTGTTAGAGAAGTTCCAACTCCCTTTTTGCAGGTGATTTTAGCAGAGTCAAATTCAAATTTCATGTCGGTTGTTTTGTTGAATTTTATATTTATCTTGTTCTCGCTATCGGCATCGCCCGCGTTCACCTTATATTCAAAATTAGCCTTACCACTAGAATCTTTTTGCACAGAGTTTTTGGCAACCCAATTTGAAACATCGGCATCATTCATGCCTTTTGCCGTAAAAATATACTCTGCACCTGTGCTCACCTCTGCCCCACTTTTAATTGTGGCGCTTTCACCTTTCTTTTTGCATTCAATTGCTGTCTCTTCAAAATTGATGGTCAGTTTTTTTGCTGGCTTTTCAGTAGGCTTTGGTTTGCCTTGGTTGCCTTGTGTATTTTTTGGCTGACCATTGTTACAGGCAGCAAAAGCGAGTGTTGCAACAAAAATACACGATGCAACCATCCAATAGAGTGATTTTTTCATAATGAATCCCCCAATATTTTTTTTAAAAAAATTTCGCTCGCATGCAAGCATCGCAAGCGATTGGGTCATCTTACTCCCCCCCCCCCGTGTCAAGCTATGTGTGGCTTTTTAGATATTATTTTTCTTAATACGTAGTCTGTTTTTCTCAATTTTCCTTAAATCTAGCATCCTAGGAAAGTCTTTAATATCGATAGGCAGATTTGCAATCTTTTGCTTTTTTATAGAAGGATTATAAGGCGGAACATACGCTTTTTTCCAAATATAGAACGTAAGCGCAAGTTTTATTACTTTTTAGAAAATGTCAATTTATTTTTTTTGGGGTGGAAAAAATATTTTTTCTACTTATCTTTCTTTTTAATTGGTTTTACCTTTCTCATTGGAATAGAATAGTCCAATACTTCTTTGTGATAGTTTGCCACATAACATACAAGAGCGGTGAACAAGGCTACCACCGCTATAACCACCAAAACTTGCCAAGAAAGAATTACTTGCTTTGCCAATGTAAAAATGCTGTTAAAACCCATGATGGGATTATCGAATAATTTTTTTATAAAGTTTAGACTAATTTCAAGATATTAGAAGCGCCTCTCGCTTCTAATATCTTTCTTTAATTTAATTACACCTTAAATTTTTCTACTTCCGAGCTCAGGCTTTTAATGCTGGTTCTGTTGCGTTGTGTAATTTCCGAAACTCCTTGCATTGCGTTGCTAATTTGCACAGCTCCACTGACCATGTCGTTCATGCTGTCGGTGATTGCTTGTGTTAGTTCATCAACTTTTTTCATTTCGTGTGCTACATTCTCGCCCCCGTGCAACATTTCCAGAGAGCTTGTTTGCACTTCTTGGGTGATAGCGTTAATTTCTCTAATTGCATTTAGAACCTCGCTACTACCATTTGCTTGCTCTCTCATTGCTTCGGTCAGCTTTTCGCTCATCTCTTTAACTTCTTCGGAAAGCTTAAAAATAATGTTGAACTTAGACTCTACAATCTTTGAAGAAGAGGAAAGAGATTCGATTTCTCCAGAAAGTTCTTTTAGTGTGGAGGTAATTGCCTTTCCTTGCGTAGCCGAATCCTCTGCCAATTTCCTGATTTCGTCTGCAACAACAGCAAAGCCCATTCCAGCATCTCCTGCATGAGCTGCTTCTATTGCAGCATTCATTGCAAGTAAGTTTGTCTCAGAGGCTATATGCTGAATCACGCTAGAGGCTTCCATAAGGCTACCAGACTCTTCGGCAATTTTGTCTGTTACTTCGTTAGATTTTTGCAGTGTTATTTTTCCGTCTCTAGTAGAACTAGAAAGCTCTTTTATTGCGCTGTCGGTCTTTTCAAGAGTGCTTGTTATGCTGGCTATATTCGCCACCATCTCTTCTACAGAAGACGAAGACTCCGCCACGCTCGCTGCCTGGCTTTCTATGCTGGCGTTTAAGTTTTTAATCACTTGAATAATTTCTTCTACAGTAGAAAGGGTTGTAACAACGCTTTCTGCCTGAATCCCAGCTTGTTGTTTTATACTTTCTACATTTGCGCTAATTTCGTGGACGCTAGAGGCTGTTTGTTCCATGTCGTTTGCGAGTTTGTCGCCTATTTTTTCCATCGCCTTAGAATTTTGTTCTACAGTTTTTAGCGTGCCAGCTATTTTAGCTATTGTCTCATTAAAATAGTGACTCAGTTGGGTTACTTCATCGTGCCCTATCAGAGGTAGCCTGACGGTTAGGTCGCCGTCGCCTTGTGCGATTCCCTGAAGCGCCAAAACAGTATTTTGCACTGGTCTCACAAGCCTTCTCGCAACAAGCCAAATGGTTATAACAGAACTTAATAGAATCAAAACCTGCACTCCATATATGGAAGCTTGCAATACATTGACGCTATCCATAAATTCGTGCAACGGTGCTGTAGCGACAATCGCCCTGCCTCCTGCATATTTAATTTTTGTAAAAGATGCAATGCAAGAATTTCCATTAAAATTGTAATAGCCTATGCCAGTTTCTTCGCTTTTTCCCACATCTTGCAAAAATGAGGCAAGAGAGCTGTAAGAAGAATCGCTTTTGCTCTCGTTAATTGGATTCACTTTCTTTTGCACTAAAGCGTCGTCTTTGTGCGCAATAATCGTCCCGTTTCTATTGACAACATAGCAATGCCCTGTTTTGCCAATCACCAAGTCTTTCACTGCCTCGCTGGTCCAATATCCAGAAAAAGCTGCAGAAAGCACGCCAATCACGCTACCACTATTTCCATATATAGGCACCGCAAAAGTGCTGATGAAACGGTTTGTTCTAGGACAGGTATACGGGTCGGTCAAAAACTTTCCGCCTTGCATGCATACCTTAAACCACATCTCGCCTCCAGAGGAACACTCTTGCGCATCCGACGTATGGCTAACTCCTTTTGGATCTGTAACATCTAGAGCTTTTAATTCGTCATTAAATTGAACTTCTTTTTTTAGATAAGAGATCTTATCCATTTTGGAATAAGAGTCATCTCTTAGTATTGGATTTCGTGCTATACCTTCAAGGTAGGAAAACACTACAGCAACCTTGCCTTCTATAATCTCCGAAGTGCTTTCTACTTTGTCAGTTAGGCTATATTTGATTTCGTTTTCTACGGCTTGTTTCGATGTTAGTATAATGACAAGACCCAAGATAAAACTAGAACACGAAATTAAAGCTCCAAAAATTATCACTAGCTTATATCTAAGTGAAAAAATCTTCATATTTACTCCCCATTCTATTTATAATATAAATCATTACATAAAAATATTTATTACAGTGGAATGGTATCCTATCATAGAAATAGAAAAAATATAAGACATCTTTTGTTTTCAATTTTGAGATTTTAGGTGTTTTTACATGTAGATATTATCCGTTTAACAAAACTTAAACTATATAAAAACATAGTATATAAGCCAATTTCTCCCAAAAAGAATTAATAATATAAATATGCAAAAGATGCTATCAATTTTTTTCCTAACTTTTGTCTTTTCTTTGCTATATTCAGATCCTCAATATAGCAACGAAGATATATTCCAGAGCTATCCTCTAGGGAGCGATGACTACTATGAGGACGTCCAATATGAAGATGCCTATAGCGATGAACAATATGTAAAAGAGCTCTCCCCGCCTACGTCTAGCATTTTAGAAATAGAGAAAGAAGAAGGGGCGGGTGAGGTAGGCGCTAAAAAAATTGAGTCATCCTATTTCTCTCGTATGTATGTAGAAGGTTTTGCTACACTTAAAGCAACTAATAAAACAAACAAAACATTTCTAAACTGGAATGGAGGGACGAACGCACATCTTTTGGCAAACTTTTACGAAGCTTTTTTAGGTTTTAAGGGAGATGAAAAAAGTGCAATTGAAGCAAAAAATCTCGCCTTTAGGTTTAGTCCGCTTTTGATGTATTACCCCAAAAATAAGCTATCTCCCGCTCTTTCTTTTTACGTTGGCGGTTTTAAGAGTCCGCATATTTTTGGTATTGCTCAAAGACCTACAATCCATAGAGTGCGCCCTACAACAAACACCCATTTTTTTCCTGCATTAAATGCAATAAAAGTATCCAAAAACAAAGAGCGTTTGGGTTCGGCGATTGAACTTAGTCTGCCGTTTTTCAATTTCTATTTTTTTTGGAAAACCCATGAAAATCGTCATTCTTTCAATATATATTCAGCCTATAGAAACAACGAGCTTTTTTCAAATACTTCAAAAGTTAATATCGCATTGTTCTCTTCGTTTTTTAGTTTATATGGAAACAAAGCCGAAACTGATATAAAGAGCAAGAAAGGCAAGCAAATAATAAAGAAATCAAGGAATGAATACGGGCAAATATATGGGTTTTCGCTCAATTTTGAATCACCTTTTTTATATCTCAATTTGCTTTCGCTACTTAGCGTCGCAAAACAGAAAAAAATAGATATATCTTCTATGAGTTTTAGAGGCGAGATAGGGGCTCGCTATAAGATATTTCTGCTTAATTTAGGGGCGGGCTATAAAGGGGAAAAGTATATAACAGAAAGTGTTGATAAAATGTTTGGAAAAAAGAATGTTTTCTCGTTCTATCTTCAAGAAAAACTAAAATATAAAATATTTGCTCTTCACTCATCCTACCATCTTTTTTACCCCCCTTCCTCGCAACAACTACTACACAGCTACGGGGGCTTCTATTCTATAAATAGCAGGTATGTTCATTTTAAGAATGAGCTTTTTGCACATAGTAATTTATATAATCTAAAGATTGCGTTTATAATCAAACCCCATCTAAGATATTTTTCAAGCTTGAATATGTCCGCAGCTTTATGTTTACAGGAACAAAAGAAAAATCCTAATATAATAAAAAAATACGAAGTAGCCACATCTTTTCTTTTCCCTTTTGGAGAGCATTTTAGGTTAAAACTACTGGGAGGATTTTCTCAAGAAGCTCAGAAAAAAAGACATCTTTTGGGAAGACTAAGCTATTTTGCAAAAAGCTCCATCTCCATTCTTTTTAGACAAGAGAAATGGAGGGAGAGTTTTAACCTAAGCTTTAAATATAAAAGCACAAAACAAAGCGAAATATCACTAAAATTTCGCCTTGAGTACTAAAAACCAGAACCTATGGGACGCTATCCAATAACTTTGTTATAGTCTCTCTGTTTTTAATTCTCAAGTGTTCCAACTCTTCTTTAGTAAAAGGCTCTTTCCCAAGCCACCACTCCACCTCTTTTCTTGTCCAGATTTTTCTCTGTTTTCTAGAAAATTGCACTGGAGGTGTTTGCAATGGTTCGTCCAAAAGATATAGCATGTTTGAATCTACAATGACCGGGGTTTTTGCTTGCGCTTCTTTGGCTTTGATTTGGCGCAGTCGCACAATTAGCAAAATACCAAAAAACAAAAAACACACAACCAATACAATGAGGATCCAATTGGTTTTGTTTTCAAAAAAATCTCTTACATCCATAAAATAACTCCTAAATGCTTTGTTTTTTTTACTCGATCTTTTCTCTTTTTGCAGGGCGTTGCGGAATCACCATATCTTCGATCTCTACATCTTCTTCGCAAAAGTCGTCGCTCATAATTGCGCTTTCATTTTTCAACTCTTCAAAATTGGCGTCCAGCTTTATTGCAATCATCTTTGACACGCCCGATTCTTCCATAGTAACACCCAGCATAGCATTGGCTCCCACAACAGTTTTTTTGTTGTGAGTAATTACAATATATTGGCTAACCCCTGCAAATTCTTTTAGTGTGTGGATAAAACGCATCACGTTTTGTTCGTCTAAGGCTGCGTCAATTTCGTCTAGCAAACAAAAAGGAGAAGGTTTCACCATATAAGTTGCAAACAAAAGAGAGACTGCCGTCATAGACTTTTCGCCACCGGAGAGCAGGCTGATGTTTTCAAGCTTTTTGCCAGGTGGTTGGGCAAAAATATCAATGCCAGAATCTAGCACATTTTCCGGGTTTGTAAGGCGCACTTCTGCCCTCCCGCCACCAAAAAGACGGCGAAACATATTGTGGAAATTCTTTTTTATTTTTTGGTATGTTTCTACAAACAATTGCGTAGATTCCGCCTTTATCTCTTCAGTAATTCGCTCTAAGTCTTTTTTTGCTTTTTCCATGTCTTCCAGTTGGGCGCTCATAAAATCATATCTTTCTTTCACTTCTTTAAATTCTTCTATCGCCATAAAATTGACGTTGCCCAAAGAGTTGAGCTCTGCTTTAAATTTTGCATTCTTTTCTCTAAGCTCTGCAGGACTCTCTTTTATATCGAACATTCTCTCTTCAAATTCCATAATTTGCCGAGAATGTGTTTCTTTAAAATTTTCTTTTATGCTTTTGATTTCTGTTTCAAAGGCAACGCTATCCATCTGCAATTTTTCAAGTTGACTCAAAACGCTCATTCTGTTTTCGTTCAAGTCATTTAAGCGTTTTTTGTTTTCTATGAGATGTGAGTTTTTTCCTTGAATCACCTTTTGCAATTCTTGCAACTCGTCGGCTAGACGCTCACCCTTGTTTTGAATCGAATTAATCTCTCCTTCAAGTTCCAATTTTTCTTCTATGTTTTGCTCTCTTTTGTTTTTATAGCTTGAAAGCTCGTCTTCTAGTTCTTTTAGTCTTTCTCTCTCCGTTCTCTCGCTTTTTTCCAAAATAGAGGCCTCTCGCTCTAGCCCCTGCATTTCTGCCCGTCGCTTCTCCCTGTCGATGCGCAAAGACTCGAGAGTTTTTTTGTATTCGTCTATTTTTGTTGCAATTGTTTTGTTTTCGCCTATAAGCCCGTCTATTGCGCTTTTTTCTAATTCTATCATGCTTTTCGCACTTGCTATATTTTCGTCTATTCCTCTTTTTTTTGTTATAATTCCTTCGGGAGACAAAAAGTCGTCTATAAAAAGAGCAGAATGTGTTTTATATGTTTGAAAGGTGAGTTTTAGCTCTTGCGCAAGGCAGGCAATTTCTTCAAAACTACTTTGAATCTTTTGCAAAAACTCGCCCTCTCTTTCTTTGCTAAAATCAGAAATAGAAGCGACATCTTTTGCAAGAGCGCTACGACCCAAAGATAGGGTTGCTAATTTTTCCACTAAAAAGAGGAGACGTTCTTCTGCTTCCTCTCTTTTTTTGCTAGAAATGCCTTGCGCTTTTAGTTTTTCGTCTAGCTCTTTTACAATGTCTTCGGTAATTTGTCTTAAGTCTTGGGAGAGGGCGGAAATAGAGACTTCATTTTTCTTTATGTTGGCATTTTTTGCATCTATTTCTGCCATATTGATGTGCATTTTTGAAGCCGAAATGGAAATATCTTCTTCAAAATCTTTTATGTTTGTTTCTATGTCGTTATACTTCTTCTTTAAGGAAAGAGCATCCCCTCTTTTTTCGTCGATTTCTTCTACAATGCTAGCCAGTCGCTCTTGGGCTGATGCGATGCGGGCGTCTCCTACTCTGATTTTTTCGTTTAGTTCGGCTTCCATCTTTGCATACATCTGCAATTGCGTCTCTTTTTCGCGTCGCTCTATGTCGAGCTTTAAGAGCTCTTTTTGTCTTAAAGAAAAGTCTTCTTGCATAGCATTGACGCTATCCATGTTTTCACTCAAAACAGCATTTAACTCTTCTGTTTCCATCTGAATTTCGCTAAGCTTGTCTTTTAGCGCTTTTTCGTCATTTCTTTTTAAGGAGAGCAACTCTTTTGCTCTTTTTAGCTTTAAGAGCTGGATGTCTATTTCGCACTGAAAAGCACTATCTTTCAGGCTTTTGTAGGCTTCTGTTTTTTCTGCTTGAACTTTTAGAACGTCATATTGTTTTTTTATTTCTAAAACAGACGCATATAGCACTTTCATATTTTCGTCTGTTTTTTCGAGGCGACGTTCAGATTCTATCCTTTTAATTTTGAACTTTGTTATCCCTGCAGCCTCTTCAAATAGATATTTTCTCTCCTCCGGTTTGCTAGAAAGAATTTGGTCGATTTTGCCTTGTTCCATAACAGAATATGCGATTTTCCCAACTCCAGTGTCCCAAAACATTTCTTTTATGTCTTTTAGCCTTACGCTCTGGTTGTTAATAAAATATTCGCTTTCGCCCGAGCGATATAGCCTCCGCTTAATTGCAATTTCGCAAGCATCAAAATTCAAAAGCGAGTTTTCGTTGTTTATGGTCAGGCAAACCTCTGCCATATTCATCTGTCTTCTAGACTCCGTTCCATTAAAGATGACGTCTTCCATTTTGTCTGCGCGTAGCGCTTTAGAAGACGCTTCTCCTAGCGTCCACTTAATTGCGTCTATTACATTGCTTTTTCCACACCCATTTGGTCCTAAAAGCGCAGTGATTCCTTCTGCAAACTCGACTTTTACTCTATCAGGAAAAGATTTAAAACCAAATATTTCCAAACTTTTAAGAAACAAACAGATCTCCTTAAAGCCATATTACACTCTTTTTAAGAGTAGCACATTTATATTATACAAAAAAAATGTGTTTTTATAAGCTCCTTTTTTATCATAGACGCATTTTTTGTTTTTTAAGGTTGAAAAAAGATAAAGACTCGCTCCTAACCTGTTAATAGACATTCTCTCTTTCCCATAAAAGCAAACCGCTTTCTACAAGTTGTTTGTTTATCTTTTTTGCGAGAATGTCTCTAACATCAAAAAAATGTTCAAAAATTGGCAAGTATTTAGAATTGACAACGTACTTAATTGTGTTTCTTGCAAAACCAAGAGTTCCTTTTGTGGTTTTAGTTTTGT
>CAUTVN010000042.1:0-11644 GCA_963541705.1 uncultured Treponema sp.
AAGTAATAAAACCATTAAATGGTTTTTTCTTTCGCACTAAAAACAAAAGAAGCCCCAATAGAACCCCTTCAAACAAAGCTTCGTAAAGCTGGCTTGCATGGCGGGGCAAATTGACTATAGCAGCACCTTCTTGCAATTCAATCCCAACCCTATTTGCAAAGTCCCGAACCCAGCCAAGACTCGCATCAAAGCGCTCTGTAAAAGGAACTTGTGGAAAAAGCATTCCAACCCCTGAATCTGTAATGCGTCCATATAGCTCGCCATTCGCAAAGTTTCCAAATCTTCCAAAAGTATAGCCAAAAGGAATGGAAAGCGCCATTAAATCTGCAATAGCCAAAAAATCAAACTTATAGATTTTGCACCAAAGCAAAACTCCAAGAAAGCCACCGACAAAACCACCGTGATACGACATTCCCTGAAAACCTGTAAAAACCCACTCTCCTGCAATTTCTGTAAATGGCCAAAAGATTAGGTGAGGGCGCGTGAGATAGTAGGAAGAATTATATATCAACGTACCAAAGATTCTAGCTCCAAGCAAAAGACCCACAATTCCATATACAAAAAGATTTGAAACATCGTCGCATCCCATGTCTTTTTCTTGCTTACAAATCGTCTTAAGCTCGCCTTTTTTTACTTGAAACTTAAAAAAAAGATAGGCAACAAAAAAGGCAACTAAATACATCAGTCCATACCATCTTAAGAACCTAAATCCTGGTATAATCTCTGGGTGTAGCCACGAAGGATAGTCTATATATAACAGCATAAAACCTCATTCCTCAATAGGAGTGGAAACTATATTTCCATTAACTTCATCAAACTTAAACTCTATGTTAGACTGTTTTTCAAACACTTCAAAGTATCTGCCGTGGCTTTCTAGAACAACCCCTGGGTATATAGTTCCAAGAACTTTAATGGAAGACGGAATATGAAACTCAAAATTCTCTTTTAGATTAAACACTCTAATTTGCAGTGCAGAGTTTCGTTTAATAAGTTTAACTTTCAATTTTCTAATCTCATCAAGCTTTTCTTCAGGAATTCCCGTCGTCTTTAACTGCTCGTCAATTTCTTTTAGTTTCTTCGTGTTCTCTTCAACTTCCTTTTCGTGCACTTCAATTTCATCTTTTATCAAATAATCTTGCCCAAAAGAAATTAGAGTGTGAATGCTTTTTTCTGCTCCCAAATTGCGCACAACGCAACCTCGCGCTGCATGGATGCTCCCTCCAACAAGGACTCCGTGTTGAGAACTTACAGAAAGCAGTCCATTTGTTTTAACCACACACATAAAGCAATGTTCGTTAACCGTAACATTCCCGCCTGCAAAGAGCTTCACTCCCTCACAAAAACCGACATACATACTGTTTTTAGACCAAAGCGTGCCGCGCCCTTTCCCCTTAATTCCGCCTTCCAGTCTCAAAATATTCTCAGAATATAAAAGAGAAATAGCCGCATCGCCTTTGCAAGTGAGGTTGCCCTTCGCCTTTACCGTAACCTCGTCTCCAACGTCTCCTGAAATCACAATATCACCGGGAAAAGTAACTTTCTTTCCAGCACCTTCGACGTCTCCCTCTATAGTACGAGTAGAGGCAACAGAGAGTTTGTTGTCTACAAAACTTAGCTCACCAGAAATGGTTGCAAAAAACTTCGTGACGTTTCCTGACTCATCTAGTTTTATTGTATCGTCAACCACCGGAATTGGCACTTCGTGTATAGGTTTTTGCTTTATCACCTTTCCAAAAACATCGCGCCCTTCCTGCCCTTTGCTAAGCTTTGTCGCTTCAAGGATGAAGTCCCCACCTTGCACTGTTGCGACAGGGCTCGACTCATCAAATTTTACCTTCCAGTCCAAAAGATAAGAGCCAGGTCCTATTGGATCCACTCCTTTTAAGAGAGGATATTCAGTCTCCTCATATTTTTTTGCGCTCTTTATTGCGTCTTCTATCTTATCGGCGGGCGTAACCTCCAAAAGCCCCGCATCGTTTAGCGCTGTTTTAATTAGCGCAGGAGAAAGAAGATCGCCCGCCCCCGCTCCATCTTCTAATATCAAAACAGCGCTCATCTTATCTTGGCTGACTACAGCACGTACTTTTGCATTTTTATAAGGGATGATCCTTACTCTAAGATTGTTCCCTTCTTTTTTTGTAATTAAGATTCCTGTTGTATTTGCCCGAAACTCGTCCCCCAATTGTACAATATTGCGCAAATCTGTAACAAACGGCATATTACCAGGCAAGCCTTCTACTTTGTTGCCATAAACGTCCACGCTACTTTCGCCAGGTTCGGCTTGCGAGATTTCGTAGATTACACTACCTTTTTCGACATATGCCATTTTTTCAGCTTGAGAAAGAGGAAATTCCGCATCTTCATCCAAAGCGTCCGCTCCCTCCTCTCTAAACTTTGGGTCGCGAAGACGGTCTGTTATGCGCGTAATCTCATGCTCTTGCAATGGCGTAAAATGCTCTATTAGAGTTCTATCTTTTCCACGCTTTGGTGCCACCCCCGTCTTAATTTCTGCCTCTAACTCCATCTCAAACGAAGCATCAAACTGCCCTAAAAGAGAGTTGATGTCTTGCATATTTAAGTCTTTTATCTTTGAATTTTGCAAGGAGCGCAAAACCACATTAAAAGGAAACGCCTCTCGCGTGTCGTAGGCTTTTCTGATATAAAGACGCGCAGAAAGCTTATCAGTAGAAACTATGATTCTCACGTCAAAAGACGGGTCAAGTTGTAAAAGAAGCGGAGAGGGCGTGCCAGACGGAAACTCCTGTTCGATATATTCAGCTATTTTTTTCTTTGATATAAGCGTTCTGGCATCTATTCCTTTCCGTTTTATTTCTTGATAGACCTCGTCAACATCTATTTCATCTTCGCAAGACGAAAAAACCAAATACCATTTATTGACATCTTCTTTTTTTTCTATAGACCAACACTGCTCAGACATTTAGATAGTTCCAACCTCCCAAAAAGCTTCCATCAACACAAAAATCAAATCATCACCTAAAACTAAATCTTAAACCCTTGTTCAGCAGCCTCTTTTATCTTTTTTCTCAAAAGCAAGTTTTCTTTTTTCAATATAGAAATTTCAAACTGTTGAGTCTTAACCATCTCTGCCAAATCTCCAGCTGTAAGAGCCTCGCCACCAACCAACTCCCGAACATAATCCATCCGATTTTTGTAGTCAAACTCTGCCTCAGACTCTGCATTTTCAAAAGTGTCGTCTGCAAAAGACGCAAAGTCTTCCATTTCAGAGTCGCTCGCAGAATTCTTAATCTTTTCTGCTATTCTATATATCCCCTGCGAAACCAAGCTCTGTGGCTTATAAATTACTATAGGAAGTTTTGAAGAGAGAGCTACATCTTGCATAGAATCTCTATAGACAACACCTAAATGCTCCAAATCTATGTCGAGATATTGCCTACAAGACCGTCTGATTTTCAGCGCTTTTTCTGCATCCTTTGGCTCGTCTATCATATTCATAATTAGGCGCGGTCTAAACATTTCCAATCTTCTAATAAATGTTTTAGAATTTTCAGGGTCAACATCTTTTAATTTTTCAACAATCTTCGGAATATACATCATCTGCATAGACTCAGAGTCTTTTTTCAATTCTTCCAAATATACAGCCCCACGAGATTTAGGAGGAAAAGATAGCAACATCATTCTAAAAATAGCATTCTTTAAAAAGACATAGGCGTCTAACGTCGCCGTTACGGTCGGCGTGGTAACCACAATGCCTCTAGCCGACAGCAAAAAAAAGTCTAAAATACCTACATGAGTTCCAGCGCCCAAATCTACAATCAAGTAGTCTGTTTTTAACTTTGCAAATTCTTTTGCAATCCTATTGCGCAAGCCCACTCTTAAGGCTGCAAAGCCCGGAATCTCAGAATCGCCTGGAATAAAGGAGAGATTTTCGTATTGACTTTTTCTAACTATTTCTGAAAATTTGGTTTCTTTTGTTAGGAATGTGCCAATCCCATTTCTAGCGCCATATTCTCCCAATATAAGGTGAAGATTCGACGCTCCTAAGTCCATATCCACAAGACAGACTTGCTCTCCACTTTGGGCTAAAGCTATGGCTAAATTAGCAGCTATCAAGCTCTTGCCAACTCCGCCTTTTCCTCCTGCCACAGGTATTATCTGCATAGCTTATACCCCCTAAACAATGAAAATAGCAACATCAACAAATCCACACAAAGAAAAAACAACACTGCTTTATACACTCCTTGAGAAAGGAGCATCTCATCCCTCTTCATCTTCAGCAAGAAGAAGACGATGGTAGAAAGCATAGAAAAAAGTTTGATTAGCGAAATCGTTTTTAGGAAATGAAAACCATTCTTTTCGCCTGCAATAAGCGAAAACCACAAAACGGGGGTGAGAGAAAAAAAAGCCAGAGCAAAATATGAATGCACATGCAAAAAACCATCATTTGCAAACATATAAAAAGAAAAATAAAATGCTCTGATACTATCTAAAATCAATGCTACAAGATAAAAACTCAAGACTAAAACACGTCGCATATTAAACCACGTGGCAATTTTATGCCATATTAAGAGTATAGTCAAGATGCCATCTCTCGTCATTTCAAGCGTAGAAACCAGACCTGTTCATATTTTTTAAAGCCATATTCAATCTCTCATGCCCTATTAAAGCATATAAGTATTCGCCCCTCAAAACCGATCAGTCTCATACCTTGAAACCGATCACTCCCGCATCCCAAAACCGCACAGTATCGACCCTCAAAACTGATCACTCTCATACCTTGAAACCGATCAGTTTCGCACCCCTAAACCGATCAGTTTCGCACCCCAAAACCGATCGGTTTAGGGCCTATGCATTAGGCTAATGCGCGATTATCCTACCTTGTGCCTCCTCTTTCGTTTATACATTGAGAACTAATCTATTATGGGATTGAAGTTTTTGACGCTCTTTTCAAAAAAGAGCTTTTGAAAGGTTGAAAAGATTGGGGGGAGAGTTTTCGAGCATAGCTTGTAAAATCATCATTTTTTTTATATCCTACACCCACAACCCTTGTAGTCTAACATTTTTTGTAAAAAAACTCTATATTAAAAATGAAGAATATGATATTAAAACGTTTTGTTGTTCTGGAAGGAATAGATGGATGTGGCACCACCACACAAATAAATAAACTGGTCTCTTTTTGCGAAAAAAAACTGATAAAAGTATTTAAAACATGCGAGCCTACGTCTTCCAGCATAGGATGTTTAATAGATGATTTTTTGAAAGGTCAAACATCTTTTGCGCCAAACACAATCGCCCGCCTTTTTGCATGCGATAGGGCAGAGCATATTTATGGAAAGAATGGAATAATCGACGCTTTGGCAGGTGGCGCTTTGGTTTTTTGCGACCGATATCTCTTTTCTAGCTTGGCGTATCAGGGCTTTGGAGATTTGAGAAAGCTTGTAAAAAAAGAAAATGAAGACTTTCCTCTGCCAGAAGTTTTGTTTTTGTTTCAAATTTCTGCGCAAAAGGCAATGAGTCGGATAAAAGAGCGCAAAGGGGAGAAAGAAATATACGAAAAGAGGCAATTTTTGGATCAAGTCTCTAAAAACTATCTATATATAATGGAAGAATATCAACAAAATGAAAAGGAGATGAAAATTATTTTGGTTGATGCAGAAAAAGCAGAAGAAGAGGTGTTTTCTTTTATATTAAAACAACTACAAGATATGGGGATGCTCTAGATTTAAGAATGAAAGAGTTAAAACCGAAAAATCTTTCCATAGATATGTGTATAATTGCAATTACAGGCGCCACAGGCAACATGGGGCTTCCTACTCTAAAACTTTTTTTGGAAGAATGGGCAAACAACGAAAATTTTGAAATTAGACTCCTATTAAGAGAGAGCAAAAAAAATGTTCACTTTGCACGAAAATTGGCAAAATACAAAAATGTGAAGATCTTTTTTGCCTCCGTTGAAGAGTCTGAAAAGATGAAAGTCTTTGTAAAAGATGCAAATTTTATTCTTCACCTGGCAGCCCTCATTCCCCCTTTTTCAGACTATAACGAAAAAGAGACTTATGAAACAAACTTTTTGGGCACTAAAAATTTGGTAGATGCAATAGAGAAATGTGGCGGGCTTGAAAATTGCCACTTCATCCACATAGGCTCTGTAGCTCAATATGGAAATAGAAGCCCACATCATCCTTTTGGGAGAGTGGGAGATCCCCTAATGCCTTCTACGTTTGACGTATATGCAGCCTCTAAAGTAGAAGCTGAACGATATGTTGTGGAATCAGGCTTAAAAAAGTGGGTAGTTTTGAGACAAACAGGTGTTTTGTACGATGAAATTTTGCTAAAAAATATGAGCGATGGGCTTATGTTCCACACTCCTATAGACTGCCCAATTGAGTGGGTAACCGCCTATGATAGTGCTATTTTATTGAGAGAAATAGTTAGAATGGGACTATCTTCAACTTTAGAAGCAAAAGATAGAGAGCGCTCCTTCTATAGGAAGATATACAACCTTGGAGGTGGCGCTAAGATGCGCGCTTTGGGCTTTGAGACATTGAATGCAGGATTTCGTCTTATGGGCTCTCGCCTGCAAGATGCGTTTTTGCCTTTATGGATTGCAAAGCGCAATTTTCACTGCATGTGGTTTTTAGACTCTAATATTCTAGAAGAAATGTTTCATTTTCAAAAGACTAGTTTCAAAGATTTCTTCTCTCGTCTAGGGAAAAAATATTGGTATTTTAAACTTGCAAAGCCTTTTTTGTTTTTGATAAAACTTTTTCTCATCAAGCCTCTTCTAAAAAATAAAAATGCACCAGCATATTGGAAAGAAAAAGATGCTACACGGTATTTTGTATTTTGTGGCAAAAATAGAGATGATGAGAGTTGGAAAGGTATGAGGCTATACGGCATCCCTATTGAAGAGATAGAACATTCAAAAGAGTTGAAAAAAATAAAAGAAGGGGGAATAGCCACTTTTGCAAAAAGGTTGGAACACGGCTATGATGAGAGCAAAAGTTGGGAAGACTTAGACTTTCAAGATGTTAAAATGGCAGCAGTCTTTAGGGGCGGAGAGGTTTTGAGCTCTAAAATGGAAAAGGGCGACTGGTATGGAAAGTTGGAATGGAAGTGCCACAGAGGGCATATCTTTAATGCTAGTCCATATTTAGTTTTAAAAGGCGGACATTGGTGTCCCACCTGCACAAAAGCGCCTCCTTGGAGTTTTGGAAAACTTTCAAAAGACATTCCTTTCTATGCCCAGCTTTACTACGACGACCACGAAGAGTGCGAAGACGAGGTATACGATGAGCGTCCATTGTCTTCTATATAAGTTTGAGGTTTAGCTCTTTATGAACAATTTAAAAAACCTGCTTGAAAGCTGTTCTATTTATCAGTCAATATCGACTCACTTCAAATTTGAAGAGGATCTCTCTCAATATACATCCTTTAAGATAGGGGGGAAGGCAGAGGTTTTATATAGCCCACATAGCGTGGAAGAATTGCAAGACGTCTTAAATTTGCTGATAGAAAAAAATGTTGCATTTTCTGTTATTGGCAATGCGTCAAATCTTTTAATAAGCGATGCAGGTCTTAGAGGCGTGACTATCTCTTTTTCAAAATTAAATGGAATCTCCATAGTAGAGTCAAAAGAAAATGACATATATGTCAAAGTTATGGCGGGCACTTTAATAGACGAGCTTACAAACTTTTGCATAGACCAGTCTCTTTGTGGAATGGAAAACTTTGCAGGGCTTCCGGCAAGCGTTGGTGGCGCCATCTTTATGAATGCCAAATGTTTTAACTCTTCTATCTCCGATTTACTTTTTTTGGTTGAATATATGGACATTACAAAAAATGGAGCTATATTTGGGAGATACCAGATGAATGAGAGGGAGTGGTCGTATAAACACTCTCCATTCCAAGGCGGAGAGTGCACAATTAGAGCTACTTTCGGAAGAAAACTTATTTTAAGCTGTCTCTTACGCTTAAAAAAAGGCGAAAAAGAAGAGATTGAAATAAAAACAAAAGAGCGATCTCGAGAGAGAGTAGAAAAAAGACAATTTGAATTTCCATCTGCTGGTAGTGTTTTTAAAAACGACTATAATATTGGCATTCCTACGGGAAAGCTAGTTAGCGATGCAGGTCTTTTGGGCTTTGCTAAAAACGGAGCACAAATTGCCCCCTGGCATGGCAATTTTATAATAAATCGAGACCATGCAAAGGCGATCGATGTTCTTTATATTATGCAGATGATAAAAGACGAAATAAAGAAAAAATATGGAGTGGTGTTAGAAAGCGAAGTGATTTATTGCGAATAGCGCTGCGTTTTTCAGTCCAACATAGTTGTTTTATGTAGGTTGACAATAAAAGACATTCAAAATATAATCTCTATTTGAGTGTATGGGGTTCGTAAGGGGCAAATTAATTGGTTCAGTTATCGTTTGTTAATTTCAAAAAAGGCTCTTATATAACAGTAGAAGGAAAAACTGATACAGATAAGTTTTATATAATCCAGCAAGGAAAAGTGCAAATCGTAAAGGATGGTGCTGTTGTAGAGGAAGAAGAAGGCAATTTGTTAAACCCGGGCGATTTTTTTGGTGTTGTCGCCTGTATGTCCAATCATAGTCAAATAGATACTGCAATAGCTCTTACCGATGTCGTCTTAATCTCTGTTCCATATTCGCAATTTTCGCAATTGATAGAAAAAAATGCATCTATAGCAATGAAGATAATTTATTCTTTTTCGCGAAAAGTTCGATATCTAGACGAGAGTTTAACACGAATTACGCTAAAAAAGAATATCGAAACAAGCGTTTCTCACCTTTTTACAATAGGCGAATACTATCTAAAAATGTCTAAATTTGACCTCGCCCTCTATGCCTACTACCATTATATGAAAGAAAACCCAAAAGGAGAGTTTGCACAGGCTGCACAAAAAAGATTTTTAGACATTAAAGCTATGGGAGTAAAAGTTCCTGTTGAAATGCTAGAGCCAAAAGTAGGCGAAATGGTGCGCTCCTACGAGCGAGAAGCAATGGTTTTTTGCGAGTGTCAATCTGGTAGCGAGCTTTATATATTGCAAAAAGGTCATGTTAAAATAACAAAAATTGTCGACAACAACGAAGTTCTCCTTGCTGTGCTAAAAGAGGGAGATATGTTTGGCGAGATGGCTTTGCTCGAAAACAAGCCACGTTCTGCGAGCGCCATTGTAATGGACGACGGTTGCCAGCTTTTGGCTGTGAATAGGCAAAACTTTAACCAAATGGTTGCCACACAACCGCAACTGATTGCAAGGCTTACCACAACACTAGCCGATAGAATATGGCTGATGTATAAACAACTTGCAAATACCCTAATTCCAGACTATAAAGAAAAAATGTATGATATGTTGGAATTGCAAATGGAAAAAGCCCGGGTTGAAGCTACAAAAGGCAAGCAATATGTCTTTAATTTTGGACCTATTGAACTTGCAAATATGTGTGGCATACCAAAAGAGCTTGTCTCCAATGCCGTAAATGACTTTTTAAAAGAGGCAATCATTAGATATGATGGTTCTAAAGTGTTTGTTACAGATCAATTGGAACTTGTAAAGCAAGTGGCATATTTTAAAAAGATGAGACAAATTGAAAAGTCTAGACAAGAAGCTAAAGCAAAAAAAACACACTGGTAAAATTTTATGAAAAAGTATCTTCTCTTTGCCTTATATATATCCATTTTTTCTCTTTTGTTTTGCCAAGATTCAAGGGACGAGAGAACTTTGGAAGAATTGCCTTCTGCTTTCCATGAAATAGCACTTGGAATGAGTTTTGAGCAAGTAAAAGAAGTGTTGCAACAAGACTCATCCTTCTTGTATCGGGGAGAGAGAGACGTCTCCCTACTTAACAACAAAAATAGAAGTTTGATTGAAAGCGAAGGCTATCATTTTGTAAAGCGTGGTTCTTTCCAGTTCTATAACGAGCGACTTTATACCATAATTGTGCAAATGAATAAAGAAAATATAGACTATTATTCTATCTACTCAAGTCTTACGGAAAAGTATGGAGAGCCCATTTTAGTAGATCAAAAACGTGCTGTTTGGGAAAATGATAGGGTAAGGCTAATACTCGAGCGCCCTCTGACAATAAAATATATAGACACAATAACGTTTAACGAAATCTTGACGAATAAAATAAAGAAAAAAGCAGTTTCTGAACAAGCTAGGGATAGTTTTATAAATGCGTTTTAAGCGTGTCTTTTTGTTTTTGTCTTTTGCTTTTTTTTCTTGCTTTGCAAACAGCTCTTTTGAAAGGGCTGATATTGTCTTTATATCAAAACAATTAGGGCAAAAACAAGTGTCTATTAATGTTGAACTTGCCGTAACTAGCGAACAGAAGATGCTAGGCTTTATGGAAAGAACAAATATCCCAGAGGGCACTGGGATGATTTTTGTATATAGTTCAGATGAGATACTTCATTTTTGGATGAAAAACACTCCCACTCCCCTATCAATTGCCTTCATCTCTTCCGCTGGAAAAATAACAGAAATTAAAGATATGACTCCATTTAGTTTGGAAACTATCTCTAGCACTTTTTCTTCGCGATATGCGCTAGAAGTGCCACAAGGAATGTTTACAAGACTAAAGATAGAGACAGGCGACTATATTAGTGAAAAGTCCCTTAGACTTCTAAAACGCTCGCTTGCAAAAGTCAACTAAAAACAAATCTTAACCTTTATTGTTTTGTCTCTTCTTAATTTATACACTTCTGTGTTTTTTTTCTCAATTATTGTGTTTTTTGTGTCGATAAGGAGAGGGAAGAGAAAATGTGGGAAACATTATTTGGGTATGGGGGATATAGTAATGAAAATGAAAAATGAAACAACCAAAGCAATAATAGATCTTTTAGAAGCTGAGATAGATGTTATATCTCGAATCTATGATGTTCAAAAAGCATTGCATGAAAAAGTTATAGACAAAGACTGGGAAGAGACAAAAACTGCCCTACTTAAAATAAATGGATTGGTTGCAGAGTTTTCTCGTCTAGATAAACACCTAGATGGCTATGTCACATCCCACGGAGAAGAAAGTGTTTTCTCTTTAGTGCAAAATACTGAAACAGATGAAAGAAAAGAACTGACTGCCCTATGTTCTATGTTAAAGCGAAAATTAACACTTTCTAAGTACGAAAACGAAGCTTTTAATAACTATGTCCTTCATGCTCAAACTTTGGCAGAAGGTGTTGTAGGCTCTTTGCAAGAGGCAACATCGGGTAGTACGTATTGCTATAACGGTAGTAGAAGACGCCCGGTAGGCACAACGGGTGGGCTTGTTTTAAACCAAGTCCTATAAAACATAATTTATATACACAATAACTCTAAGAACTCTTGGAGGAGTTTTTAGAAGTTGAAATTAGGAGGAGAGGTGGCTTTATGTCGACATTTTCATCAATTGAGCTAGGAAAAAGAAGTTTACAAGCACAAACGCAGGCTGTTCAGACAGCAGGACATAATATATCAAATTCTTCTACAAAGGGTTTTACGAGACAGAGAGTCAACCTCGATTCGTTTCATCCAATATATCGCCCAGACTTAAGCAGAGAAGAGCGAGCTGGGCAAATTGGACAGGGAGTTTCAATCAGTTCCATTATGAGGTTGAGAGATGAGATATTGGATGGGCGAATCATTGCATCTGTTGACGAT
>CAUTVN010000043.1:0-11234 GCA_963541705.1 uncultured Treponema sp.
TTCTTTTTGTTCTGCCTCTTCTGTCTTAGACGTAATAGAGGCAACGACAAAATCTTTAAAATAACGAGAAAGCGTTTTTTTCATGTCTTCCACATCCTTAAAAGACAAGGCCTCACTTTTTTCGATGAGTGGATAGATAAAATATGCTTGATATCCTTTTTTAAGTTCATTTTTAACAAAAGAATAAACCCGTTCCGCCTTACTACTTTGTGCAATATAAGTTTTTATCTCTTTCCGTCCATTTGGCATAGTTTTTACTGTAGAAACATCTATATCGCCAAAAATTGAAAGAGCTAGACTTCTGGGAATTGGTGTGGCGCTCATCATCAAAAGATGTGGAATGAGCCCGTCGATCCCTTTTTGCAAGAGAGCTTCTCTTTGCAAAACACCGAATTTATGTTGCTCATCTATAATAACCAATCGCAAGTTTTTGTATTCAACATCTTTTGAAAAAATTGCGTGAGTGCCTATAATGATGTTTATTCGTCCATTTTTGAGTTCTTTTAAGAGCAACGCTCTCCCTTTCGTTTTCACATTGCCTGAAAGAAAGGCAACAACTATTCCTATGGAAGAAAGCAACTTGGAAGCGTTTTCGGCATGTTGGCTTGCCAAGAGCTCTGTTGGAGAGAGCAATGCAACTTGCCAGTTTTTTTCTATTGCGTATAGACTAGCAAAAAAGGCAACAAGAGTTTTTCCACAGCCTACATCGCCTTGAACAAGACGTGAAGAGGGAATGTTCATATCCAAATCTTGATTTATTTCTAAAATTGTGTTTTTTTGATCTTTTGTAAGATTGAAAGGCAATCTTTTTATCAAGATGTTTTGCAATGGTGAAAAAGATTCTTTTGAAAAATTAGGCGCCTCTTGTTCTCTGTTTTTGAAAGGTAGCGACCCACGTCTTTTAACATATCGCATAAGGGCTGCATATTGAAAAAAGAAAAGTTCTTCAAAGATGAGTGAATATCGAGCTTTTTTAACGTCTTCCATACTTTTTGGAAAGTGCATACAGAGCAACACATCTTTTTTTTCAATGAGAGAATATTCTTTTATAACTCTTTCTGGCAATTCTGAAGAGATTTTGTCTATATAAATGCTCATAGCATTTTTGATTAATGAAGATATTTTTTTTTGACTTAAACCTTCTACTAATGGATATATTGGCAAAATACCTGAAAAAGCGTTTTCAACTTTTTCAAGTTCAAACGAAGACGAGGTAAGCTCATTACGATATTTAGAAAAGGAGGCGTAGATGACCACCGTTTCGTCTGGGACAAACATTTTTTGCAAAAAACTTCTGTTAAAACATATAAGATTGGCCCTAGTGCCTTTTTCGTCGACTATAGTGATTTTTAGAGTCCTTTTAGATCCCATTCCAATCCAAGAATGGGAGAGAATCCTAGCTTTGACTCTTAATTTTTGAGTGCTTCTATATTCTTCTAAATAGTTAAATCTATTTCTATCTTCAAAGTCTCTAGGAAAAAGTTGCAACAAGTCTCCGACTGTATACACATTTAATTTGTTTAATGCATCTAAAAAAGACGGACCTACGCCTTTTAGGCTCAGAGGAGAGTCTTTAAGTTCTGATAGCAACATATTGCAAAAGCTTGCTTCCTTTTTTGTATTGTTTTATAATGCACCCTGTCAGTTTAGATTTAGAGATTTAAATAAAATTAAAATAACTTTACAGAACGTACATTATTTACATCTATTTTCATTATCAACTAATCATAATGCAAGACATATTTGTTTTCTAAACATCTTTTCACCGCATATTCCAACTCTGTCCTTTGTGGATTCATTGGCAAAATAAAATGACGGGTTTCACTATAAACAAAAGTATATAACTCTTTTTTTGAGAGGCAATCTAAATTAGAAATCAATTTTATGTAGTCTCGTATTAAAAAAGGCAAAAAATCGGCTTGTCTTGTGATATGTTTTTTTAATATTAGTTGATTTAACTCTTTTAAGGATTCAAAGTATTTATCTTTAAATTGTTTGTTTTCATATAAAAAAACACAAGCGTTGGGTTGTATATACGTATAAATTCCAAACTCAAAAAGAAGCTTTACAACATCGAAGATATGGCAAGAGGAAAATATCTTATTAATTTCCTCTGTAAGTCTTGAAGGAGAGACATCGTCTAATAGATAAGCTTCACGCTTTAGTTGCCATTTTAATAGAAGTGGTATTTTAAGATTTGCTAAGCAACTATATTTGATTGCACGGATAATGCGCACTGGGTCTTCTACAAAAATGATATCTTTCGGAATTATTGGTTTTAGAACATGGTTTTTTATATCTTTAAAACCGTCAACATAGTCTATTAGAAGCTCATTTTTTGGGTCATAATATAGAGCGTTGCAACTAAAGTCTCGTCTTCTAACATCTTCTTCAATTCGTCCATATCTATTTCCAACACTTCCGTCTTGAATTGAACGAAACGTTGAAACTTCATATATATTGTCTGCTTCATAGACGTGAACTAGGCGAAAACGTCTGCCTATCACTCTAGAATTTTTAAATATTGACCTAATTTTTGTCGGAGTAGCCGATGTTGCTATATCAAAATCTTTTGGAACATTTCCCAAAATCAAGTCTCGCACGGCACCGCCAACTATATAGGCCTCATATCCCCTACTCTGCAATCTTTCTACAATGTGCCTAGCATTTGAATCTACATTTTTAACTTTTATATTGTGTTCATCTACATTATAAACTTTGGCTTTTTTGATATAGCCACCACCCTCGTCATTACCATAGCGAATAAACATATCGTCTTATAAAACTGTTAAATAACATCCTCATTAAAATGAAAGTTGATTATAGCACAAAAAAATATTTTTTGTCAGTATTTTTAAGATCGATTTATTATCTATGTAAACTCATAGGGCTCTAAAATCAAATTAGTTCTTTCTTAAGAGGCAAAATGAGCTAATATTTTTGGTGGCAAAAGTGGACACATTTTGTATGGAAAGCTGAACAGTTTTAATGCTATAAACTTGTCAGTTTCGATGGTTCAAACTGATCAGTTTAGGGCTCGTGTACTGATCAGTTTATGGGTGCGAAACTGATCGGTTTAGGGCCTATGCATTAGGCTAATGCGCGATCTCTCTCCTCTTCTTAAGAGAAAATGATTTGGGTATGGGGGAGTGTTTTTGAATAGATGATTTATGTAAAGCTACTAGCAATATGTTTGCCCTTTTTAGGAGCCTATCTGGCTTTGAGTTTTGTAGCGTAACATATTAAGAGAAAAAAGTCACATCTACTCTAAAAAATTTTCGTCCATTATTCCATATTCTTATAATAACCAATTTTATAGAATCACTATTTAGCGTTTTCAAATACAGCTACTCCATTGACAAAAAGGCGAATTGAATATAGACTCAAACGCACAATTGTTCACTTGTTCAAAATTTATTTTAAGGAGGTTGAGTATGAAAGCTATGGATGAAAATATGGATGTAGACGCACAAGAAAAAAGTTTGGATGTGGTCTCTAGTGCACGTGCAAAAATGCCTAGTGAAGACGTTATAAGCGATTTGAGTGATTTTTTTAAGAATTTTGGGGATTCAACTCGCCTAAAAATAGTTTCGGCTCTTATGAGTGGCGAGCTTTGCGTGCAAGATATTTGTAGCATTGTTGATATGTCTACTTCTGCAGTTTCGCACCAGTTGCGCATTTTGCGACAAGCAAAGATGGTTCGCTCTCGTAGAGATGGAAAACAAGTTTATTATTCAATAGATGATAACCATGTGGGCATTCTATATAGTGTAGGTTTGGCTCACATAAGAGAAGATGGTGAAATAGAATTATAACAAATCTTAAATAGGAGATAAAACATATGAGTTCAATTGCCAAAAAAGCGGAAAAAAACTGTGAGATTCAACATCAAAAAGATATGGAAGATCACTCTTCTTCTTGCCATGAAGAAGAAGGACATAAACATCATAGCGACGAGCATTCTTCTTGTGGGTGTGGACATAGCCACCGTGCGCATAAAGGTCATGAACATAGGGAGCATGAATCTTGTTGCCACCACGATGAGAGCCATCACGCACACGAAGAAGAGCATTCCTCTTGCCACCATGAGGGCGAGCATCACGAACACGGAAAAGAACATTCCTGTTGCCACCACGACCACAACTCACATTCTCATTCGCATCATCATCACCATTCCCATGGTGGTAAGCATTCTGCATCTTGCGCTTGTGGGCACACCCATGCACACTCTGGAGCAGAACACTTAAAGTATAAATTTGCAATTTCAGTCTTCTTTTTTGTTGTAGCGCTCCTTTGCAAGTGGATCTATCCAAATATAAAAATCTTTAACATAAGTGTTTTTATTCCAATGTTTGTTGCCTCTTGGTTTTTTGCTGGGATTGATGTTTTAATGGTACCAATAAAGAATTTTAGGCGTGGTATAATATTTGATGAAAATTTTTTAATGAGCATTGCAACTCTCGGCGCTTTTGTTTTAGGAGAATGGGCAGAGGCTGCAAGTGTTATGCTTTTCTATAACTTAGGAGAGATGGCACAAGATGCAATAGTTGAAAAAGCTAGAGAGAGCATAACAGAATTGGTAGATATTAATGCGAGTATGGCACGAGTTTTAAAAGATAAAGAGGAGGACGCAAATCTTTTAGACGAATCTCTATACGAAATAGAAGAGGCTGAGCATGTGGAGATAGGCTCAATTCTTTTGATAAAACCCGGCGAGATGGTAGCCCTAGATGCTGTGGTATTAGAAGGAAGTTCTGAGCTTAATACAGCGTCGATGACGGGAGAGAGCTTGCCTCGTTTTGTAAGCGTCGGCAATAAAGTTCTTTCGGGCTTTGTCAACTTAACAGGGCTTCTTGTGGTAAAAACTGTTGCAACGCTAGAAAATACTGAAGCTTTCCGTATGTTGCAATTGATAGAAAAAGCAAAAGAAAAAAAGGCAAAAGCTGAAAAACTAATTACATCTTTTGCAAAAGTCTACACGCCGATTGTGCTTCTTGCAGCGCTTTTAATTTCCATTTTGCCTCCTCTCTTTGCTCACTATTTTTTGAATATAAACATTGTGGGTTTTGAATCTTTTGCTCCTTGGCTAAATAGAGGGCTCACCTTTTTAGTAATCTCCTGTCCTTGTGCATTCATTCTCTCTGTTCCTCTGGCATATTTTGCAGGAATTGGCTCATTTGCAAAAAATGGTATTTTAGTTAAAGGCGCCGACTATATAGACAGTATTGCAAAGGTGAAAAAAATAGTCTTTGACAAAACAGGAACCCTCACTTATGGAAAATTAAAAATCGTTAAATTTGTTCCATCAGAAAATATAACAGAAAAAGAGCTATTAAACTGGGCATGTATTGCGGAATCTGCTTCAAACCACCCCGTAGCGGTCGCAATTAAAGCTTGGGAGCAAAATAAAGAAGACAAAGACTCAAATAAAGTGTCGGAGGAGAGGATTCAAAAACATATAGAAGAGTATACAGAACGGGCGGGAAAAGGTGTTGCTTGCAGATTTGATGGCAAAATGTTATACGCAGGCAGAAAATCTTTTATTGAAGAGGTGCTAAATATAAATCTTCCCCCCTCATCCGATATAGGAACCCATCTTTATGTTGCTTATGATGGCTCCTTTTTAGGCTACATCTTATTGCAAGACGAAATTAAAAAAGAAGCAAAGGATGTAATATTAAGCCTAAAAGAGGCTGGAATAACAGAAATTGAAATGCTCACGGGAGATGCAAAAGAAAATGCAGAAGAAGTTTCAAAAGCGCTAGGGCTTACTAACTATACTCCAGAGCTTTTGCCAAGTGAAAAAGTGGAATGTTTTGAAAAGAGTGCAAAGAAGTTTAAAGATGAGCACAAAGGTGCCTCTATCATGTTTATGGGAGATGGCATCAACGACGCTGCAACTCTTTCTATAGCAGACATTGGAGTGGCTGTGGGAAACTTGGCTAGCGATGCGGCTGTTCAAGCAAGTGATGTGGTCTTTATGAGCGATAATTTAAGTTTAATTCCAAAAAGCATCGAACTTAGCAAGAGAACTAGGCGAATTGTAAAAGAAAATATCTTTATAAGCTTTGCAATTAAATTGGGATTTTTGCTACTTGGATCTCTGGGGATTGCAGGACTGCAAGTTGCGGTATTGGCAGATGTTGGGGTAGCCCTTCTTGCCACACTTAACTCGATGAGACTAAAAAAATAGCTCATCTTTATAATGAGCTATTGCTTTTGGGGCAGTAGCTCATTATAACTTTTTGGTAAAATTAGGAGACTACAGACTTCCCCATCTCTTTCCAGTTGAAATAGAACATCGCAGTGGGATGGAAAGATTGAAAGCCCCCTCCATAGCGCTCTTAACTCGCGTTATAACAGCGTCCAAATCTTCTTCCCAAGCTTCTAATATTAGCTCGTCGTGAACTTGAAGAAGTATCTTAGCATCTATCTTTGCTTTTTTTAATGCTACATCTACGTCTATCATAGCTTTTTTCATTATATCAGCTGCCGAGCCTTGTATAATTGTGTTTACTGCAATTCTTTGTCCAAGCTCTTTTATTTGTCTTTTGGAACTTTGGATTTCTGGCACAGAGCGTCTTCTTCCAAATAGGGTTCTAACCTCTCCACTTTCTTTGCACTTTGCATAAGTTTCTTCGATAAAGGCTTTTACTCCCTTATAAGTTTCAAAATACGACTCTATAAAAGTTTTAGCATCATTTCTAGAAATATGTAGCTCTTCAGAAAGACCGTATGCACTCATTCCATATATTACGCCAAAGTTTATAGCCTTTGCCATTGTGCGCATTTCATTTGTAACTAAATCTTCAGCAACATTGAAGATTAAGCTTGCAACCCTTTTGTGTACATCCACACCTTCTCTAATTATTTTTTGCAACACTTCGTCGCCAGAAATATGAGAGAGAACAACAAGTTCAATTTGAGAGTAATCTGAAGAAACTAACTTTTTTCCTTCCTCTGCACAAAACGCTCCCCTAACCTTCAAGCCTAAATCTGATCTAGCTGGGATGTTTTGCAAATTTGGGTTTTGGCTAGAAAGACGACCTGTTGCAGTTCCTGTTTGAATAAAATGTGTGTGTACTCGAGAGTTTTCATCTGCCAATTCTATAAGAGACGTTGTATAGGTAGATTTCAACTTTGAAAGAGTCCTATATTCTAAAATTATAGGGATTAGAGGGTCATCTCCTACTAGTTTTTCTAAAACCTCACTAGAAGTTGAAAATCCAGTTTTTATCTTTTTAGCCGGTATTACTCCCCTTTTTTCAAATAGCAATGTTTGCAGTTGTTTGTAAGATGCAAGATTAACGCACTCCCCTACCAACTGTGTGGCATTTTTTTCTAGCATTTCAATATTTTCTGTAAGCTCTTTTTCAAAACTTTTTAGATATTCTCTATTGAGCTTGATTCCCGTCTTTTCCATGTTTGCCAAAAGTGGAATGAGTGGTATTTCTATTTTCCAAAAAAGTTCCGATAGACCTAAATTTTCTAAATGCTTTGGCAAAATATTATATGAAATTTGTAAAATCTCAAGTTGACTCTCTAACTTTATATTATTATCTTGACTTAAGTCTTGTAAAAAACTTTTTAGCTCTTCAAAAGAATAGTCTTTTTTTTCAGGTTGAATCAAATATAAGGCAATCATTGGGTCAAATATGTTTTTTGGAAAGTTCAAGGCCTGTCTTTGCAAAATATGCCAGAGCGTTTTTGCATCGTGTAAGACAAAAATAGCATTGGACAAAAAGAAGTGGTCTATAGCGTCTATAACCTCTTTTCGTGGAACTGCCTCATGTTCAACTTTTATATACTCATCGCAAAATATCAAAGAAAAAGTATATTGCGAGTTTTGAAAAGAAAAAGAGACGTCTAACTGTTTGTTTTCGATCTTTTCTTCTAAAATTAAATTGATTGAAGGCTCTTTTTGTGCAATATCCAAAACTTTTTTTATTTCACTAAATGTGTTTAGGACAATGACAGAACCATTGAATACTCCTACCTCTATATTTGTCGTTGCCTCTATATTCTCCACATCACTTTGATTTGGAATTAGTGGCTCTGAATATAGCTTGATTAAAGATGGAAGCCCGTATTTCTTAAAAATCGGAATGCTATTTGCAAAGTTTATAGATTTAGTTTGATATCTATCCATGTTCCCAACTGCAAGACTGTCATTTAGCTTTATCAGTTTTTTAGAGAAAAAAGCGTCTTCTTTCCCAGACAGTAGTTTTGTTTTTGTGCTACCTTTTATGTTGTCTATTTTTTCATAGATTTCTTCAAGACTCTTATATTCATTCAATAATTTTGCAGCTGTTTTGCCCCCTATACCCTTAACACCAGGAACATTGTCTGCACTATCTCCTGTGAGCGAGAGAAGGTCTAATATAAGAGATGGAGGGACGTCCCAATCTCTTTTTACCTCTTCTATTCCATATTCTTCCCACTTTCCCCCTTTTTCTTGTTTTAGCATCGTTACATTTGGATCTACTAACTGTAGCAAATCTTTATCGCCTGAAATGATTCTCAGCCCGAAACCTTCTTTTCTTGCACGACGAACAAGAGAGGCAATAATATCATCTGCTTCATATCCATCCATCTCTTCTACCGCAAAGCCACAAGATCTTAAAATATTTTCAATTATGGGCACTTGTTCGTGAAGCTCTTTTGGGCTTTCTCTCCTATTTGCCTTATATTGTGAATACATTTTGTGTCGAAATGTTGGCACTTTGGAATCTAAGGCAACAGCAAAATAGGGTGGTCTATATTTTTTTATTAAAGAATGTAGTGTTTTAAAAAAGCCAAAGATGGAGCCAACATTAAATCCTGCCTCATTTATTAAAGGTTTGCTATTAAAAGCATAAAAAGAACGATAAATAAAGGCATAAGCATCCAATATGTAAAGCGTTTTTTCTGTTTCCATTTTTAACCTTTTTCCCCAAACTATAAAAAAGGTTGTCTACTTTAGTATGGGTAGACAACCTTATAAAGGGTTGAAATTATTTTATTAGAACAAATTCAACACGTCTGTTTTTCCACCAGTTGTCTCTATCACTCAAAGACGCTACAGGATGGGAGCCACCCATACCAATTGCAGATAGACGAGCTTTTTTCACTCCGTTTTTAATCAATATGTTCATAACAGCTTTTGCACGTAAAGTAGAAAGAGGGATGAGATCTCTCTTTTCTTCTTCTTCTGTTCCTGTAGTAGAATTAGCATGACCTTCTACTTGAACTTGGTAGTCTGTAAATTTGTTCAAAATTTGAGCAACTCGTTTTAGAACATACATGTTTTTGCTCACTACGCTCTCTTCTAGACCATTGAAGTCGTCTGCATTTGGGCGGAATATAATTGAAGGAACCGCAATCTTTAGCTTGTCCCCATCTCTAATAATAAGAATGTCTACAGGAATATAGCCCTTAATTGTAGATGAGAGTCCCAAAGAATCTTTTACAGTAAATGTGAAAGGATAGTCGGTTGCAGATTGTACCACCTCACCCTTATAAGACCTGCCATCCCATATCATTTCTTCTGCAATTTTTCCCTTCCCACCAGTGCTCCAAAAGCGTTTTCCACCTGTTTCTACAGGCTCGCTAATATCAAAAGTCCAGCTATCAATGCCAACCTGAGTGATTGCTTCAAGTTTTATAAAAAGGTCATCGTCAATTCCGTCGTTATCTGGGCTAAAGTACTTTGGCTTTAAGCGCACGCCAAGTTTGGGAGCTGTTATACAAGAAAGAAACTCGGATGTGTCGGTTTTTACAACATCTCCTTTTGTATATCTTACTTCTAGTTCTGCAATAAATGAGCCTTCTTGAACTATGTTGTCAATCTTCCCATCCCACTTTAGTGTTTTTGGCAGAGCTTCGCTACTTTCTTTGTGCAAATAAAAAGCCTTATCATCACTTTCGTCTTTTACATTTTTAATGAAAAAACTCCAGCTTTCAATTCCATCTTCTATATTGGCTCTAATTGAAAAGAGTTGTTCATCTTTTTCTCCATCGTCATTTGGAGAGAATGCATCTAATTCCTGTGTTACATACACTTTCGCAACTCTGTCGTCTAAAACAATATCTTTTAGAGTTTTTACCGTGCGGTTTCCTGCCTTGTCTGTCGCCACAACTTCATAAGAATATTTTCCTGATGGAACTTTATTGCCGGCATCGTCTAGAGCATCCCATTCAAAATCTTTAGCTTCTCCCTCCCAGAGCATATTTTTTATTATGTTGCCCGACTCATCTTTAATAGTTCCTTGCCATATCTCTTCGGAAGAAGATGACTGTTTGATTGGTAAGAGCGATCTTTGGCTTTCGTCATTTGAAGAGAAAACTAAATATGGTGCACTAAATTCGATGCTTGGATAGGTTGTGTCAATTTCTATTCCTCTAATTATAGATTTAGCCTTTTGCTTATTTTCCAACTCTACTTCAAGAGTGGCTGAGTAAAAGCCATCTTTGCAATAAGAAGCTTGGGCAGAACTCTCCTCTGTCTCTCCACCTACGTCGCTTAATGCTCTCCATACCATCCTATCGGGCGGGGCACCGTCTCCTGTTTTTATATGGACAATCTCTCCATCTTCTTCTTTTGAAATAGTTAGAGAGTAGGATGTAATAGGTGTTTTTGAGCGTACTATTGGCAAAAAAGTTAGAAAATCTTTTATGCCATCGCCGTTTGGAGAGAAAATAGTAGCATCAGAGTGTAGGATAATATCTGCTTTTTCTGTATTTAGCTCTACAATAGCCATATTAGACTCTGCTCTATTTCCTGCTTCATCCACACCTTGCAAAACATAACCGTAGCGTCCATCTTTTAAGAGAATGCCTTCCCTATCTAGTCCTGTCCATACAACTTCTTTTGGTGGAATACTTGCAAATTCTATGCTTGCAACCTGCTTATCTCTTTTTCCACTGCTATCTAGCGAAAAGATATTGGCAAGCCAAGAATCTTTTGATGTTTCTTGCAAAAATGTAACAGTATCAAGTTTTCCATCTCCATCGGGCGAAAATATTTTGCTATTTGCTTTTACAGTCGCTTTTGGAGGAGTGATGTCTATAACAAATTCAGGAGAGGAGGCTACAGAGACATAGCCATTGTTATATTCTGCTTTTAATATTGCACGATATGAGCCTTCTTCTAAGATTTTTCCATCATCTGCCACTCCATCAAAATCGATAGTTTTTATATTGCTGGTAGGTAATTCTATATTGCGAACAGTCCTCTCTTTTTCATTTTTGCCTTC
>CAUTVN010000044.1:0-11035 GCA_963541705.1 uncultured Treponema sp.
CAAACATTATGCTAATAGCCTCACCCGAAGGCTTTTGTCCAAAAAGTGGGACATAGACCATTGTATGCACCACTTCCCAAAGACCGGAAAAAACTGTGAAGATGACTATTGTTTTTGCATTAAGCTTAACTTTTCCATATTTTTTGTGCATTAGGGCAACAACGATTGAGGCAATAATTGCAGAAGAGAAAGTTGCGAGCGTGCAAGGAATTACCGTCCAACCACCTAACATATAGCGATATATAGAGCCTGTTAAGCCTGCGATTATCCCCCCTATTGGACCTGTCATAACAGTGGCGAGCACCGTAACGCCTGTTCGCATATTGACAATCGCGCTTCCAATCTTAATTCCCATGCTAGAGGCAAAAATGTTAAAGACCGACATAACCACTGTCAAAAAAGCTAAAGCAATAAATTCTTCTGTGCTTTTAGGTTTTTCGCAAGTAACTGATTTTACTGCTTGAATCTTAAACATCAGGTATATAATGACGAAAAAAACTGCCACATCTGCCATAAGAGAAAAAATAATATTCCAATCCATACATGCCTCCAACTTTATACTATTCCCAGGCTTTCTATTTACACGTCTTTTCTAATATAGTATAACTATACCACACATCAAAAATAATTTCACTATTTGTTCACATCGACATTTTCATACAAAAAAGAAAGAAAATTGCACATTAGCTAGTGTACAGGGTCGAAACTGATCGGTTTCGCCCCCCAAAACTGATCAGTCGCGACCCTCGAAACTAACCAGTTCACGCCCCCGAATCCGATCAGATTCAACCCCCGAATATGTACAGATCGCAATCCCAAAACTTATCGGTTTCACACCCCGAAAAAATACTATATCGTCCCTCAAAAAAGCAGTATTTCAGCTTTCAAAACATGCGCTCTTCCATATTGTGTGGATAGGTGAATTTGCTAATCAAAATTTATAAAAAAATATTATCTTGAAAACAACACACTTTCTCTGCTACAATGTTTCCATCTAGGCTGTAGGTTAGCCTAATTTTAGGAGTGTTTTTATGAGTAAGATGGATCAGTTTGGAGGATAATATGAAAGGCATATCTTTAAAAATACAATTTGCCCTGCTTTCTGTTTTTACTATTTTTATTTTGTGCGTTTCATTCTTTTTCCTGCTATTAATTCAAAAAAACATAAGACAGATTGAGAGAGTTTCTAAACAAAAAGAATTGCTTATTTTAGAGATGAATGAACTTGCCAACACGTCTTCCGACCTTACCCGGCTTGTTCGTCTTTTTGTAGCAACAAAAGATCAAAAATATTTTAATGAATACGAAAATATTTTAAGCTGGAGAGAAGGAAAAAGCCCAAGACCCGAAACGGTCAACCACCTGCTCTTTCCAAAAAGGACAATTAGCAGTGCAGACCTATTAAAAGAGCTTGGCGCAAAAGATGACGAGTTGCGTCTATTAGAAGAAGCGATTCGGCTTTCTACCTCTCTTGTCGCAAGAGAGAGACAAGCAATGAAGAGCATACAAACGGATAGCATTGCGCCAGGCCCTGCAACGCAAAGGGCAGGAGAGGATAGTTTTCAATTTGCACTAAGAATTGTAAACGACAACGACTATCACGCAGAAACTGAAAAAATTGCCACTCCGTTTAGGGCTTTTTTTACAAAACTATCAACCAGAACAAGCGAAGAGGTAGGAGCTATCGCACAAAAGCTGAAAATAGCTATTATCAGCATCACCATTTTTTTAAGTTTAAGCATTATTTTGGTACTATTTCTAATTATATTTTTGAACCATTCTCTAATTCGCCCAATTACAACAGTTGCCAAATTATTGCAAAATATTTCTGAAGGCGATGGAGACCTAACAGCCTCCCTTCCTGTAAAGCACAAGAATGAAATAGGCTTTTTGTCAGCCGCTTTTAATAAGACAATTTCAAAAATCAGAGACGCTATGATTGTTGTGGCAAAAGAATGCTCATCTCTTCAAAACGTCGCGAATACTCTCTCCTCTAGCGTAACCGAAACTGCCGCTTCGATGAAAGAGATAAACTCCAGTGTAGAAATTGTAAAAGAAGAGACGGGAATGCAACACAAAAGCGTTAGGCAATCGATAGGAACAATAGAAGAAAATTTGAAGAGCATTAAACTCCTCTCAGAAAGCGTAGAGGTGCAAACCAATAGCGTCAACCAATCTTCTTCTGCAACAGAAGAAATGGTGGCTAACATTGCCTCTATCACAACAATTCTAGAAAAAAATGACTCTCTTATCAAAAAACTATACGAAAAAACGGGTAAAGGCAGAGAAGACTCGATAAATGTAAACAATGTTGTGCGCCAAATTGCAGAGAGGTCGGACTCTCTTTTGGAAGCAAGCCAAGTCATTCAAAATATTGCAAGCCAGACAAATCTTTTGGCAATGAATGCGGCCATTGAAGCCGCTCACGCAGGAGAGTCGGGCAAAGGCTTTGCTGTTGTTGCAGACGAAATTAGAAAATTGGCAGAAGAGTCGAATGTGCAAGGAAAACAAATTGCTCTTTCTTTGAAACAGTCTATAGAAATCATAGATCTTTTGCTAAAAGCAGGACAGGGCGCCCAAGACGGTTTTGAAGAAGTTTACCATTTGGCAAAAGAGATTTCTGACCAAGAAGACTATATAACCCATGCGATGCAAGAGCAGGCTCAGGGTAGCCAAGAAGTCTTGCATGCAGTGCAAAACATACAAAAGATGACAGAGGTAGTGCAACAAGGTTGCCAGAAAATGATGGAAGGTAGTAATGTGATAGAAAGCGAAATTAGGCAGTTAAATGAAGGCAGCGATGCGATAGAACAAAATATGGACGAAGTGATGGCGGGTGTGGTTCAAATTAATGATGCATTAATAGAAATCACAAAAACTAGCCAGACTAATATAGACAGTATAGACGCTCTTTCGGGCGAAGTGAACAATTTTAGGGTGTAGTGAGTGGCTCTTCAAAAACGTTCATTTACATAAGCCACAAAATGTGCTATAGTGTTCGCCTGTAATGCATGTAATGTCTATATTGTTCCTACTCTTTTGGCAAACGTGCAAAATATTTTTATGGAGGCTTAAAAATGAAGGATTTTAAGCGTATATTTTTGGTAGCAAGTCTTTGCTCGGTGGTTGCTCTTTTGTTTGTCAGTTGTGGTCCAAAACCTATGAAGCTCAATGCGTCTCAGCAGAAAATGTATGACACACTCATTGCTGGAATGGAAATGACCTCTAGTATTAGGGAAATTCCTGCAGATGATGTGAAAACATGGGTAGAAGCTATGAATACGTCACTTAAGCAGGCTAGTGCAGGATTTAAGCTTCACGACAAACAAGCAGGGAAAAGCCTTCCAAAAGGCACAAAACAAGACGCTCTAAAAAAGAGATTTATTCCTGTTAAGGCTTAAATGTTAGCCTAAAAAAAGAGTATATCTTAATATTTAAGATATACTCTTTTTTTTTATCAATCGCTCCCGTCTTATACTCTTCGTCGCCACCAAGGTCGCCATATATAGCAAGAAAGCATCACAGCCAATTCTACCACTTCCGATAGCACATAGGAGCTCCAGACAAAAAACAAAGGAAGTTTTAGATAGAAGACTACGACACACAAAAACGGCACTTGAACCAACCACCTAGACGCAAAGCTTGCATATAGTTTTGGTTTGTTGTCTCCAGCCCCAGAAAAAGAGACCGCAAGCCCATTTGCAAACGCCAAAGGCAAAAGAGACGATGCCATAAAATAGACCATAGGAATTCCCATTTTAATCTCTTCTTGGCTGCTAAGAAAAAAAGAGAGAAAAGAAGAGGGAAAAGCACATATTAAAAAAACAAACAAGCTCACAACAGAAAAAGACATAGTAGCCGCCAAAAAAGCCGTTATCTTCGCGTCTTTTACCGCATCCCTACCCAGCGCATGACCTACCAAAGCAGAGCCACCCATCCCAAAACCAAAAAGAGGCATGAGAGCCATTTGGTTCATTTTTGCCCCTATTCCTGCAATCGCTATTGCAACAGGACCATAACTTGCCACAAAGACCATAATTGCAGCATTAGAAAATTGGCGTACAAAAAGATTAATCCCAGAAGGCAAACCAATTTTTAGCAAAGAAGCATCTATCTTCAATTCAAGCTTAAACAGGTTTAGAAAACCAATTTTAACATCTCTTCTGCCCGATAGCAAAATGAGAAAACCATAGGCAAAACTTAAAGATGTGGCAATGACTGTAGCAAGAGCAGCACCAAAGACGCCTAAGCCCATCCCCCGAATGCCAATAAATGGCACAGTTTCAAACATCAAAATCGGGTCTAGCACAAGATTTGTAATGCTCGCAATAAACATTATAAACATAGGAGTTTTGGAATCTCCTGTGCAACGAAATATAGTATTTACCGAATAGGAAGAAAACATCATAGGAGTAAATAATATTCGTAGCATCCCATAGCTCATTGCAGACTTATACACTTCTTCATCATTAGAATAAAAATGCAAAAGTGGAGAGAGAAAGATGAGCATTAGCATAGCAGAAAAAAGTGCCAACACTACTTTGAAACTAATTGTTTGTTCTGCAATTTTTTGTGTTTCTTCCTTTATGCCCCGCCCATAGCTTTGCGAAAGCATAGCGACAGAGCTCCCCCCTGCCACTTCGTTTAACACTGAAAAAATTGCATATATGGTGCTAAATAGAGTAACGCCAGATAGAGCTTTGCTAGAAATGCGCGTCACCCAAATAATGTCCACCACATCGTAAAGACTCTGCAATGCATAAGAGACCATTGTAGGATAAGACAGATGCCAGAGCTTTCTTGCAATTTGTATGCTGTTTGTATGTTGTAAATCGCTTTCCATTATTTTGCCATCACTTTCATTTTGTTAAACACAATTTATTCTATAGCTATAAGGTTTAATATAGAATTGAAGATGAGGAAGAGACATCTTTTAGCATAACGTCGTGTGCTGCCCCCTCTTTTATAGATGCACTAGAAACGAGAGTAAGCTTCGCTTCTTTTTTAAACTCAGCTAAGTTTAGAGAGCCACAATTGCACATAGTAGAAGATATTTTGCTTAAAGTTATTTTTAAGTTTTCGGATAGTTTGCCTGCATATGGCACGTAAGAGTCTACCCCTTCTTCAAAACTTAAGGCTGCTTTTCCGCCGGAGTCATAACGTTGCCAATTTCTAGCTCTTGCAGAGCCTTCGCCCCAATACTCTTTCATAAAGTTTCCATTCACTCTAATTTTGTTTGTTGGGCTTTCGTCAAAACGAGCAAAATAGCGACCTAGCATACAAAAGTCCGCTCCCATAGCAAGAGCTAAAATTATATGATAGTCGTATACAATGCCACCGTCAGAACAAATGGGCACATAAACTCCCGTCTCTTTTGCATAGGCATCGCGCGCTTTCGCCACTTCTATGACGCTTGTTGCCTGCCCCCTGCCAATTCCTTTTGTCTCTCTCGTGATACAAATAGAGCCCCCACCTATTCCCACCTTGATAAAGTCTGCTCCAGCATCTGCCAAAAAGCGAAAGCCGTCAGCATCCACTATGTTGCCCGCTCCTATAGGAATGGATGAGCCATAGTTGTCTTTTACAAACTTTATCACATCGGCTTGCCACATGCTAAAACCGTCGGAAGAGTCTATGCACAAAACATCCACTCCTGCGTTAACCAGAGCCGGAATTCGCTCTTTATAATCTCTTGTATTTACCCCCGCTCCCACCATGTAACGTTTGTTGTCATCTAGCATTTCATGCGGGTTTTCTTTATTGCTTTCGTAATCTTTTCTAAAGACAAAGGAAGAAAGACAGCCATCCCTATCCAAAATTGGAAGAGAGTTTAGTTTGTGTTGCCAGATAATATTGTTTGCTTCAGATAAGTCTATGCCAACGTGGGCGTAGTAGAGAGAGTCTATTGGCGTCATAAAGTCTTTAACTTGTGCATCAAGGCTTGTGTGTCCTATTCTATAGTCTCGACTGGTCAACACCCCCAAAAGTTTTGAATGTGCCCCACCGTCTTCTGTTACTGCCATTGTTGTGTGTCCCGTTTTTTTTATTATATCCAAAACATCTTGCAGTGTGTTTGTTGGACAAAGATTGGAGTCGCTTTTTACAAACCCTGCCTTATAGTTTTTTACATTTCTCACCATATGCGCTTGCTCTTCTATACTCTGTGAGCAATAAATAAATGACAAGCCCCCTTCCCGTGCTAGTGCAATAGAGAGCGTATCGTTAGAAACAGATTGCATAATAGCAGAGACTATGGGGATGTTAAGTTTTAGAGTGGGAACATCTTTGCCATTTAGCTTGTAGCGAACAAGTGGACTTTCGAGCGAAACACTAGATGGAATGTGATCCCGTCGTGTAAGGCGTGGAAGCAATAGATACTCACTAAATGTGTGCGAAACTTCTTCACAAAATGTAGCCATAAAATGCTCCTTAAAAATTAGATATAAAGATGAATAAATCAATGCTTAAACGTAAACATACAAGAGATAGCTATTCTATAAAATTCCAAATATTGAGGATGATTTGCTTTTACTCTATTATGTTCATAGAAAGTATCCACATCATATATATAATTTTTGCGTGTAAAAAACTGAGGTGCTATAACGATATTCAAAAATTTGGTTGCAGTAAAAACAAAAATTGGTGTGATATAGGCAGACATCAAGTCGTCTGCCCAATCTTTTTTGTTTTCAGGAGTTGTGTATAGTTTTCTTTCAGTTTCTATTTGCATAGCAACAAAGCTCAAAGGGGTTGGCATAAGGTAGCCCACAACATATTTTGCAAAATATATCCACGAATTACGATTTTCTCCATAGTCTTCAGCATATACCCAAGAGTCCCATATTGTCATATTGGACGCTCCAGCATATTTAAAGCCCTGGTCTGTAAGAAAAACAAGATGTGCCCACTTATGCTCAGCAACAGCACCAAGATCAAATTGAAAAGTTGTACCAAAGCGAGTATTGAAAAAGAATTCCTTCATATTAATTGGTATTTTTTCAGAGATTCCATCACCTCTATCAACATTTTTTGCAAACCCATGAAACTTTCCAAAACTCCAACCAGAGCCCACTCCAGATCCAACAAACAATTGCAAAAAAGCTATTGGAGTAAGCGTTGCCTTAAAGTCTGCTTCTAACGTAATTGGAGTCATCTTTATACCGCCACGAAATTTAAGGGAGTTGCTGTGTGTCAACCGATGAGCAAATCGCAAAACAGCTATATCGACCGTCTCCTCGAGTTGCAAGACAGCCCCCCAAGGATATACTGCCATAAGCGTTAGGTCTGTTTCAAAGTTCGCACTATAGTCGTCTCTCCGTTTTTTCCTGCTCTCTTTCGCTTTGTTTTCTTCTATTGGAGGCTTTAGAAGAGGAGGAGCCTCCTCCTCTACAATTTTTTCGCTTTCCTCTCTTTCTTGAGCAAAAGTAAAAGAGTGAGTCGCTACCCAAAACAAAAGACCAAACCATGCAACTGTTTTTATATTCATCGCTAACTACGTCCTGTGCAACTATTTTTATAGAGCATCTATTTCGGTTTTTAGTCTTTTCAATGCCCCTTCAATCACACATTGTGGTGCTGCAATGTTCATACGACCAAAGCCTTGTCCCGCATCTTTTCCAAAAGCGTATCCTTGTGTTAAAAAAAGATGAGCCTTATCTTTCAACCATGCTTCTAATTTTTCATCAGACATACCTAAAGCTCTAAAATCAATCCACAAAAGATATGTTCCTTCGGGGTAGTATGCTTTTACTTTTGGAATATTGTTTTTGATATAATCAGTGGCAAAAAAGAGGTTTTTAGAAATTACGTCCAAACATTCGGTAAGCCACTCCTCTCCTTTGTTATATGCCTCTTCGTAGGCTCTATATGAAAGACCATTGTTGATATGTTGAGGGATTTTTTCCAATTCTTCTTGGAAAGCCACCCTATTTCTTTCGTTTGGAATGATTGAAATGCTAAGAGACAAGCCTGCCACGTTAAATGTTTTAGAAAGCGATGTGCAGGTAATAATGCGCTCTTTCAGAGCCTCATTTACAGTTTCTAAAACGGTATGCTTAAAGCCTGGCATAACAATGTCGTGATGTATTTCGTCGGCAATTACAAAAATGTTGTATTTAACGCAAAGAGAGCTCAATCTTTCCAACTCTTCCCTCGTCCAAACTCTACCTACAGGATTGTGTGGAGAGCAAAAAATCATAGCTTTCACTTTCCCACTTTCAAACGCCTCTTCAAGCTTGGTAAAGTCTATTTCATAGTGCCCCTCTTTGTTGATAAGAGGACATTCAAATAAAGTTCGCTCCGTTCTCTGCACTGCAAAGTAAAAAGGAGGATAGACAGGTGGCATAATAAGCACGCCATCACCTTTTTTTGTAAAAGTTTTAACAGCTGTAAAAAGAGACGTAACCACTCCGCTTGTTGCGACAAGAGACGATGGAGAGACATCATAGCCGTGCCTTCTTTTCATCCAGCCTATATAACTTTTTATAAAGGGTTCATTCATATAAGAATAGCCCAAGATTGTGGATGTGGCATATTCTTTTATAGCGTCTACAATGAATGATGGAGCGCGAAATTCCATATCTGCAGTAGAAAGAGGAACAATGTCTTTGGGAATGGAAGGATTATATTGCAACATACTATTCCATTTGGAAGAAGAGCCACGTCTATCGCTTAAAGACTGAAAATCATATTTCATTTTTCATCTCCTTATAAAATTTATTAATATGTACTTGTATTTTTAAGTATAACACATTCTAAAATCAGAATACTAAAACACCAAACACAAAGATACAAAATATACACGCCTCATCCTATTCTTCATATTTCTCTTCGTCGCTATGAGGTACAAAACCTGTATACATAGGAATAAAATCTATGTGCACTGTGCCTATAGGACCGTTTCTTTGCTTTGCGATAATAAGTTCTGTGTCTATAGGTTTTTCAACATCTTGAACAGTCTCTTTTCTGTTTCTATGAAGGAACATAACTACGTCCGCATCTTGCTCCAAAGAGCCAGACTCTCTTATGCTCGAGAGAACAGGGCGCTTTTCTTCTACATCTCGCACCAATTGCGACAACGCCACAATTGGAATATTCAATTCCCTCGCCATACTCTTAAGGGAGCGCGAAATCTCTGCAATTTGTTCATGGCGAGGAATGGCATAGTTTTCGCTACTAATGAGTCCCAAATAGTCAACAAAAATAATTTGCACGCCATAGCGAGTACAAAGCTGCCTCGCCATAGCAGACAAATCTAATAGCTTCATATTTGGCATTTCTACCATATACATAGAAGCATCGTATATTCTACTACATGTGTTAGTTATTCGCTTAAAGTCTTTTACTGTTAGGTTTCCACTTCGCATTTTTGTTGAATCAATCTTTGCCTCTAAGGCCACAAGACGTTGCATTAACTGCATTTCAGACATCTCAAGCGAAAAAAAAGCTGAGGTTACCCCACCTCTAATAGACATATTCGCTGCCATAGAAAGAGCAAAAGCTGTCTTTCCTATAGAAGGACGCGCCCCAACTATAATAAATTCCGACTTTTGAAAACCAAATGTCATAGCATCGAGAGCGGGAAAACCTGTCGCAATGCCCGTAATCTCCCCTTTATTTTTTTTAAGTTTTTCTAGATGGTCAACAAAAGTAATAACCACCTCTTTAATTTCCTTAAAAGATGCTGCCACTCCCGCATCGGTAAGTTCAAAAATCTTTCTTTGGGCTTCTTCTAAAAGCTCTCTGCTCCCTATAGATTTATTTTGCACATCTTCTAAGATTTTATTAGATGCTCTTATCCACTTTCGCCTAATAGAAGCTTCCAATACGATCTTTGCATAATATGTAATATTTGCAGCAGAAGGCACGGCATCCGTCAAGGTGGTGATATAAGGAATGCCCCCAACAGAGTCCAACATTCCCTTTGCTTCTAGTCTGTTTTTTAATACTAAAGTATCTGGACTTTCCCCTTGAGAGTATAATTCCAAAAGAGTTTGATATATATTGACATGCGCAATCTTATAAAAATCGTCTGCTTTTAGTATTGGAATAACAGTGCCAATGCTCGAAGGCTCTAGCATCATCGCCCCGAGAGTCGCAATCTCTGCGTCTATATCTTGTGGGGGCAATTTAGCTTTTAGCTTCGCGTCCAAAAAAACATCGCTCATTTTTCAAATATCGAATCTGACATACAAACATCTACTTCTCAACTACTAAACACTTTCATCTTTTCTTTTAGTTTTTCTTCAACCAAAGGAGGCACCATACGCGAAAGATCTCCCCCAAGAGATGCCAATTCTTTTATAGAACTAGAGCGCAAAACAAAATACCTAGGGTCGGGTGGCAAAAATAGGGTTTCCACATCTGCATCAAGACCACGATTTAAAAGAGCCAAGTCAAATTCATAAGAAAAATCTGCTATATTCCTCACTCCTCTAATCATAACTCTAATGTCATTCTTTTTTGCATACTCTACAACCAATCCTTCCCACTGAAACACTTTTGCATTTGAATATTCCCGTGTTAAAATCTCGAGCATCCCCATCCGCTCACTCGAAGTGAAAAGTGAACTTTTTTGTCTATTCACTGCAAGAAGCACATGGAGCTCACTAAATATCTTGCAAGAGCGCGATATAATATCGAGATGTCCATAAGTAGGTGGGTCAAAAGAACCGGCAAACAAAGCTTTTACCATACGTTATCTAAAAAAAACAGTGAATAGATAAAAATTCCACCTATCTTTCTCTAAAGACAATGCGTCCACGTGTTAGGTCATATGGAGAGAGGTCTACTTTTACCTTATCTCCCAATACAATCTTTATTGAATGCTTCCTCATCTTTCCCGAAAGATGAGCCAAAATGACATGCCCATTCTTTAGCTCTACTCTAAACATAGTATTTGGCAATGCTTCCTTAACAACGCCTTCTACCTCAATTGCTTCCTCTTTAGCCACAAAACCTCCAAATCCGTAAAACCAACTAGACAATCGTACAATTTTCTATTTACCCACAAAACAGCAACAAGCATATATTTTTT
>CAUTVN010000045.1:0-10950 GCA_963541705.1 uncultured Treponema sp.
CGAATGCTTTGACGGCGCACAAGAGCAAAACCCCGATGGCGACGAATTTATCGACGTTTTGCTTGTAGACTACGACAAAGTTCTAAAAAACATGGGAGAGCCTCCTTTCGAACACGCTCTAATGTGTTCTGCTCTCTTTCTATTTTTGCAAAAAAATGGGCAATTAGCTGATTGAGATAATCTTTATACAGGTACCGCTCTCATTATTGTCTCTTTGTTTGCATTTAGTTTCTTTATCGCCCTAATTTCAATTTGTCGTACCGACTCTGCGCTGATGGAGTATTTTTGAGCCAACACATGGAAAGGCAGTGGGCGTTTTCTATTATTCAGACAATATCTGTTTTTGATAATGTCTTTATCTCTTGGACTTAATATGTCTAGTTGTTCGTTTAGTTTGTTTTTTATTTCTTTTTTTATGAGTTGATCTTCTGGACTTTCTCTTTCATCTGCCTGAATATAGTTGTATAGACAGATATTATCTTTTGCCTCAAAAAAAGCGTCTAGGCTGTCGATTTGCTCATATATATAGGGCAACAATTGGTTTATTTGTTTTTCTGTCAGTCCTAAGGTTTGCACTATCTCTGCAATAACAGGTTTTCTCTTGTTTTCTTTTGTAAATTCATTTATAAACTTTTTTGCATTTTTTACAATAGTCGCCTTTCTTATTGGCAGGTGAATGGAACTTTCGCTTGTTGTGATGTACCTATTGATTGCTTGTTTAATCCACAAAGATGCGTAGGAGGCAAACCTTACGTTAAACTTTGGAGAAAACTTACGAGCTGCAGTGATGAGCCCTATATTTCCTTCTTGAATTACGTCCATAAAATTGGCTTTCGGCGTTATGTAATTTCTAGCAATTTTTATAACTAGGCGTAAATTGGAGTTGATTAGTGTTTTTAACGCTAGCATATCTCCATTCTTAATCTTTATCGCAAGAGAAATCTCTTCTTCACTTGTTAATAGTTTATAGCTTTTAACTTCTTTTAAGTATTGAATGTATACACTGCTTTCCATAATTTAATGTCTCCTTATAGTGCTTTTGTTTGAGTAAAAAGCTTTGCTATTTCTTAAATAGCAATAAGTATGCCAAAATATTTTTTGTTGTTAAAATTATTATTTAAATTATGGGAAAGGTAGCTTATTTTGTTGAAATTCAAAAAAATATTAGGCTATTATTTTGTTGCTTTTGTTTGTTTTAATATTGTTTTTGTGCTATTTTAAAAGGGGGATGTTATCTTTTTGTATCATTTATTGTAGTGTAGGTGTATATTTTATTGCACTCTTTTTTTGTTATTGTTTCTTTACCATCGTAGAAAAATTTGTTTTGAAAACTAATTGCAGAAAGAGGGAACTTCCCTCCACCTTCCATAAGGTCAACTGCAAAAACAGGGGTGGAAAGCCCTGATAATTCTGCCCTAACCTTTTCCCACAAAGATAGAGCCAAATCTAGAGCCACTCTAAAATGCGCAGTTCCAAACGCCATATCCAACTGGAAAAGGTAGCCGGGCTTAATGCCCAACATTGCAAGAGTATGGAAAAGAGTTGTTAATGTCTGAACATCATCGTTTACCCCTTTTAGTAGCACGCTTTGGCTTTGAATAGAGATGCCTCTTTTTAGAATATCTTCTATACATTTTCGTTGCATCCTTCCAAGCTCCGCAACATGATTTATGTGTGGAATAACCCACAATGGCTTTGCTTTTTCTAATAAATTGAGAAGTTTTTCTGAGAAAACAGAGGGAGCAAAAATTGGCGCTCTTGTGCATATGCGAAATATCAGTAAAGATGATACCTCTCTTAGCGAAAAAAGGAGATATTGCAAATCTTTTATATTGGCAGTAAGCGGGTCTCCCCCAGAAATTAATATTTCGTCTATGTTTTTGTGCTTTTCAAGATATTCGCATACTTGTTTAATTTCAGATTTTTTAAGAAATCCTTTGGGACGAGACGTGTAGCTTTTTCTAAAGCAATAGCGACAGTGTGAAAAACACTTTTCTGTTGCAAGGAGTAAAACTCTGTTTTTGTATTGATGAATCAAAAAAGGTGTAATCGCATGTTTTTCTTCCCCTAAAGGGTCGGCAGTTTCGCATTGATTGCTACAGGCTTCTAACTTATCAAAACATACTTGTTTTTTAAGTGCATCTCTTTCATTTTTGGTTTTTACTTCTTCTATTAAGGAAGCAAATTCAGCTGATATAAGTTCGGGAAGTATATTCTCTTGATACTCTTTCCACGATTCACTTCTCCACCCATTTTGTGACTGTTTCATTTTTCTATATATTTCAACTCTCTGTCTATGATGTTGAAAAGACATCCTCTCTTATTCACCTGCAAAACATCTCCATTTTTAAAAAAGAAAATGCCTGAAACTCCAGGAAAGTGTTTTAGCAAAGCACTACCTTTTTTTGCCCCTAAAACAAAGCACGATGTGCTCAAAATATCTGCCAGTGTTGCTTTGGAGGATATGATGGTAACAGCTCTAAGCTCATTTTCTATAGGGAAACCTGTTTTGCTAGAAAGAATATGATGATATATCTTGCCATCTTTTTCAAAAAATCTCTCATAATTTCCAGAAGATACAACAGCTCGATCAAAAGTTTCAACATATCCTGCCACTCTATTGTTGGAATGCAAAATGGGCATTTTTATTCCAATTTTCCAAAGCATTCCTTTTTCTTTTTTGCCTAAAACCGCAACATTGCCACCTAAGTCTATAACAGCTCTTTTTATTTCATTTTTTATAAGAATTTCTTTTATACAATCTGTGGCATACCCTTTTGCGCTCGCTCCAAAATCTAAGTATACAGGTTTTGTTTTTCTTATGGTTTTCTCAGAGAGTATAATGCTTTTGTAGTCTGTATGTTTTAGGGCATTTTCTATTGCTTCTTTTGTCGGTAGTTCAGGGTTTTTGCCTTGAGAGGTCCATAGTTCTCTCCAGATAGATGAAAGTTTTCCAACACAAGGATTAAATTCCCCACTCGTAAGCCTTGCTATTTTCAGGTTTTCTTCCAGCAAATACCGAAATTCTTTTGAGACGGTGATATCAATTTTAGGTGCTATATTGTTTACTTTGAAAAGTTCTGACTCTTTAAGCGTCGGACTAAAAATATATTCAAGCTCTTTTAATTTTTCAAATACTTCTTCTAGGATTTTGGATGCAGTTTTTTCATCTTTTTCAGTGAAAATTTGAACCGAACATACCGTGTCAAAACTCAATTCCACTTTTGTATACACTTTCTCTGTTTGCTTGCAAGAAAATATAGAAACACAGTATATAAAGACAAACAAACACTTGCAAAAGTTCAACATAGAATGCATATATTAAGAAATGTAAGAAAGTTCCAAAAAAGAGCGAATTGACAGGGCACCAAGTTACCCAATACCCCGCCAATTCAAACAAAAGATGAGACTTAAGTCTTTATCCAATCGATTTGTAGAAACTTCTATAAGCTTTATATGCCATATACAAGTCTGCTTTGCTCGCAAGCTCATAAGGCCCGTGCATAGACAGAACAGGCACTCCACAATCTACAACTTCTGTTCCGTATTTTGCTAATATATAGGCAATTGTGCCGCCACCTCCCGCATCTATCATTCCAAGTTCTGCTGTCTGCCATACAACACCGTTTTCGTCAAAAGCGCTTCTTACATCTTGCAAAAACTCACAATTTGCATCGTTAGAACCACCCTTTCCGCCAGAGCCAGTATATTTGTTTATACAGATGCCAGAGCCCATATATGCTGCATTCTTTTTTTCAAAAACTTGTGGGAAAGCTGGATCAAAACCAGCGGATACATCTGCAGAAAGCATTTTAGAATATGCGAGCGCATGTCTTACATCTACGTCTTTGTAGCCTTTTTTTGTTGCAAGCAAATCCGCTACCATATTCTCAAAGTAGTAAGCCTGCATTCCAGTGTTTCCAACCGAACCAATTTCCTCTTTGTCTGCAAAAATTGCTACGGCAGTGATAGACGGATTTTCTACTTCTAGAATTGCACGGAGTGTAGTATATGCGCAAATTCGGTCATCATGTCCGTGCGCTGCAATCATCGAACTGTCCACGCCCACGCTTCTAGCCTTTCCTGCAGGAACGACTTCGAGTTCTGCAACACGGAAATCTTCTTCTATAATTCTGTATTTAGTATTGAGAATCTTCAATACATTTTCTTTAATTATATTTTCTTTTTTCTTTTCCTCTTCGCTCATTCCAAGAGGCTTCATATGCCCTATAACTACGTTAAGTTGCTCACCAGTAATTGCCTCTGCCATTGTTTCTTGTAATTGTTTTTTTGAAAGGTGAATCAAAAGGTCGTTAATAAAAAACACTGGATCATCTTCGTCTTCCCCAATGCACACTTCAACTTTCTCTCCTTTTTTTGTGTATATAACGCCGTGAATCGCAAGAGGAATGGTTGTCCACTGATATTTTTTTACTCCACCATAGTAGTGAGTTTTTAAAAACGCAACTCCACCTTCTTCATATAGTGGGTTCTGTTTTATATCAAGACGAGGACTATCTATATGAGCGCCAATTATGTTCATTCCCATTGTCATATCCTCGCCAATAACCATAAGAACTGCAGCCTTTTCCTTATGATTTAAGTAGACCTTTTGTCCTTTCTTTATAGGACCTTTTTCTATAACATCTAGAAGAGGTTCAAACCCATTCTTTTCTGCAAGCTCTACTATCTGTTTTGTACACTCTCTTTCTGTCTTTCCATGATTTAAAAAGTTTATATAATCGTTAGAAAGATTATTCAGAGCTTCCATATCATCGTCATTTAGCACTTCCCATGCTGACTTTTGCCTATAGCACAAATCCATATTTTCCTCCTATATTAGCGAAGCCGAACAGCCATCATATTGTTTCATATTAGATGTAGACGGATATTATAATTTTTGTATTTCTTGAATCTTTTCTTGTACACCAGGATATTTAGGTGAAAACCTTAACACTTGCCAGTACGAATCTATTACGCTTCTCCTATCCTGGGCTCTCTCTTTGTCCATTAATAGCTCTCGCTCTCTTGCAAGATTATACCACCAAGTTGCAATATTTGGGTTGTCGCGATAGTCCGTATGGCGCACTGCCATAGAATAAGCAAATTCAGCTTTACTATGTTTGCCTTGTCTTGCATACATTTCTCCAATAAAGAAATATGCTATCCCGAGCCTATAAACACCTTGCATATTCACATATTCTTGAAAATGAGCCAAAGCTCTACCATATTTACCCAAATAGAAATATGCCTCTCCAAGCACTTCTATAATTCTATGATCTCTTCTAATCTTTAGAGCATCGTTGCTGTATTTTAGAACCTCAGCATACTGACCCAAATTGATAAGAGACCATGTGCAAATGCTATATGCGTCCAGCTTTCTATCATCATTTTTTGCTGTTTCTATCTCTTCTAGGCATACCTGTATAGCCTTATTGTATTGAACCTTTGCCTCTTCTTTCCTTCCGTTTCTGTCCATACTGCGCCCAGTATTGTACGGACCCATTGCGTCAAGAGAAAATATAGGAAAAGAAAAAATGAGAAAAGCAAAATTTAAAACCTTTTTTTTCACTCTAAAGTCTCCACAAAATCTTTGAACGTTGAATCTATATTCTATGGTGTCAGTTTCGGCAAAACAACGCTCACACATTATAGAAAAATATACCTTTTTGTTCAATAAAGATTTTTAAAAGCAAGACTGAAAGTGAAAAATATAAATATTAATTTTCGCTGATAATTAATCTAAAAAAGTTGAAAAGAAAAACCGATACATCGAAACGTCAACCGCGCAGGTTATTAGACTTGACTAGTTGATAGGCATTTGACAAAATAGCCGATTTTAAATTATACTGATGCAAGTTGATTTATCATGGAACAAAAGGAGTTATACATGAAACATGGCAGTTTGATTTTTGCTAGTGTTATGGCAGTATTTCTGTGTACGTTTTATTCTCTTTCTTCCCAAGAATCTGATGTAAACTACCAGACATACATGGTGGATACCTTTGATAATACTGAAGGGGAATGGTCTTGGCATGCTGTTGGTAGTAAATTTGTTACAAACGGGTTCCCCATACTCAAGACTTTTGATGGAATGCCTCATGCAGTAAAGGTGATGAACGAAAAAGAGGAAGGGGCAAAATTTTTAGGAGTTCAAGTTAAGTTCAACAGGAGAGGCGATAACTGGTTGGATATTGTCCCATCTAAACAAGGTGAAAAAGGTTTGGAGCCATATGAAATTCCTTTTAAAGGCAATATCGCTAGGCTTGATATGTGGGTTTGGGGCGCAGGCTATCTCTATGAATTAGAAATCTTGGTAAGAGACTGTTTCGGACGCGTTCATACTTTGCCTGTTGGCACTTTGGATTTTAAAGGATGGAAAAACATGTCTGTTTCTATCCCAAAGAGCATTCCACAGTCTTCTAAGTATATAGGCGCTGGAAAAGAAATGAAATTTGTCGCTTTTAGGGTTAGAACAAGACCGGTTGAGCACGTCGAAGATTTCTACATCTTCATAGATCAGTTTAAGGCTCTAACGAATATGTATAGAGACTCTTACGATGGCTTTGAGCTTGCTACTACACAGTTTGGCTCAGCAGACAATGCAGGAAATAAGGAGGAGCTATAATGAAGAAGCAGTTGATTTTTTTAGTCTTCGCTTTGGCGTTGACAGGAGTTGTTTTTGCGCAAGATGCAGAAAATGATAATTTTTCTAATTTAGATACTCCTAATGCAGAAAACGTTGGTGTTGATTCTGCGGAGCAGAGAATTAAAGAAGTTTCAATTGATAAGTTTGAAAGTGAAGGAACTTGGTTTGTAAGGATGTCTGCAGATGAGGGTGTGATTCAATCAAGATTATTTGAAGGCGCACCAGCAAACAAAAAGCCAATAGAGTCAGAATCTGGAATGAATATTCCTGACGAAAAAGTTCTTGGCGTGAAGGCGTCTTTCTACAGAAGAGGTTGCAATTCTTTTGAAGTTTTGGCTGTTAAGCCATTGCCAGTGGAAGGTATTTCCAAGACAGTAAGTGTTTGGGTTGTAGGCAGAAGCTATCCACATACTCTAAAGCTCATTGTTGAAGATTTCTGGGGCAAGAGGTTCGAGATTTATGTAGGAAAATTGAACCACGCTGGTTGGAAGCTAATGACTGCTACTATACCTCCACAGAACACAGCGAATGGAATGTCTGGTATAGTTCAAAAAGATCACCACTTTGCTTCGACAGGTATGGGAATAAAGATTGTGGGCTTTAAGATTGAATGTGATTTGGCAGAGTCTTATGGAGACTGCTATATGTATTTTGATGACTTGCGAGTTGTAAGCGATTTATACGAAATAGACTTGCGAGACAAAGATGATATGGCAGATTTCTGGTAGAATCTTGCTGTGGGGTTTTTGTTGTAACTCCTCGCATATATAATAGAAAACATATAAGGTCTATGAATATTTCATAGACCTTTTTTTATGCTATTGTGATATTAAGTGATTAGATGCATTTTTTATATATTTTTTTATTTTTGGTTTTCCCTGATTCTTCTATAAGATTTAGTTTTTTGAAGAACCATATTACATAGCTACTATGTTTTTTATACCCACACTTTGCAATGTCTTCTCTGCAAAAAGTTTCTGGGAGTAGAGAAAGCATTTCTAAAACAGCTTCAAAAAAATTTTCATAATATTTTTCACCAATTATTTCTATCAGCTCTTTTTCTATAATGCGTGGATTTTTATATCTGCTCTTGCTCTTTTTATCATCTATTTTTGTTGTTAAACTTTTGATATAAACAATGCGCAAATTCAAAGCACTATTGTGGAGTAAATGAGTCAACTTAGATAATTCTCGACATAGTTGGAACAAACAACCGTGAATAGGACTTTTTCTAATACGCTTTTCAGTTCCATCTATATCTAAAGTTCTTACGTAAGTATCAATTGATATGGGGTATACTATTTCAACAATATTCTCTTTTGTTAAAACATTTAGTTTTTTTACCATATTGGCAAAGTGTCCGGTCTGTATTTCTATAATTTTACCATTTGGGCAAACAATATCGCAAACAAAACTGCCTACTTTGCACTCCATCCGCGCCCCATCTCGGCAAAAAAGATGTTTTAATTGATTATGAAGTTTATTCTCGTTTAGTGTTTCTATCACAAAAAGTTAAATAAAGAAAAAGGGGCAATCAATGCCCCTTTTTCATCTCTCCCTTGTATAGAATTATTTAAAAAACAATGCTGTAAGCTCATTAGCAGATATAGAACCAAAATATGGCAAGAGTTCAACCGCTTCCAATTTTTGTAAAATAGAATTGTCTTTATATTCTGTACCTTCCAGCAAGTCCTCTATTTCTACAACATCTTTTGTTCCAAAAAAGTCGCCCATAATTTTAAGATTTTTTATTTTCCCATCTTTCACATTAAAGCACAGTTCAACGCTACCAATTGGGAAACGCTCATATTTAGAATATTCAGCATTTATTGAAGCACCATAATTCCACTCGCGTCTTGAAAATCGCTCTTTATAAATCTTATCGATTCCGAGCCTATCTTGCTCCGTAAGGTGGTATTCAGATGGTTTCTCTCCTGCGAGTTCAAAAATTATGTTTAGCAATTGCTCTTTAAATTCCAATAGTGAAACTTCATTTTTCAAATGGTTCTTTATATTAGTAACACGGGCTCTCACGCTCTTAACACCTTTGCTTTCGAGTTTTTCCTTTCTGACATTTAAGGCATTAGAAAGCTCGCCGAGTTTTACATCGAACAAGATGCATCCCTTGCTCAACCCCCTTCCATTCGCGACGGATTGGGTCGCGCCTCTGCACTTTTGTCCATCTATCGTTACGTCGTTGCGTCCAGAAAGCTCTGCCACCACACCAATTTTCCCTAATGCTTGGATGATTGGTGTATAATACTTTTTGAAGTCTATTTTTTCGTTGCCTTTTGTTTTTGTAACAAAAGAGAAATTCAAATTGCCAAAATCGTGGTAGACAGCGCCACCGCCGGTAATGCGCCTTACAACCTTTAGGTTGTGTTCGGCAACATAAGACGTATTAATCTCTTGGTATGCGTTTTGATTTTTTCCAATAATTATAGAAGGCTCGTTAACCCATAAGAAAAAATATTCGTCTGCCTCTAGTGGCAAGTATTTGAAACAATACTCCTCAAAGGATAGATTATACTCAGGATCGTTTGAATTTGTTTCTAAATATTTCATACTAGCTCCTAATCTATTTTTTAGACATTACATAGGTTTTGAGCGGTGGAAAACCATTAAACTCAACGGAAGCATAGCTAGAGGTATAGGCACCTGTAGTTAAAAAATATACTCTATCCCCTTGTTTTAGGTTGATTGGCAAAAGACAACGATAGTCTTCATACATAATATCCATACTATCGCACGTAGGGCCCGCAACTATCGCCTCGCCATATTTTTTGCATTCTTCGTCTTTGTCTGTAATTATTGGATATTTTATAGATTCGTTGAGCGTTTCAATAAGTCCGTTGAAAACTCCTGCGTCTAAATATACCCAGCGATGGAGAGCTGTGTTATTTTTTCGAGAAATTAAAACAACTTCAGAAACAAGCACACCGCTATTGCCAACCAAAGACCTACCCGGCTCAAGAATGACACGGGGTAATTTCTCTCCAAAATCTTCTTGCAAATAGCGAGTGATCTCCGTTGCATAGTCGGAAAGTTCGTTGGCAGGTGTTACATAGGCTGCCGGAAAGCCACCGCCCATATTAATCATTTCTAGAACTATTTCTTCCTCTTCTTCTAGCGAATCCATTAAGTATTTAGTTTTTGCAAGAGCGTCGTTCCATTGACCGATGTCTCGTTGTTGACTCCCAACGTGGAAAGAAATACCATAAGGAATTAACCCGGTGTCCCTCGCTTGAATGCACAAGTCGTATGCCATATCTGGGTGGCAACCAAATTTTCTAGACAGTGGCCAGTCGGCGCTGCTTGTACTTTCTACCAAAATTCGTATATAAACACGGGATCCTGGTGCATATTGCGCTATGTTTTTTAGGTCGTCTTTGCTGTCTGTTGCAAACATTCGCACACCCTTTTCGTAGAAATATGCAATGTCTTTTGCTTTTTTTATGGTGTTGCCATAGCTCAATCTATCCGGAGTAATACCAAGACTCAAGACTTTATCTAGTTCGTATCTAGAAGCAATGTCAAAAGAAGAGCCGAGTTCAGCCAGCATTTTTATCACTTCTTCATGCGGATTTGCCTTTACGGCATAATAGACATCTGCATATGGAAAATTTTTCAACAGCTGTTTGTATGTCTCTTTGATTTTTTCTAAATCAATGATTACACACGGAGTTTCAATATTTTTAGAAAACTCCATTATTTCATTCCATTTGGCATCGCTTATATAGTCTTTTCTCATTAGCATTACCCCCAACCAATATGTGAGTTACTTAAGTTAAAAAACTTAAGTCAGTTAGTTTATGTTAATATGGATGTAATGTCAATAATAAATCTCTTCGCTTTTCAAAACGTCTATTGTTTCGTTGTGTAAAAGCGACCGGTTTAGGGGGCGCGATTTGTACAGATTTGGGGTTTTAGACTGATCGGATTTGAGGGTCGAAACAGCATTGTTTCAGGGGGCGAAACTGTACAGTTTAGGGGTATGAGACTGATCAGTTTCGACCCCCAAAACTGATCAGTTTTAGGGTTGTACATTAGCTAGTGTGCGATTTTCTCTCTTGGGATTTGGAAGGAGAAGCATATGGCAAATTATCATATTGGACGCAACAGAAAAGGTTGCTTACTAGGGGGATAATTATAGGCAGATATCTTAGCACAAAAGAGATGGATTGTCGATATATTTTACTCTTCAGGCAAAAGAGTCCATATATGAGCAAGCTGATATCAAGATAACAACACAAATTTATAAAAATAACCCCCTAATGGGTCTTGACGGGGGGGGGGGGGGG
>CAUTVN010000046.1:0-10806 GCA_963541705.1 uncultured Treponema sp.
TTTGAACAATATGGAGTTCATGTATAAACTAAGGCTCTTGACTAGCATCTCCTTTCTTGAGAAGAAGAGTCAAGAGCCTAGATAATTTTAAGAAAATACTAATCAAATGCTTGGACAGAAAGATAAGCTAGCAATGTTTAGAAATTTTTACAGCAGTTCCTAGTTTTTAATCAGTATTTTCTTTATCTACCTTTCATACTAAATGCATGCCATCCATCGACACTGTGTTATTTTACTTCTAAAAATCTTTTCTTTACTTCGACTAATAAATCTGTATAAAACTTTAGAAAGCTGTCAAGATTTTCTTTATCGTCCAATGGTTCTATGTCTAGGTATAACCACACATCATTTTCTATTTTTATTTCTCTTTTATAAACATCTTCTAAAATGTTTTGATAAATCTTCTGATTCTTTTTAGAAATTGTACTGTTAGTTCCAAAGCCAATTTGTAAGTTTCTATTCCATCCTGCTATATACAAATAATCTGCAGTTGCATCATTTTTAACTATATATGCCCAGTTTTCAAAAAAACAAAATCCCAATTTTTCAACAAACTCTTTTAGCCGATCAGTAATAAGTGGACCTAATACGTCATCTTTCTTATATTCAAAAACCTCTACTAAATCTTTTGCAGCCTCATAACTCTCTTTAGACAAATAAATGTTTTTAAGTAACTCTTTTTGATACTCTAGCATTGCTACATTACCTCCTAAATGTCCCAACAAAATTTTATATTGTTCCAGATAAACCTTTGTAAGCATAACGCTTGAATCTGTTATATCTTTTGATTTGATAGATAATAGACAATTATCTAAGAATTTTACTAGACTTCCCTTGTCTTTGTTACTATCAATTGCACAACGATATTTTAATATTTTTCCATCATCTCCATCTTTTGCATCTTTGATAAGTTTTGTATAATCTTCAAATGACTCATGATAACTATTAATGTCAGGTCTTTTGCCAGGTATTAAAGTAAGATAAACGACAGTCATATCAACTTTTTTATCTTTCCCAAATTTTTGTTCCTGTATATATTTCATATATCTGACAATTTGATTTGGCATATCGGGAGCATAATTCAATTTATTTTCTATAATGATAACCTGATTATGACTATTTGTAATCAATAAGTCGATATAACCATGTTTTTTTTCGCTTCCTTCCCAGACTGGACTATGCTCTTCCTTTGAAATTTCAATTGTATCATCTACAATAAATTTATAATCTAAATCTAATATTTTTATAGAGTGTTCAACGAATTTTCCCCGCCTCGCAACTTCACCGATTTGCGGGGTATTTGGATTTAAAATTGTATACAAAATATCACTGTGAAATTTTTCTCTTTTGTATAGATCTGAAATTGTCTCAAAAATATTGAATTTATCACTGAAATTTAAATCATACTTTTTTATTACTGCTTCTTTTTTCTGTGAATAGTTGTTAGAAACTAAGTTCAACAAATTGTTTACATTGATGAGAAAATCTTCCTTTATTTTTAAAGTTTTCATTAAAAGTTTTTCTACTCTAAATATGTCCATATCCTATATCCTTCTCTAAAGCTATTTTGAAATAATAATCGTTTGTTAGTGTCCTTTCTCATTATTTGGATTATATCATTGATAAAAAAATAAAAGTTTTAATCCTTTTATTCATTTCCCTTTTATGAAATCTCATTAATATAAACAGTTTTTACCATCAGCCTTTCTATCAGAATAATAAATTCCCAAAAGAAGGCTTTTATTTTCCATAATAATTACTTCTAAAAAGTTATTTACATCAAATGTTGCAGTTGTATTGATGAACTATCGAATCAAAACACCTAATTTTCTATTCATAATAAACACTTAAAAAATCTCATATTTTTAAATAAAAAAGCCCTGAGTCCACATCTATGAGGGCTCAGGGCTTTAACAACAACTTATCACTCTATTTAGAAAATGAATTAAAACACAGTCTGCTCGCTCACAGGTGTTTCAAGTGCCTTAAGTGCTTTTTCAACAAGCTTTCTTCTCAATTTCTTCTCATCTTCTGGTGTTGCTTTTGGGTCTCCTAGTGGGTGTGGAATAGCAACTGCTGGAACAATTCTATTCGCACCTACTGTTTTAGAAATAGGAACAACTGTAGCAATATGCACAACTGGCATAACTCTTTCGATCTCTTTTACCATCGTTGCACCGCAACGAGTACAAGTGCCTCACGTAGAGGTGAGAATGACCGCAGTAACGCCATCGTTTTTCAACTTTTGCGCAATCTCTGTTGCAAATTTCTTTGCACTCTTCACTGCAGTACCATTTCCTACAGTTGTGTAATACTTATTGTGCAATTTGCCAATAAGTCCTTCTTTTTCCATGTCTTTCAAAACATCAACTGGCAAAACACGGTTTGGATTTTCGTTACAATATGTTGGATCATAGCCACCGTGTGCTGTCTCTGCCATATTGTCTATTGTGTATTCCCCATAGTGAGAAGCGTTAGATGCTTCGATGTGGTCTGGATTTCCTTTAGGAACAACACCACCAGATGTTACCAAAGCAATTTTTGCATGCTTCATGTCGGTTACAGGCGCAAATGGCTCAACTCTGTCGAAAACAGGCATTGGATATTCTGTAACAAAAGCTTCGCCCTTAATCTTTTTAACGAGCATATCAACAGCTCTCTTCGCACCTCTTTCTTTTGCAAAGAAATTCTTTCGCAAACCGCTTGGCAAAAGTCCTTCTTCTTCAGGACTGCCCACTGCCTCTCCTGTCAATATCTTTTTTGCAATTTTTGCCATTGCAGGCAATGCTTGTCTTGCTCCTGCTGCGTTGTTTGTAGTCTTTACAACATATGCAAAGTTCTTAAACATGTCATAGCCTGGGTTTTCTTCGTAAAGACCTGTTACAGCAGGCACTTTCAAACCAGCAGCTACCTTGCAAGTATTTCCGCAAGCCATACCATAGCGCCCTGCGTTAAAACCAGGTCCTGCGATTAGCAAGTCTGCCTTTGCATCGGACAAAACTTTCTTTACAAATGCAGTACACTCTTCTTCGTGCTCGTTAAAATAGTTATCGCCACAAACAATCGTCTTTACTATCTCGCCTGCATCTCCAATACCAGCTTTCAAGCCCACGCCAGGTCCCAAAACGCCATCTACAACTTCAATTTTATAATCCGCTGCCTCTTCTCCACCCTTTTGAGCAAAGAATTGGTTTATATAATGTACAATAACTTTTCCCATTTTTCTCGTGTCCCCTATATTCCTCTAGCAGAAAGATTCCAAAATCCGAGTTCGTTTGTGGCTCCAGTGATAACCTGCAATTCTGCATCTATGCTACCATCAGAGTGCAAACTTCCATCCCAACCACCTGCAATAACATTTGCCTGCTTTGCATCGCCTATCACCTTTTTCATAGGTGGCAATTTTATAACAGCATTCGCGTTTGCATTAGATACAACCGCATTTGCCTTTGGATGTGCATCTGCCAAAGACTGGCTAGCTCCGTCTTGACCTGCATATTCGTCGGTGACCAAAACAGTCTTCATTCCAAGCTCTTCGCTCTTTCTGCAGTTCATGATGAGGTCGGCATCTGGGTTTCCAAAGCCTTCTTCTGAAATGACTACAGCATCACATCCCAATTGTTTTGCCAATTTGCAAGCAAGATAGGAAGAGCGCTCTTTGTCTGCCAAAGTTACGTTTTCGTTTGTGATCACAGCACCCATAAAGTTGATGTCTTTTCCATGTCTTGCATACAATTCATGGATAATTGGGCTATTTTGATGAACATATGTTGGGTTTTTGTCGCAAGCAGACACACAGTTTCCAGATGTAATAGCACCGTCGAACGCTTCTGTTGGATACATAATTGTAGGCAATATCTGCTTTACATCCACGCCATAGTAGTATGTGTCGTGCAAAAGACCCTGACTTTGCAACATATAGATGTAGCCAACTTTTGGCAAGTTAGGATATTGTTGAGCTTGCTCCACAAATGGCTTTGTCTCGTATGTCTCAACAGAAGCAGGCTCCACGTTGCGCCCTGCCTCGCCCAAATACCTTGCTGTCTTTAAGCCCATCAATCGCAATGTCTTCTCTTTAATCGCACGAGTTACATCGGCTTGAACTTTGCAATTTACAACCAAGTTGACCGTCTTAGAGAAAGGAGTATATTCAGCGCCAGGTCCTGACATATCGATAATACCTTCCTGGAATCCCACAACAGTTCCTGTTGTAACTACTGCAGCACCTTTTAGAACATGAGTGCGCCCCTCGCCAACTGTTGCTTCTTCTCCTGTGAAAAAACCTGGAAAGATTTTTCCTGTGCCAGAAACCTTACATCTTGGCTCCAAAACATCTTTTACAGGAATTATGCGCACACTTTCCCCAGGCTTTGCAATATCAAGCTCAACATCAATAACAAGTGGGTCTTCTTTAATAAGAGAGATAAGTTCTTCCTTATTAATCTCTAGACACTTACCGTTTACAGAAGTTTTAGATGCAAACTTCATGTCTTCAATGGGAATCATCCCTAATTCTAGTTTCACTTGTAAACTACGCCTCCTCAACGCAAAAAAATAGCATGATAGGCACAAATCTTGCGCCATTGCCACCTTGAATGTTATCATTAAATAAAGTTTTAGTCAATTTGACTTAAGCGCAGACGAAAGACCTATCCCGACATAAAAGCTCCCACTCTAAGACGCTGGCTTATGCAAAAAGAGCCCTGCCTTACGTATTGAGTTGCAACAAAAATATTGTAATGGGACATATTTTTTTTCTCATTTTCAACGATAAACATAAGAGTCTTAGGCTCATTCCTTAAAATTGAGTTTTTAGGAATTTTAAAGCATTCACCTGAATCTACGTCTTTTAGATATATTCCAACATTCTTTTCATCACCCGCTATTTTTAGGTCTTTGCCTTGCAACTTAATGATTGTTGCCTCATGCTCATCAGTTTTTGCAGGGATAGCTTCCATAGAGTTAATTAAAGGCGCCTTCTCTTTTTTAATCGCAACATTTACGCCCACTCCTAAAAGCTCTCCCCTAGTTTTTTTGGAAGCCTCAAATTTTAGGGAGAATGAAGGTTCATTTATCACACATTCGCTAATATCAATATTTTTCGCCTCGCATCTTTCATTGATACTACAATTTTCTCTATTCACAACTTTTTCTCCATTCCATTCAAGCTTTATTCCGCCTTTTGCCACGAGAGAAAAAGTGCCAAGAGAAAAGAATTCAACACTCTTGCCTTGAATAGACAAATTGATAATTAACTTCGACAGCTTTCTAAAAGCTAATTCCACCATGTCTACATCCATATATGACATTTCTTCCTTTAATAGAGACAACAATTCCTCTGTAGAAACTCTGCCTGTATTGCAAACATTTGCGTAATATGTTTTTTTGCTAGACGCAAGGTTGCTTTTGCAAATTGAAACATTGACGAAAGATTTCTTTTCCATAATAATCCTCCCTAAGCGTGAGTTGCAATGCTTTATTAAGCAACTGACTTTTTGTACATTTAATTTATTATCACTAATATGATAAATAAAAGCAATATCTCGTATATGCAAAATATCCCTTATCCTCACTTTTTATCGAACTTGAGAAACACTCTTTTTCTAACTAGACGAAACTTCCTCCCAAATTAGAACACTCCCATTCCTCTAGCTAGGGGAATGCATTCCTCTAGCTAGGGGAATAGAGCGAATGTGTACACATTTTATATGCAAAACCGAACGCTTTTGCCCCCACCATGCTATCGCAATCTCACCCCTTATGTGTTCAGTTTTGCCCCTAAAAACCGAACAGCATTCGATTAAGAGACAGATAGCAATCTTGACTTAATCTTGATTTTCCTTTAGCATATGCCGTTCAAGTGTAAATGGGCTTGCTTTGCATTCTTTTTAGCAAGACCGTTAGACATTTACGATGCAAAGATTTGTGTTTTTTTTGGAGGTAAAATTATGATAGTACCAAGAGCGAAAACGTCGAAAGCTCGCACAAGGAGACGACAGAGAATTAATATGAAGCTTAAAGCTCCTAATTTGGTAGAATGCCAAGCTTGTGGAAACTTGATTGTCTCACACCATGTCTGCCCAAAATGTGGCTTTTATCGTGGAAAACAAGTGATAGACCCAGAGACAATGTAGTCCAAATTGCAAAGTGCAAAAGCATTTTGAATTGAGAGGAATCTACAAGCGATAAACGGAGTTTTTTATGGATGAATTGTTTGAAAAAATGAGAGATTTAATTTCCAGTAAGCTAGACATAGAAAAAGAAAAAATTACAATGGAGTCATCTTTTCGTGGCGACTTAGGCACAGATAGTTTGGATATCTTTGAGCTGGCTTATTCTATAGAAGAAGAGATGGGAATTTCTATTCCAGAAGAAAAGGTAACAGAATTTGAAACTGTAAGAGACGCATACGAATTTCTTAAGTCTCAAAAAAAATAATCTACCATAAATTTATGCCTTTTGATAGGAGATGGTCTTCTTTAGGAAAAGAGAGGCTTGGGGCGCTTTTGAGTTTTCAAAAAAAACTTGGCATCTCTTTTAGGGACATATCTCTTTTAGATGTTGCTTTGGTTCATTCTTCGTTTTCTAATAAGCGAAATAATGAAAGAATGGAGTTTGTAGGGGACGCCGTTTTGGGGCTTATTGCTTCTGACGAGCTTTATAGTCGCCTAAAAATTGAAAATGAAGGTGTTCTAACAAGAGTGAAGGCCGTTGTGATATGTGAAGAAACTTTGGCAAAAATAGGTTTTGGCTTAGAACTTGAAAAATACATATGTCTAGGAAAAGGTGAAGAAAAAACAGGTGGTAGAAAGAAAAGCTCAATAGTAGCAGATGCTTTAGAAGCAATTATTGGTGCGTACTATATAGATTCAGGATTTAAGAAGTCAAAGAAGTTTGTGCTGTCTTTGCTTTCGGATTTTCTCTCTTCTGCATTGGAGAATGGTGAATGGTACGACTATAAGAGTTTGTTGCAAACAGTATTGCAAAAAACACATAGAGATATACCAAACTATGAGGTTGTTGGAATGGAAGGTCCAGACCACAATCGCGTTTTCTATGTTCAAGTTACTGCTGCTGGTAATGTTTATGGACCTGTAGAGGGGAAAAGTAAGAAAGAAGCAGAACAAAATGTTGCAAAGCTTGCCTATCAGGCTTTGCGAAAATAGTGTTCTTAAATATGAGGAAGTGACTATATTTTAAGAGGTATATTATGGCAACTAAACAACCAAAAGGTAAAATTGTGCGTCGTCTTGGGGTCAATATATTTGGAAACCCTAAATATGACAAAGTGCTAACCAGAAAACCACACGGACCTGGTAAAGAAAAGGGTTCTAAAAAGCGGGGAAAAATGTCGGTATATGGTGAGCAGTTAAAAGAAAAACAAAAGTTTCGTTTTGCATATGGCATCTCCGAACGCCAATTTAGAAATTTGTTTAAAAAAGCAAACAGGATGCAAGGCGTTACAGGCGATAATATGATCAGTTTGATGGAGAGAAGGCTCGACAATACTATCTATAGGATGGGCTTCGCAATGAGTCGCTCTCAGGCTAGGCAAATGGTTAGCCATTCTCATTTTTGCGTAAATGGAAAACCTGCAAATATTCCTTCTATGCTTCTCCATGTTAATGACGTAATCACCACCAAATCTAAAAAAGGTGTTGAGGCATTGATTCGACATAATTTAACTCTTGCGTCAAAGAAAGGTTCATGGCTTAATGTGAATGAGGAAGCTCTATCTGCATCTATAAGCGTTTTGCCAGTTGCTACCGACGTTCAACCCGTAGGAAATATACAAAACGTTGTTGAATACTATTCGAGAAATGCTTAAAAAATAGACGCTTTTTTGTATGTGCATGCGCGTTTATTCACATACTGAAGAAGTATTAAAAACAAAAGCCACTCCTTTTCAATATATTGGGTGGCTTTTGTCTAGCTATTGTTTTCCACTCTTTTCTTCCAATTCTTATCAGTTTTTACTCTTAGTTCCAAGGCTACGTAATATGGAAAAATGCGAAAAAGCTCTTTTTCTGAGTTGACTCTAATTTTTTTTATAAGCGCCCCCCCCTTCCCTATTAGAATGCCTTTCTGGCTTTCCCTATCAACAAATAGCGTTGCCCCTACTTTCAGTCTCTTGCCATTCTTTTCCATCTTGCACTCTTCAACCTTAACATATACTGAGTGAGGCACTTCATCTTTTGTGTTTAGAATAATTTGCTCTCTTATAATTTCAGAAATTCTAAACGGTACGTCTTGATCTGTATAAAACTCAACTGGATATAACAAGGGAGAAACGGGAAGGCTTTCCAAAAGCGCATCTATCAGTGGTTCAAGCCCCTCACCTGTTTTTGCTGATATTTTGAATAGCTTTATGTTTTCAAAATCTTGTATTGCAACTTTATCGGAAGCATTTTTAGTAATTTCTTTCTCTAGACAAAGCAGAGATAGAGAGGTATGTGCATTTTTGTCGTCAATTTTATTAAAAGCTATAAAAATAGGCTTATCTATGTCTTTTACGAGTTCTAGTATCTCAGCCTCTTCTTCCCCAAATGAACGTGTTACATCTATAATATACAAAACTACATCGGCATCTTCTAAAGACTGAACAGCTATTGTCTGCAAGTTTTTATTGTAATTGGTTTTGGAATTGTTATATCCGGGCGTATCTATGAATATTAATTGACCTTCTTTTTTGCTTAGAATACCTCGAATTTGATTTAGAGTTGTTTGAGGCATTTTTGAAACAATTGATACTTTTCCACCAGTAACGCGATTTAAAAACGTGGACTTACCACTAGAAGGACGACCAACTATAGCAATAAATCCACAATGTAATTCCTGTGCTTTATCCATAAATTATGATATTTTGTAGAACTTAGGCAGCTACTTCGGAGCCACCGTCTTTTTTTGCTGCAGTAAACGTTACTTTGTTTTGCACATAGTCCAACACTTTTGTAGGACAACCCTCTATACATTTGCCACAAGAATCGCAAAGAGAATAGTCTACCACAGGAATTCCATCGGTTACTTTTATAGCACCTTTTGGACATACTTTTTCGCACTTTAGACATTTAATACAACCACGTTTGCAATTTTTCATTATCACTGATTTTTTTGTATTCCTACAAGAACACAATGCAATAGAACCCACTTTGTCTGCAGAAATTGTAGACAAAATATGCTGAGGACAAGCAGAGACACAAATGCCACATCCTGTGCATTTTTCTATATCCACATATGGCAACCCATTTTCTTTTACATGTATGGCATCAAAAGGACATGCCGCCTCGCAGTCGCCAAAACCAATACAGCCCCAGTCACAGTTCTTAGTTCCATTAATGGCAACTTTTGCTGCCATGCACGTCCTAACCCCTACATATTCCGATTTATTTGCACAAACATCGAAGCTCCCTTGACACAACAAAACTGCGATCTTCTTTGAAGCATCAGTTGCAACTCCCATAATCTCGCCCACCTTTTTTGCAACGGGTGCAGAACCAACTGGACAACCATTTGTCTTTGCTTCTCCTTTTGCGACAGCGGCCGCAAATCCGTCGCATCCGGGATAGCCACACGCTCCGCAATTAGCACCAGGCAATACACTTCTTATTAGAGCCACCTTTGGATCTACCGCAACATAAAACAGTTTTTTAAATGTACCTAATAAAACTCCCAGTAAAAAAGAAATTGTCAAAGAAACCAGAAGTGTTAAAACAATATTTGTCATTTTTATCCCTCACTTCGAATACAATAATTTTTAAGACTTGCATACTCTAGAAAATTATTGCATCCTCGCAATACACAAATGATTATATATTGATTAGAATTTTATTACAAGAAAGAAGAAAATAAAAAGCAAAATTAATAGAATTTATAAATTAAAAATCGCAACCAGTAGGCTAGAATATCACTTTAGAATTGATGTGATCTCTTCTATTCCAATTTTCTTAAAGTATTCATACACACCATATTTCCTTCAGGAATTACAATGATAATACCTTGTCTGGCTCTTGTAAGGAGTACCCTATACGCATTTTTTAAATATAGCCTAGCTTCTTTACTGTTTACATCTTGCAATGAACTACCTCTGAATTCTTTTAATTCCCAACTTCCATTTATATATCTTAAATCAGCATCCCAGATAAGACAGACCCAATCAAGTTCCAATCCTTGCACATCAAACTCAGTAGCAACATCTTCTAAATAAAATGAAGAACGAACATCATCTTTTGAGTTCAAAAACCAATTAATTGGCTCAATTTCAGCTCATTTTTTCAATATTAATTTCATGTCGTGCTAAAGCTTCTATCAATACATCAACTAAAGGTCCATTTCCTGAAAGAAAAACAGCATGTTCTGATTTATCATTGTTATGTAAGTTACTTGCTAAGTTTAATCCTGCAAGAGTTTTTCCAGCTCCAGGCACTTCTGTCAAAAAACAAATAGCTTTTGAATTAGAAGATTTTGTATCTTGAATTATTTTATTTATTTCGCTTATAGTTTTTGAAAGGTTAATCGCTCCCGAATCTGATCTAGATATTTCTTCGACTTTATGACATTGATAAAGAGCCTGAGCGGTCTCAATTATTGTAGGTGTTGGTTTATACTGAGAATTAACCCAACTATCCAATGATATTTCCATTTCTTAATACTTTTCTCCTATTAAAATTATTATTTCTATAAGCTTTTCTGGTTGCAAACAAAGAGAATTTGCCACAAAATCCTTATCAAATTTAATTTCTAATTTCTTGCTTCTGTTGCTATTAAAATAGGGATTAGTTTTCTTTTATGAATCACTTCATGAAAATT
>CAUTVN010000047.1:0-10790 GCA_963541705.1 uncultured Treponema sp.
GAACACTCGAACACTCGAACACTCGAACACTCGAACACTCGAACACTCGAACACTCGAACACTAAGCATTATACCCCTTTAATCCTTTTAGTCTATAGAAAACTTAATCTTTTACATAATATAATCAAATATTTTCAGTCTATATTTTATACTCTTTCATCCTCAGCGGATAGCTTTTCTCAAAGCAGTTTTCTTTCATTTTCACTTTCTTCTAAAACTAATTTCTCAATCAGCAAGAGATTTTTATATTTTTTCATTTTGGAGGTATATATTACGATGAAAAAAGTATTGACAATCAGTTTTATCTTATTTGTCTTTTTGGCTTTTGCTTGCAAAAATACTGCTAAACCAAAAAGTGTAGAGTCTTCGGATGCGGTTTCTTTTGATAGCTTTAATCCACGTTCTGTTTCGGTAAAGAACAATACGGGCGAAGACCTTGTAGCCTTTAAGGGAACGATTGAACTCTCTTCCTTAATCAGTGGCGTGCCCGCACATGCAAGCAACCACGGCTTGAAGATGGATGCCAATTTGTTTCCAGAAACAGGCGATTTCGCTCTTTTGTTCGTCAAAAAACAGGATTTTCTTAATAACAAAGGCAATCTTTCTGCTCTAAAAAACAAACCATTCGCTAGTATCTATGCTTTTTATAACAAAGATGGAACGAACAATTTGGTTTATACAATTAGTGGTAAGTCAGGTGGCAATGCAACACTAACGCTACAAAACAATTCTGCATTCAATGTGGAAATTAGAAGTAATTCTCCTAACGGAGAGGTTCTGGGCTATGTTGGAGCTCATACTGCAAATACTGTTCTCAAAATTGACAGCGGAGACTATGTTTTGTACCCTGTATTCAAGAAATATCTTAAAAGAGATAACGAAATATATAGCATAGTGCCAAAGTTTAAAGCAAACAAAAAGCCATATGCTAGAGATTTTGCTATTCCAAAAGATGGCAGTGCCTCTTGGAATGTTGGCGAGATATGGGATGAACAAGCGCTAAATCTATCTTCTGGTGGCTTTTATATCACCATAAACAATCAAGCAGAAACTGCTGTTAGGTTCAAAAATGGAGATCAAGAATTTGAGACTTCGTTGGGCGTAAAGGGTATTCCAAGCGGTTCTCAAGCAACATTTTTTGTTAGGTTTGAAAGAAAACCAGATGGTTCCTATCCTGATGGCGTTTCTATTAGCACTCTAAAAATTGGTACTGCATTATATCCTAAGAACTTGCCCACACGACAATATAAACTAGACGAAAAATATGAAATCACAGTTACAGGCAGGGAGGCTGCTGATTTGACCTTAGGTACACTCACGGAGTCCGGTAAGGTTAATATCGAAAAAATTTTTGGTCTTTAAGAGTTTGTTTTAATTTGATTTTCCTATTGCTCAATTGATTGACGCTTTAGTTTTTTTGAGCAGTGGGAAACTTCATATGAGGAGTAGTTACAAAATGAAAAAGTTTGTTCTTCTTTTTTTGATATTTTCTTGTGTATGTTTTTCATGTTCAAATGATACTAAAAAAAAGACTAAGAATTATGTAAGCGACGACTCTGGCTCTCCTAGTAGGCCTGGTGATAATCAAAATGTTACGATTCAAGGTGTTTTTAGTGGTGACCGCTCAGGCACTTGGACTGGCTCACTCCAGAATGGAATTTTTAAGGCTACGTTTAAAGTTGATGAAGCTACTTTTGATGTGAATGGAACACTTGATCGAACTAACAAACTTACTGCAGTAGGTAGCTCGGTACAATGGTCTGGTTCAAGTATAACTCTTGAAGGAGCTATTTCCGGTGGTAAAGATATTAACGGAAGATATACGCTGAAGCGAGAGCAAGGTAGAAATGTTAGTAGCTATAGCTATAGTGGAAATGGTAGTGTCTATAACGGTAGTTTTACAGGACGAATAGTTAAAAATTAGTTTCTGGTGGGCTTTTCTTTTAGGGAGCGAGGTTTTAATTCTTTTTCAGTTTGAGTATAGGTTCAGTTTCTATTAAAAAGCTGGCAGGTGTGTTTATGTATAAGAGGTGTGTTTTTAGAATTAGTGTTTTGTCACTTATAACAGCATTATTGTTGTTATCTGCTTGCAAAAACAAGGCAAAAGACTCTGGTGATAGTGTTGTGGTTAATTTTTTTAACGAATCATCCTTTAGGGTGGCTATTTATATGAATGTGAACCCTTCAAACATGGACTCTTCTACCAAGCCTCTTTTGGAAATTGGAGCGGGAGATACCCAAACAGTAAACCTTCCACCCAGTTCAAACCAAAACATAGGGGATGTTTTTTATGTTCACTATTATGTGCAACTGGCAGATTCTTTTGAGTCAGGAGTGGATAAGGCAATATATGTAAAAGCCAAAAGAGACATTTCCAACATTGCGTTTGTTTTGAAAGACGGGGAAAGCTATACAAAAACTGTTGTACAACCTTTGGCAGGACAATTAAAGTTTATGTCGGGCTATATCAAGGTGAAAAATACAGGGAATTATAGCTTACAGGCCCTTAGAGGTTCAACCTATCTAAAGCGTATGGGCGATGGGGATCTAAACTTAAAAGACAATGCTTTTGGTTTTTACGAACTTGATATACCAAACTTAGAAGATAGTTTTAACGAGACTCAATTGAAGATATTTGTTCCTTCAACGGGAAAGACACTTAGCGTTCCGTCTTTTCTTTTTGAGAGAGGCAAAGTATATAGTTTTTCTTGCAACGGATTTGAAGTTAAAAGTCTAGGTGCTAAGGATATAACATACTAAAAAGGTTTTTAGGAGGTGTGGTTATGAAGATTAGGCGCATTTTTGTTTTGTTTGTTTTATTTGTTTCGGTGAGTGTTTTTACTTCTTGTGGTGGAAAAAAGAAATATGATGGACAGTATTCAGGAACTTTTTCAGTTGCAGGCATTTCCGGCAGTTGGAAATGGACTCTAAAAAATGGAGCATTTCAAGGCAATATAAGTCTTGAAGGAGGAATGCAAATACGTGGCAATGTTACAGAGAATGGCGAGATATCGGGTACTGTAATCGAGAAGGATGGAGGTAGTCCAATGGGATCGATCCAATTGGAAGGTACTATTAAGAAAGATTCTGTAAGCGGGAACATTAAAATGCACGGCGGTATGCTTAGTGGAACTTTAAATGGCTCTCGCACTAAAAAGTAGAATACCAACTTCTATTTAGGAATAAGATAATGAAAAAATATGTTTTATATTTTATTGTTGCTTGTTTATTTGTAAGTTGCAAAGGAGCTAAATCTTTTGCTTCCCTAACCATTAATAATCAAACGTCGGCTGACTTAACCGAGGTCTCATATAATGGCGAATCTTTTTCTACTGCTGTAGGTGAAACTGATTTTTTAGGAAATGAACAAGCTATTCTTTCTAAGGGTACTAGCGCTACTGTCTTATTTAAGAAAAAAGTCCCACAAGGCTATATCTTTTTCACAAAAGGCAGGGTTAAGTATAGAACAAAAGAAGTAGTAGCTCTTAATAAAGGCAACGAAAAAACTGTTACTTTAACAGACAATACAGGCGTGGTTAAACTAGATTAGGACGTGTAAAGTATAGAAAACCATTTTGTTCTTAATCTCCTGCTGAGTGTTTTTTACTACCCAGCAGGACGTTTTATAGCTAAAAAAAAGTTGATTTATTTCCAAAATATTAATCTTGTATCTTTTCAATAAAAGCGCATATGCACATAGTGAGGCTGTGCGATCAAACAAGAGCCCCAATCCAGACAATTTTAGAATAGAAAAAAACTCACAACAATATTGGCATATGCTATCGGAGTTAGTGCTAAGATTTAGAGAAATATTTAAGGTGGAAGCTAAGGAGAAAATTTTGGAGGCGCTACCTCACTTAGAAGCCTTTTGCCTTTTTTAAGGGCTTGAAAGTAGTATGAATTTAGGTATATAGTATCGACCTTATGACTTCTTTGAAAGTTGTCATCTATTAAAGAAATTATAATGCTTTTGGTGGCACCTTGTTAGGTCTTTTTAAAGAAGTCTTTCATAAATATGCTCTTTAGGACTTAGGAGGATTTTGTTTTATGAACGTTTCATTTGCTTTATATGCAGTATTGGGCGGAGGCATTTTAGCCCTGCTATACGCTGTGTTCAAAACTATGTGGATTTTTAAGCAAAAGGTTGAAAATGAAACACTAAAAGAAATTGGCGGACATATCAGCGATGGCGCTATGGCTTTTTTGAGGCGTGAATATCTCACTCTCCTGCCTTTTATCGCAATTGTAGCAATATTTTTGGCTCTTGCCAACAAAGGTGTGTTAAAGTTTCAGTCAGTTTCTTTTTTGCTAGGCGCTGCCTCTTCGATGATGGCGGGCTTTATCGGAATGCGCGTTGCAACAGCTGCAAACGTGCGCACAACCCAAGCTGCAGAAAAAAGCGGACTTAATGGCGCTTTGAAAGTGGCATTTTCGGGCGGCTCCGTTATGGGAATGAGCGTTGTAGGCTTGGCGTTTATCGGCCTTTTTATTGTTCTTTTTGTCGCAACAAATATGCTAGGCTCCGAAGAGACAACTTTTGCAACTTCTATTCTACCGCTAGCCACAGCTTTTTCTTTTGGGGCTTCTTCTATCGCGCTTTTCTCTCGTGTTGGTGGCGGTATTTATACAAAAGCCGCAGACGTTGGCGCAGACTTAGTAGGAAAGGTTGAAAAAGGAATCCCTGAAGACGACCCACGCAACCCTGCAACCATTGCAGACAATGTGGGCGACAACGTAGGCGATGTTGCTGGTATGGGAGCTGACCTCTTTGAATCTTTTGTAGGCTCTTTGGTAGGCGCTATGATTTTGGGACTTACGGTAAAGGTTAGTGGAACAGGCGGAGAGGCGTTGAAGCTTCAGCTAATGCTTTTGCCACTTCTTATTGCTGTTGTAGGCTTAGTAGCCTCTGTTTTGGGCACTCTTTTTGTTCGAGCAAAACCCGATAGCAACCCACAAACAGCGCTCAATATGGGCACTTTTGGAGCTGCTCTTTTGGCGGTTGTTGCAGTGTTCTTCCTTACCAAATATATATTAGGCGATGCCACATTCAACGGTGGAAAAACAAACTATTTGCTAGTTTTCTTTTCGACAGTGATAGGTCTTGCTGCAGGTTTGGCAATCGGGCTTATAACCGAATATTACACAGGTACTGGCAAAAAACCAGTGAACGAAATTGTTGAAGCATCAAAAACAGGTCCTGCAACAACAATCATTTCTGGGCTTGCAGTCGGAATGAAGAGCTCTTTCCCTGTTGTTATCATGATTTGCGTGGCTATTTTTGCAAGCTTTTATTTTGCAGGACTTTATGGTGTGGGCATTGCGGCAGTTGGCATGTTGGTAACACTTGGCATTCAGCTTTCGGTAGACGCTTATGGGCCTATTGCAGACAATGCAGGTGGTTTGGCAGAGATGGCAGAACTAGATAGTGGTGTGAGAAAGATTACTGACAGTCTAGACGCAGTAGGAAACACAACAGCAGCAATTGGCAAAGGTTTCGCAATTGGCTCTGCAGCGCTTACAGCAATTATATTGTTCACATCTTTTAAAGAACAAGCGGAAGTTATTATTGCAGACATTACAGACGTCTATGTTATGGTGGGCGTCATTTTGGGTGCCGTCATTCCGTTCCTTTTCTCTTCTATGGCAATGAACGCTGTAGAAAAGGCTGCACAAAAGATGATTGAAGAGGTTAGAAGGCAGTTTAGAGAAAGACCTGGCATTATGGAGCGAAAAGAAAAACCAGACTACAAAAAATGTGTTGACATAAGCACACAGGCAGCGTTGCGCCAAATGTTGCTTCCAGGTCTTATTGCAATTATCACTCCTATTTTAGTCGGCTTTCTTGGTGGTAGCGCGATGCTCATAGGTCTTTTGACGGGTGTTACCGTCTCTGGCGTTGTGCTCGCAGTGTTTATGTCTAACGCTGGCGGAGCTTGGGACAATGCAAAAAAGACAATAGAAGGTCAGGAAGGTGGAAAGGGCTCCGATGTGCATAAAGCCGCAGTTGTAGGCGATACTGTTGGAGATCCGTTCAAAGACACAGCAGGTCCTTCAATCAACATTTTGATTAAGTTGATGTCTATGGTCTCTTTGGTTATTGCACCTATGCTAAAGCTTTACTGGGGATAGGAAAACTAGTAGCGAGGTATGAGTATGAATAAAATTATTGAATGCGTTCCAAACTTTAGCAATGGTAGGGACGCTTCGGTTTTGGAAAGTATTGTAGACTCTTTTAGGGGCAAGCAAGACCTAAAATTGTTGGACTACGAGTCGGACAAAGATCATAATCGTTCCGTTGTTACGGTGATAGGTAGCCCAGAGGCGCTCGTTCCCGCAGTATTGGAAGCTGTTGGCACTGCAACAAAGTTGATAGACCTAAACCATCACGAAGGAGCGCACCCAAGAATGGGGGCAACAGACGTCATCCCTTTCATTCCAATTAAAAACTCCACGATGGAAGAGTGCGTCGAGCTTTCTAAAACAGTAGGGCAAAAAATTGCAGAAACGCATAATATTCCGGTCTTTCTCTACGAAAAATCTGCCACCGCACCAGAGCGAGAAAACCTTTCTAATATTAGAAAGGGGCAATTTGAAGGAATGAAAGACAAAATAAAATTGCCAGAATGGAAGCCAGACTTTGGAGGGACGGAAATTCATCCTACGGCGGGAGTCGTGGCAGTGGGTTGCAGAATGCCCCTTGTTGCTTTCAACGTGAATTTGAACACACCAAACAAAGACATTGCAGACAAGATTGCAAAGAAAGTTCGATATATAGGCGGTGGTTTGCGATATGTTAAGGCGATGGGAGTCTCTTTGCAAGACAGAGGCATTGTACAAGTTTCTATGAACATGACCGACTACACTAAAACCTCGCTATATCAGTCTTTTGAGATGGTGAAAATGGAAGCTGCCCGCTATGGCGTTTCTGTTGTAGGAAGCGAGGTTATAGGCTTGGCACCTATGGCGTCTTTAATAGACGTTGCCTCCTATTATATGCAAATTGAAAACTTCGACTTTAGGCAAATTATAGAGTCTAGGTTGCTAGAATAGAACATATTTCTATATATTAGCGATAAATCATTGTATATCCTCTGATATACAATGATTTATTTGCGACCTAAAAGAGACTGGCTGAATTGCTTTGAACTTTTACTCGCTTACAAAAATAGATGCGGACTTATGTGGCGAGATGTAGATGCTTTGGAATATGTTTTTGCTTTTTTTGGCAAAGAGTTCTATCTCTTCGTTTCTAGACGCTGTGTAGTATGTGTCTAGAAGTCTATTCCACTTGCCAAAAGTTCTACCCTTTGGCAATGCTACAGTAACGTCGTGTTCGAGGCTGTTTAGAATTATAAAATAGTCTTTTTCATCTGTTGTTTCTGCTTTTATAAAAATTGAAATAAACGAACACTCCCAGTTCATTTCCATCTTCCCTCCTATTTCGTTATAGTATTCGATTTGTCTGTCAGGATTTTCTGACAAAAGTGAAACAATGTTTATCTCATTTCGCAAAAATGTCAATTTAGCAACATATTCAAAAAGCCATTTATTTTCATCTAAAAGAGACCAGTCAAAATAAGAGAGTTCATTGTCTTGGCAATAGGCGTTGTTGTTTCCGCTTTGGCTACGCATTGCCTCGTCTCCCATAAGTAGCATAGGAATGCCAGAAGATGCAAAAAGTGAAAACAACAGGTTCTTAATTTGACGCCTCCTTATGCTAATAATCTTTTCATCTTTTGTAGCGCCTTCCACTTCGTGGTTAAAACTGAAATTATTATTAGAACCATCTCTATTTTCTTCCATATTTTCTTCGTTGTGTTTATTATTGTAGCTAACTAAATCTGCCGTAGTAAAACCGTCGTGGCAGGTTATAAAATTGATAGAGTGGGAATTGAATGCATCCTTTTTCTCTTCTAATTTATCACATTTATCTTCCAATTTATCACGCCTGCATTTTTGCCCAAAAATATTGGGAGAGCCCATGAGAGCGTCTAAAACGTCGAAAGCCTTTGGTGCATTCTCTTTTTGTAGCCAAAATCTTCTTAAAGTGTCGCGATACTTATCGTTCCATTCCAGCCATTTGGGTGGAAAAGCTCCTAAATTATACGAGCTATAGGCGTCCCACGGCTCTGCAATGAGTTTGACATTTTTTAGAGTGGGACAAGCGTTTATTTCTTGCAATAGTTTTGAATAGGTGTTTATGACAGAACCTTCTCGCATAAAGATAGACGCTAGGTCGAAGCGAAAACCGTCAACATGCATCTCCTCCACCCAATAACAAAGAGAGTCTATAATAATTTTTCTGCCGATTTGACTTGATGTATTAAACGTGTTGCCACAACCAGAATAGTTTTGGTGAAAACCTTTTTCGTCTAGCAAATAATATTCGCCCTCTGCCAGTGCCTTAAAACAAACCTTGCCACATTCTGCAGTATGGTTAAAAACCACATCCAACACCACCTCTATTTTTTCTTTGTGCAATGCCCTCACCATTTCTTTGAATTCGCAAACAGCATTTTTTGCATCTTTTGCATAGCCTGCTTTTGGAGCAAAAAAAGAAATTGAACTATATCCCCAATAGTTTTTAAGTTTGTCATTTCCAGAAGAAGATTTTCGCTCTATTTCATTTTCATCAAATTCAAAAATTGGCATAAGTTCCAATGTGGTAATCCCCATTTTCTTAAAATGGGGAATTAGGGGAAGGAGACCTAAATAGGTACCACGCAAAGCGTTTGGAATGTCTGCTTTTATAGAAATGCCTTTTAGGTGAGCTTCGTATATGACGCATTGGGAGGAAGGAATGTTTGGTTTTTCGTCTCCTTGCCAGTCAAAACTTGAATCGTCTACTACAACACATTTGGGAAACCCTTTTGCATTTAGTGGTAATCTTTCTTTTTGAAATGGCTTTTTTTTCAATTGTTCTGACAAAAAAATGGAATTGGGAGTAAGCAGTTTAAAATACGGGTCTAAAATATAAAATTCATTAAAAAGGTCATCTTTTGCCGAAAATAGATATAGGGCATTTTTTTTAAGATTGGCAATTTTAATGTGCCAAATATCGCCTGTTTTATTGATATTGGAATCTAGCCTAAAAGAATGAGTAGGAATGGCATCGTCTTTGCACCCAAAAATATGAAGCGATAGGTCTTTTATATTTGGAGAATATAATGAAAAATTCACGCCATCTTCTAAAAGCGTTGCACCAAAAGGTTGTGCATTTCCTTTTAAAACCACCAATTTTTCTTTTTTTGTCATTTTCTCTCAATTCCAATGGGACTAACCCAAGTGTAGCAAAATGTGTTATAATATGCGAGAGGTGTAGAAATAGAGACTTTTAAAATGATGGATTATTTGTAAGGAGAATGATGAGTATGAAGCGTATTCCACTTGTAAGCACTGTGAAATCCACAATTAAAGCTATAACAGAGGCTTCTCTTCTTTTTGACGATGTAAAAATATTTCATCTTGAGACCTATAGCGAAGTTGCCACCTATTTTCAATACCAAATGCCCGAAATTAAAATTATAGACTTCATGGACGGCAACATAGAAGGCGAGAAATGCCTAAAAATCATTAAAGCCGACCCATGGCTACTTTTTGGCGGAGTGATTGCGATAACCAATACTACCGAACAAAAGGCTAAACTTGAACAATTAAAAGAAGAAAATTTTCTTTTTGTAATTACCAGGGGCGAATTTGAAAATCATGCTACTCAAATTATCAAAATATTGCGTAAAAATGCCTTTTTTTTGCAAAAACCATATCTAACAAACATTACCAAAAAAGAAGAAGAAGGCTGTTTTGTAAGCGATACTGATCCTTTTGAAATTGTTTTTTATTCAAATCTGTTAAACACCTATCTTTATAATACAGACAGAATTAACTCGCAAGACCGCTCCAGCTTGCAGTGCGTAATGATGGAGCTTTTGTTAAATGCTGTAGAACATGGCAACTGTGGCATAACATACGACGAAAAAACCGAATGGCTTGCTAACGGACGGAACATGCTGGATTTAATTGCAAAAAAAAGAAAAGACGAAAAAGTTGCAGCGAAAAAAATTTATATTCGCTATCATATTTCTAAAAACATTGCAAAAATTTCTATAGAAGACGAAGGAGAGGGCTTTGATTGGAAAAAGAGGATGAGCGAAGAAATATCTCCCAGCACACACGGTATGGGCATTAGAATGTCTTTGGCAATGGTGAAAGGTATGCAATATAACGAAAAAGGAAACAAAGTAAGCTTTGAGATGGAGATGAGGCGCGACACCAGCAACTTTACACCTGTCATATTAAAATCGCAGGAAATTGTTTGGTGCCAGCATATGCAAGTAGTTTGCAAAGAAGGAGAGGAGACAAACCACCTTTTTTACATCAGCTCTGGGCGCTACGCTGTATACTCAAACAATAAGCTAATCAGCGTGTTGACTCCAAACGATGTTTTTATTGGTGAAATGGCTTTTTTGCTGGATGATAGGCGCAGCGCAACTGTGGTTTCTATTGGCAAAGGAGTGCTAATCAAAATTCCAAAGATGAATTTTATGCGCTTAATAGAGCGCTACCCATACTATGGGATATTTTTGTCTAGGTTGTTGGCAAATCGCCTTTTGGAACAATCCCGCGTAGTCTCTAAATTAAAACAAGAAAAAACATGCAACAAGACAGTTTCACAATAAAGGGCGCCACACTAAAAAAACTGGGCGGGCTCGTAGCACAATTTCAAGAAAACATCTCACAATATAGGGACGATTCATATAACGAAGCAAACGCCAGAACCGACTTTATCGATG
>CAUTVN010000048.1:0-10299 GCA_963541705.1 uncultured Treponema sp.
GCCTCACCGAAGCTATGAGAGAGCAAGAGAACGGGAGCCGAGAAGTGTTGACTGCAATTAAAGACATCAACCAAGTAACAAACGAAGTGCAGATGGGAAGCGCCGAAATGTTGAAGGGTAGCGAGGGAGTAGCGCAAGAGATGGAAAAACTCGACGGGCTGACTCGAGTGATTACTGACAGTATGAACGAGATGGCGGCGGGCGCTGTTCAAATTAGCAACGCTGTGCAAGAGGTTGCCGACATAACCCAAAAGAACAAGACTAGCATAGACAGCTTGGTTCAAGAAGTAGAAAGGTTTAAGGTCTAGGCTATAAATAGTTGGGAGAAACTTCTAAAGGCAGTTTTTTAGAGGTTTCTCCACCCTATTAAGCTAAAAATCAATAGGAATGAGTTGACATAAATAGTTTCATTTTTCTATCATCTTTAGGTATGTTCAATCGAGATGCAATCAATTTCTTTGCTATCTGCACAATTCAAGAAAAAAAATCCCTCACTCTAGCTAAACCTCACCTTACACACTAGCTAATCTACAAGCGATCCACTAGGTAGTGTAGCCCTTGCACATTAACTAATGTACAGGGTGTAAACACGCCTATTTCACCTATCAAACACGTCTATTTTGCCCCCTCAAACTGATAAGTATTGCTCCCCGAAACTTATCAGTTTCATACCCTAAAACTTATCAGTTTCGCCCCTGCAACACGCTAAGTTTCGACCTTCAAAACTGATCAGTTTCGATTTCCAAAAGCGATCTATATCGATAGGTAAAATCGCTCTCTAGATTGATGCTTTGAAGTTTTATATATCGCATCGCACACTCAAAATAAGTGTGAGCTTTTGTCAGACAATCTTGATATTTATTTTGTTTTTGCATAGAATGAGAAGAGTTTATGGCTATAAGTATTTATTCATTAGGGGCTGCAGGAGAGGTTACGGGCTCTAAGCATATATTAGACGTTTCGGGCGATTTGTATTTAATTGACTGCGGGGCTTTTCAAGGAAAAAGGGCTGAGGCAGATGCAAAAAACAGGGAATTTAATGTTCCTTGCGACAAGCTAAAAGCGGTGGTTTTGACGCACGGGCACTACGACCATTGTGGGCTCATTCCTCTTTTGGCGGTACACGGGTATGAGGGCGTTATATATTCCACTCCTGCCACGCGAGATATTGCAAATCTTGTGATGATGGATTCGGCTAGGATACAGGCGAGGGATGCCGAATATTTAGGAAAACAAGCTGTGAAAAAAGGGGAGGTTTTCAATTGGAGTCCCCTGTTTTGTGAAGCAGACGTTATTCAAGTTTTAAATCAATTTGTTACAATTTCCTATAGAAGACCTACCTGGCTTTCTCAAGATGTATGTTTGGAATTTTTTGATGCAGGGCATATTTTGGGCTCTGCAATGGCGGTTTTTACAATAATAGAAGAAGATGGGAAAAAAACAAAAATTGCCTTTACGGGAGATTTGGGCAGAAAAGGGAAGGCAATTATTCGAGATCCAGATGTTTTGCCCGAGGTTGATTATATGGTCTTAGAGAGCACATATGGAGATCGCTTGCACGAATCTCGAGACAACGCACTCTCTATTTTAGAGGCAAAGGTGAAAAGGCTAAAGAAAACTCGTGGCAAAATGATCATTCCATCTTTTGCAGTTGAACGCACGCAAGAATTGGTCTACTATTTTCACCTATTGGTTGACAAGGGAGCAATTCCAGATATTCCCATATATGTAGACTCCCCTATGGCGGTCAATGCCACAACAATTTTTCAGACCCACCCAGAGTGCTACGACGAGCATACCTACCAGGCGTTTATAAAGCACCATAAAAATCCGTTTGGCTTTAATTCGCTAAAATTTATTACCAGTGTAGACGAGTCAAAAGAGCTAAACAATATGGAAGGGCCGATGATTATAATTAGTGCCGACGGAATGTGCGAATTTGGGCGTGTGGTTCACCACCTTTATAATAACATAGAAAAAAACAGCACTATTGTTCTTCTTGTCGGCTTTATGGCGCAAGAGACTTTGGGAAGACGCTTGAGCGAAGGAATGCGAGAGGTTAAAATTTTAGGCGATCGCCTAAAAGTTAGGGCTGAAGTCTTGCAGATTAATGCTTTTAGCGCCCACGCAGACTATAAAGAGATTCTCAGCTGGCTTTCGGATTGCGATACCTCTTCTCTTAAAGGCATTTTTTTAGTGCACGGCGAGAAGCACTCTCAGCTACATCTACAAGAATATTTGGAAAAAAACAACTATAAAAATGTGAAAATTGTAAAATATGGAGAGGACTACCATTTATAGATTTTAGGCATATGCAAAGAATAATCACTGGCTTTCATTCAATAGAAGAGCTATTGCGTTCGAAAAAAATTGAAGAGCTAAAGACTGCGCATCTTCTTTATTCAGACTCCAAATCCCCTAGGGTGAAAAAGCTATTGTCGCTTGCCGCCTCTTTGGGTGTTGGAACGTCGCTTGTGCAAAAAAAAGAGCTAGACCAAAAAACCTCTTCTTTAGACTCACGGCTGAAAAATCACCGGGGCGTTCTTTTGTTGTTTGAACAAAAAGAGGATAGTCTTTTAAGAAAAAAAAGTCTCGATTTTGTGCTTCAAGGCATAAGAGAAAAAGAGAGTGGGGTGCTTTTTATTTTGGATGGAATTTCAGACTGCCTCAACATGGGCTCTATCATACGCAGTGCAGAACAGTTTGGGCTAGACGCAGTGGTTGTTCCAAAAAATGGCAGTGCGGGGGGAGAAGAGGGAATATTAAAAACTAGCGCAGGAGCTGCTAGTTGGATGAATATTGTAGAAGTTGCAAATTTAAATAGCCTCATAGAGAGGCTGAAAGAGGAAGGTTTTTGGATATATGCAGCCGATATGGAAGGGCAGGCCTTGCATAGTGTTAAATTTCCAAATCGTGTGGCAGTGGTTATGGGCTCTGAAGGGTGCGGCGTATCGCGTCTAGTCAAAAAAAACTCAGATGCCATAATCAGCATTCCAACTTCGGGAAGGATAGACAGTCTCAACGTTTCTGTGGCTTCTGGTGTGATTATGTATGAAATAAAAAGACAATTTATCTTACGATAGTAGAGTTGTATGAGTGAAAATAAATATATAGAAAAAGCTTTTCGGGCTGTCGCATTAAACTTTGTGGTTTATGCGATTGCTTCCATTTCCTTTTCGATATCTTTGGTGCATATAAAGACAGAGCTGGGCTTAAATTTTACAGAATCTGCATCTTTAGGATTGATCTCTTCCATAGAACAGGCAGTCATTTTGTTTTTAGTTCCGCTTTTTCTTTGTAAATATCCAAAGGTTAGAATATTAAAAATATCCCTTTTCATTTTGATGGCTGGGGTCTCCGCTTTTGCGTTTGCGAATAGCTATTTTTTAGCTGTAATCTGCATTTTGTTGATTGGCTGTGGCACGGCATTGCAAGAAGCGCTTATCACTCCAATTGTTGGCGACTTATATCCTGAAAAAGTGAATGAAAAAATGAACGTTATGCACGGATTTTGGCCTTTGGGAATTTGTGGAAGTCTTTTGCTGATAGGCTATCTTTTGTCTATTGGGGTCAGCTGGAGATTTGTATATTTGAGCATTTCTGTTTTGGCGTTTGCTCTTTTTTGGCTTTATCCAAGATCTAAAAACGTTCCTTTCACCTATTCCCCGTTCAATATCAAGGCAGCAGGGGGGATTTTTGGCTCTCTATCTTTTTGGATGTTTGGAATGGCGCTTTTTTTTATTGGCGGAGCTGAGGGTGCCTTTTCTTTTTGGTCAGCAACTTTCATCCAATTAAATTTGAAAACTTCAGTCTTTATGGCAGGAGTGATTACGTCTTTTTTCTCTCTTGGGATGATGATTGGGCGCTTTGCCTCAAGTCGCCTTTTGCGTATTTTTTCTGTGCAAAAGTTGATTTTAGCCTCTTCTATAATTTCCATTTTGATTTCGTTTACGTTCTATTTTATCTCTTCGATCTATTCGTTGGCAGCTTTTTTGTTTTTTATCGGAATGTTTATGGCCTGTCTTTGGCCGACAGTTCAGTCGTATGCATCTATAGTTTTAAAATTTGACCCTACAGCTGTTATGATTTTTCTTTCTTGTTTTGGGGTTCCGGGCTATAGTGCCTCTTCTTTCATTATGGGGCTGATTGGGGATAGACTAGGTCTTTTTTATTCGTTTATAATCGTAATTCCTCTCTTTTTGTTCTTTCCGCCTTTTCTCTTTCTTATAGGGTGTGGGTATGCAAAAAAAGAGATGAGAAATGTAAGTGCGAAAAAAACGATTTAATGCTAATTTAGGAGGCTTTTATGTCAGTACAAAAAATAGCAGCATTGATTGTGATTTTTATTGGGACTTCTATTGCGTGGATTATTTTAGGCAGTTCAAACTTGATTAGAACAGAAACTGCTTCGAGTAGTTTGAAGTATGGAATGCAGTCTATGTATGGCGACAAGTTGGTAATCGACTCTCCTACGGTCTATGCAAAAGTAGCGCAGGAAGAGGCAGACATTGTTTTTAAGGAAGACTATAACGAGGAAGTGCGAATCATTCCTCTTGAAACAAAAGAAACGACGGAGACTGTGACGCAATATGCTCGTCTTGATTCCTCCGATATAAAAATAGATGTTGTCTTGGATAGGAGAAAAAAAGGATATTTATGGTTTCCAACATTTCGCACTCATTTTTCTGCCACATATCATTTTAGTATGGAAGACTTTGACGACGGGACTCCGCTTTATTTAAGCACAATGTTTGCTTCAAACGAGAATATTTATACGAATGTCAAAGTCAACATCAATGGAGAAGATGTTGAGAATTTTATCAAACTACTAACAGACAAAAAACTCTCTATTCGTCCGGATAAAGATGGAAAAGTACTTCTAAAGGTGGAGTATGATGCTACGGGTATGGAAGAGTTGCAGTATAATATGGCACCTAACAGAAACGACCTTATACAAGTGAACAATTTTAATTGCCAAATTAACACAGATTTTACAGACTACGATTTCCCGAGAACAATGCTTTCCCCAACAACAAAAGAAGATGAGGGCGGAAAGGCTAGGCTTAATTGGACTTTTAGCAACATCATTACAGGAAAAAACATAGGCTTAATCATTCCAAACAAACAAAACGCCGGCTATATCACTTCTAGGGTTTCTTTTTTTGCGCCTGTTTCTCTGCTTTTCTTTTTTATAGTGCTTTTGATGATTAGCGCTGTCTCTAAGCAAAATATTCACCCGATGCATTTTTTCTTTTTGGCGCTTTCTTTCTTTTCTTTCCACTTAATGTTTTCCTATTTTTCTTACCAAATGCATATCTATTTGATTTTTTCAATTGTGTGCATTGTCTCTTTGGGCTTAACCGTTAGCTATGTTATGCATTTCCTTTCTAAAAAGATGGCCTTTGTGATAGTCCCCCTAACACAAATTATATATTTGTTTGTCTTTTCTGTTTCGTTTTTCTTTGACGGAATTACAGGCTTAATTGTTACAATATGTGCTGTTTCTACACTGTTTATATTAATGCAACTAACAGCCAAGCACGATTGGCATTCAGTCTTTAATCCTACAAAAGCTGAAACTTCCACAAAGTAGAAAAAAATACTTTTATGGATGCAATTTATAAGGAGTGTGATGTATGTCCCAGATCGGCATAAAGCTTGCGAATCGTGATTTTTATCCAGTAATAGAAAATATTGAAAAAGGTGCGCAAGAAAAAGAAATCGAGCTGACAACTGTAAGAGATGGACAGCCACAAGTTCAAATTAATTTATTTAGAAAAGACGGCGAAAGAGAAGATTTTATAGGCTCTTTGGTCATAGAAGATCTAAAAAATGTGGAGTGCGGAGAGGCAACTATCTCCTTAAAATTGCATTTAGATGAAAAGAAATATCTAACAGCAGAGGCTGTGGATAAGGATACGGGCGGAAAGCAGTCTTTTGGCATTCCCATAGACGAATTGGAACAAACTTTAGGGCTCGCAAGTAGTTTTGAAGATGAGAAATCGGATGATGTAGCCCCCTCTTTTGATAGTGAAGATAGCGAGTCCGATATCGATTTGTCTTTTACCGACCCGCAAGGAGATATGGGCGATGTTGATCTCTCCTTTACAGATATGGGCGATAGCGAGACGGGCGATGTTGACCTATCTTTTACGGATGAGGGCGATAGCGAGACGGGTGATGTTGATCTTTCGTTTACAGATACAGATAACGACGGGAATGCTGATGTAGACCTATCTTTTACGGATATGGGTAATGAGGGGGAGGCTGACATAGACCTTTCCTTTACAGATATGGGTGGGGACGATACGGGCGATGTCGACTTATCGTTTACAGATCTAGAGGATGAGACTACGCCTATAAATGAAGAGCCATCTAAAGACTATGAGATGTCAGGTGATTCTAGCGATCCATATGCGGGGACAGTATACAATGTAGACACTTCTTTTGACGATGAGAAAAAAAGTTCATTTCCTCTATGGCTAAAAATAGTTTTGGCGGTTTTGTGTGTAGTTATTCTCTCTTTAGTTATAGTGTTTTTTTTCAGAGGTAAGCCTGAACAAAATATTAAAACCGATGGTTTGGAGAGTGCTAAAGTAGAGATGGATGAGCAAACGGAGGAAGAGCTGAGCGTGGAGCCCATAGACGAGCTAACCGAAGACTCTCCCAAAGCAACCGAAGAGCCTTTTGCAACAAAAGATGAAAATGAAAAAAAGGGGGAGGAAGCAGAGGAGAAGGAGTCTAAGGTGGATGTGGCAGAAAAGCCTGCCAAAACAGAAGAAAAAACTCAAGTTAAAACAGTCGAGGGTGTTGCAATCAAGCAATCGGTACGTTATAGGCTGAGGTGGGGAGATACTCTTTGGGATATTTCAGAAACTTTTTATAAAAACCCATGGAAGTATAAAAAAATTGCTCGGTATAATGGAATCAAAAACCCTAATCGCATTGTAGCAGGTACATATATAACCATTCCTGCAAAGTAATGATTAATGAAAAGAAGCATCAAACTATTATTTTCGATTTTTATCTTAAGTTTTTTCACATTCTTTTCCTGCCATGCAAAATATAGCGATTCGGAGTTTGCAAATATTGTCTTAAAAGCTCAAGAAGGTGTTTTCTCTCCCTTGCTTCCCCTAACAACGAAAAAAATGAAGCGTCTAATACAAACAGACGAAGCGTCTCTTGTGTGTTTGGGTTTGTATTTGTATCAGGGAGAGATGGAAGAAGATGCAAAAAAGATGTTTAGATTTGCCTCTATTAATGCTAGCAAACCATTTAGCACTCTTGCAAAAGAAAAATTGTTTTATATTTCTAGCGACGAAGAAAAAGTTTTTCTACTAGATGAGGAGATAGAAGAACTAGTTGCATTGCAAAAAGAAAGTGTTAAAGAGCCTAAAGAACAAGCCTCGATTGAAAAAAAACTTGAAGATTTGAAAAACAAAAAAAGAGAACATCTTTTTTTTGCAGGTAAATGGGAAGAGTTGGAAGATGATGTGCCCTCTCTTTTTGCGAATAGAGCGATGACGTCTAAAGTTTTGCTAACATATCAGCTTTTTTGTGATGAAGAGGAGACGGACTTAGAAGAATTTCACTCTACTATGAATATGCGAATCTTGGTGTTTGAAAAAAAGTATGACAAGGCATATTTGGAAGCTAAAAAATTGATGGAAGCTTCTCCTGTATCTATTTTACACACAAAATATATTTTTTACGACTTGCTTCGTTCTATGTTTTTTTCTTCTAACAATTACGCAGAAAAGGCTGAACTCTTAAGGAAGTTTTTAGCTAAAAATGACAAATATATTTCAAAAGGAAATCGGACAAATATTGAATATTTAGCATATTTATATTTGGCAAGACTTTACGAAAAATCGGGTTCAGCAAATAGAAAATTAAGCTTAGAATATTACAATCGGGCAATAAAAATAGCGCCTAGTCCTTACGATTTTGACGATAGCAATTGGTTTAAGCTCAATTTGGAGTTGAAAACAGATTTCCCCACTTTTCTTAAAGACTTCGCTTTGAGCATTCCAAAATGGAGTAGCCACGCATGGTATGAAGACTTAGTTTCTAAGGTTGTAACAGACCGTGTGGCAAAAAGGCAGTTTACAGTATTAAAGCAATTTTATGAAATTATAAAAAAAACCAATTTAGAAGACCAAAAAGCGAAACTAAAATATATATTAGCAAGACAAGGACTTATTGGTGGCAAGAAAAAAGATGCGATTTATAGGGAAATTTATCGGGGGGAGCACAATTTAATTTATTACACACTACTTTCTGCCTACCATTTAGATTTGCCTATGGAAGATGTTTTGTATAAAAAAAAGGTGAAGAGAGAGGAAAATGTTTTGTATAGCTCGCAAGATGCGAAAAAAATATTGGATTCATATATTAAATACGGCTTACATTCACATATATACAGAGAAGCGATTAGAATCTATCCTACGATTACTGTTGAAGAAGCAAGTAAATTTTCTAAGGAATTACAACTTAAAGAGTTTTTTCCCGACTCAATTAATTTGGTTCAATTTGCGATTAATAGCGAGGGCTCATCTTTTAATGCTGAACATTTGCGTTCGGTCTATCCTCGCCCATTCTATAAAGAGGTTAGTAAGTGGGCAAAAGAATATAATGTTAGCGAATATATTATGTATGCCCTAATTCGTAGCGAAAGCTTCTTTCGTCCGAAAGTTGCCTCGCATGCAGGAGCTATGGGGCTTGCGCAACTGATGCCAAAGACTGCCCGAGAAATTGCAAAAAGCTTGAAAATAAAAAACTATGATATTTTAGACTGTGATGACAATATTCATTTTGGAACTTACTATCTTTCCAATATGATAAAGCGCTTTGACGGAAAAATTATGCCCGGTATGTGTGCATATAATGCAGGACCCACAGCAGTTTCTCGGTGGCTAAAAAACAATACAATCGAAAAAGAAGATATATTTGTTGAAGGCATTCCATATGACGAAACTCGCAACTATGGAAAAAAACTTCTTAGCACAGCTTGTATGTACGCCTCTTTATATTACAACAAAACTTCTAGGCAAGTCATAGAAGAGATTTATAGGGACATAGGTAGATAGTATAAACTGAATTCACATCGGATTTAATAAAATTGTGCTTTTTAACATATTTAGAATATGGGTTTAAATCTTATTTTAAAAGTTGTATAATAAAGGGAGTGAATCTTAGAAAAAAAATTGGGTGTATACTTAAGTGTAAGTGAGTTTTTATGAAAAGGTATTTTATTGTTCTCTCTTTTGTTGTGTTTTCGTTTGTACATGTTGGGGCGGCTGTTCTCTTTGATGATCTTGCGGGTTCTATGCAGACTTTTTGGAACGATTCCAATGGGCTACCTTCTAATACAATGCTGGATATTGTTCAAGACGATACGGGCTATATCTGGCTCGCTTCTTACGATGGGCTAATTCGTTTTGATGGTTTTTCTTTTACAGAGTTTACTAAAGCTGAATATGGTTTTACCGGCACATCTCCTCGTGTGTTAAAAAATGGTGTAGACGGCTCTCTTTGGATAGGAACAAATACATCGGGGCTTTATAACTACAAGAAAAAAAAGTTTATTCACTATGGCTCAGATTCGGGACTTCCTGATATTTCGATTCGAGCTATTAATATCGACGAAAACGGCAGGCTCTATGTTGGCACTGCAGGTGGTGTCGCCTATCTAAATGATGAAGGTCAATTTGTTCCACTAACGGCAGAAGTGAATGCCGAAATTGGCGTCGTCTCTTTTATTTTGCCCGTAAAAGATAGTCTTTGGATTGGCTCTAATATGAATGGGATAAAAGTTGTAAAAAACGGGCACATCTTGACTCTTCCATATCTAAAAGAAATAGAGGGAGAGAACTTTTCTAGTGGATATTTAGATATTGACGGCTCTGTTTGGCTGGGTGCACAGTCTGGTAAAATGTTTCAAATTAAAGATGAGCAAATTAAAGTGTATGATTTTGAGGTTATGCAATCTGCGAGCATTAATGGTTTTATAAGACCAAAAAATGGGAATCTTTTTGTTGCAAGCTACAAAGGATTGGGGCGTTTTTCAGAAACTGGATTTGAGCTTTTTTCTGAAAAGAAGGGATTGCCCGATAAGCTAGTTTCAGCTTTGTGCGAAGACAAAGAGGGGAATTTATGGGTTGCGATGAAAAATGCTGGCGTGGGCAAATTTAGTAAGAGAAAGTTTTTAAATATAACCAGAGCTGCAGATCTACCGGTTGAATCAATTCATTCTGTATTAGAAGATTTGGGTGGAAATATATGGAGTACGAGTGATAA
>CAUTVN010000049.1:0-10255 GCA_963541705.1 uncultured Treponema sp.
AAATGGGAGTCATCGCCTACCTCGTCAATATCTCCTGTACGAATACATTTTTGAAAATCTACCAACCTGGTTCCTTGTGGGTGTGCTTCGCCCGAAATATAGGGAACAAGTGGATGCATTCCTGCAGTTGTAAAAAGAACTGTTGGGTCATTTTCGGGAATTAAGGACTTTCCCGAAATCTCTTTGTGATCTTTGCTCTTAAAAAACTCAATAAACATGGCTCTTAACATATTTGCAGTTATTTCTTTTTTCATACTTTCCACCTTGCGAATAATACGCTTATACTTTTGATTTTAAAAAAATGAAAAAGTTCAAACGTGATTATAATCAAAAATATTTTTTTTTGAAATATACATTTATAAAATGAATTTATATTTTTATATAATTGATTGTTAATAGATAAAATCTTTTATATAATTCATGAGTAGATGAAATTTATTACTGTAAGGCGATGTAATGGTGGAAGATAAGCTATTTTTTCATATTGACTTAGACGCTTTTTATGCAGCTGTAGAGGTTTTAGACAATCCACAATATAGAGGAAAACCAATAGTTGTAGGAGGGGCGGGCAGGCGCGCCGTAGTCTCTACTTGTTCCTACGAAGCCAGAGAGCTTGGAATACATTCTGCCATGCCTATGTATAGAGCAAGAGGCTTAGCGCCAAATGCAATATTTTTGAATTGCAGAATGACAAGATATAAGGAGATGTCGGCTTTTGTAATGTCAGTTTTAAAAAGCTTTACTCCAAATTTTCAACAGCTTTCAATAGACGAAGCTTTTTTGGATATGAGCGGAATGGAGCGTCTTTTTGGCAAGCCTGCTCTCATAGCAAAAAATATAAAAGATGAAGTTTTGAAAAAGACATCTTTGGTGGTTTCTATAGGGGGCGGGTCAAATAAATATATTGCAAAAATGGCGTCTTCTCTTTCAAAGCCAAATGGACTTCTTATTGTGGAAAAAGGATTGGAAGAAGATTTTATGAAAGATGTTCCACTAAAAAAAGTCTGGGGAGTGGGAAAAAAAAGTTTGGAAAGATTAAAAGAGGCAAACATAGAAAGTGTTGGAGATATATTGAAATTTAGCGAGGATGCTTTGCAACATATGTTTGGTAAATCTTTTGGCTCATTTTTATATAGTGCAGTTCGGGGTGGGGCATCTACAATATTTCAAGAGAGGGGGAGGGCAAAATCTATTAGTAGCGAACATACGTTTGAATTTGACGAGACTAGTTTGAAAAAACTGGACGACCTTTTGTTTATGCAAGCAGAAAAGGTTGCAAAACAATTGATTGCAAAAAACCTCATCGCTTCCTCTGTATCCATCAAAATATGTTATTCCAATTTTGAAAAACAGCAACATTCAAAAAAAGTGGGAGAAATTGCTACCACTAAAGAGATATATAAAGTAGCGAAATATTTGTTTAATCAAATTTATAAAAGTAAGCCAATAAGGCTTTTAGGCTTGGGGGTGAGTGAACTTAAAAAACAAAGTGAAGAGATGCAAGGTAGCCTATTCGATTGTGAGAACTCACAAAAGAAAAAAAAAGGGGAGCTTGCCATAAGGACTCTTCAAAAAAGATATAAAAACATTACTCTTTTGCGTCTCTTAAAAAATGAAGATGAATAAGACCCTTTTGTTTTGTATAACCATATTGGTTTATCTATTTTTGGCTCCATCTTTTATCCTTGCACAAGGAATAGAAGAGAAAAAAATTGAAAAGTCAGAAAATGTTCAAAAAGAAATCCAAGAGCTCCCCTCTGGTTCTGTTGAAGATGTTTCCAATCATAGCGGAGAGGAGAGCTTTCCTTTAGAAGAAAATACAAGTCCCAAAAACGACGATAGTATGCTTGCAGAAGACGATATACAAGCTACTGCAACAGAAGAAGAAATAGATGAGGCAACACTAAAAACCCTTAAAGAGATAGACAATAAATCGACAAAAGATGGACCTTTCAAAAGGTTAGAAAAAGATGTTGTTTTGTTTATGCAAGGCTATGGAGAGGCCTCATTCAAGTGGACGGTAGGTTTTGAGTTTTTTAAGGGGCATACAGCTTTAATAATGCAAAGTCCCATTTTTGTGCAAGAAGCAAATCTCTCTCTTTTGTTACTGATGCATCGGAGGTGGTATTTTGGAATTAATTATAGAGATAAGACGCTTAATTCTGAAATTTATGCGGGCTATATAGATATAGAAAGCGATGTAAAAAAACACATTAGAGTTGGAAATAAAGGCATTAATTTCCCTGCTATTTATCCATTTATACGTGGGGGCTCCTCTTCTCATTTAAGCCCTGGTGCATCTTTTCAATTTGAAGGCGAGAGGTGGCGGACAGATGCAATTGTGCGTTATGATAGTGAAAAAAGGTGCAAAAGAGTATTTTATGGAAAAAATGAAAGAATTGAAAATAGAAGTGGAATTGCTACATGGCAAAAGGCTAAGTTTTTTTATCTTCCACATTCCAATCTTTTTGCAAAAAAAGCTATTGTTTATGTAAAAGATGAGGAGAGAGCACAATGGCGGCTCCTTTCAGAGAGAGAGTATAGTATAGATTCGCGCAAAAATATGTTAATTTTGCAAAAGAGTTTTCCATACGGTGTTGCAATTAACCTATTTGAAAGTAATTTAGTAGATGAATCCATCTTAAATGCAAAAACTTACTTTTCTTCTACAGTTATTGAAAAAAAAATTGAAGATGATGTGTATATAAATATCAATGGGGAGCGCTTTTTAATGCTTAAAAAACAAAAATGCTTTTCTGCCTTTGAAATTGCCTCTATCTACGAGGTAGGAGCCTTTAATGAAGATATGGAAGCATACATTGTAGAGAGACAAACAGAAAATAAAATACACGACTTTACATTGGAATTAGAAAGAGTCTCTTCAGTTTTTGAATATGCAAAAGATGGAATGTGGGCAAAGGTGGTGCATAAAGATTATGGAGCAGACTATAAAAATATTAGTAGCCGATATCCATTTATAGACGTCGATTCAAAAATATATGATGTTGAGACTAAAGAAGACGCAGAGTATAGCATAGAATTGCTGAGCTATTCCTATACTCCCATTAAAGACTATGTTTTGTCAAAAGATGCAAATGGAGATAGCATTGAAGTACATAAAAATGGCATGCCTATCTTAAATTTTGAATATGATGAGCAAAACCATATTGTTCGCCTAAAACAAGATGTGAGCACAGCTGATAAAATCGAAATTTATTACAGTGAAAATCTGCAGTATTCTTCGCAAGGCAATGTCAGGCTAGGTTTTGGAGTTAAATATAATGTATTTGAATGGATGGATGTTTTTTTTGCCACAATGTCCAATATTGCAATAAGTAAAGATAAAAAAGAAATACACGACAAATATAATTTTTCTCTAGGGTCTAATTTTAAGTGGCAAGACTTAGAAGCCGGCACTCACTTTGGCTTTGAGCTAGATTCAAATAGGAGAGGTGAGAATCAGTATATTTCAAAAAATCATTTTTTTACTAAATATGAAAGTGAAAAATCCTATTCAATTTTTAAGAAGCCGAAGCTAGAGGCAGATTTGGATGTGAATAAGTCAGATAGTGTATATCTTCATTCTAATTTATTTTCAGCCTTAAATATTTGGAAGTTTGAAGTAGACAGCAAGGTGTCTTTGCAAGATACAAGCCACAATGCACATGTGGTAGAGGGTGCAGGTCATGGGCTAAAAGCGCCTCTTTGGTTTTTTTATATGGATGAGTCTTTTTTTATAAATCGCAATAAAAAAAGTCTTTCTCGCTCTAATATGGTAAAATTAAAAAAATATATCGATGTTGAACATTCTGGTTTTGTAGGTTACGAAGGAAAAACTACTCAACAAAGCCTTTCTTCTCATCTCTCGCCTATAATTCCATCCTCACAAGCGGGCAACTTTTTTTTACAACTCAAGCTTAATATGAAGCAAAAATATAGGCAAAATCAATATATAACAGAAAAAAACTATTTTCATCTTTGGGCGCAAAGTTTAAAAGATTTGTATTCTTTAGGAGTGGCTTCGCCCATCAACAGAAGCGAGGAATTAAGTTTTATTTTCAATTGGTCCATTCCTAGAGAAATGGACTATTCCAGTGGCTTTAGTTTTCAAGGACTTAATTTTCGCTCAAAACTTAAAGCAGATAATAGTTTTCAAGCATCAAAACAAGATTTAACCGAAATATCTTTGCGCCTACCTCTCTCTTATAGCATAGTCTTTATTACTCCTTTTTGGGAGCGAGGAGCATCTAAAAGTTTTACAAAAAAAGACAGTGTTAGTTATAAAAGCGATTTTGAATCTATGTTTAGAAGCCTAAAAGAACAGTATTGGCTTTTTTCCACTCCTGTCTTTTACGATTTATTTGATAGGCGTCTGCCGTCAAGGTTGCAAGCTAAAGATGGCGTAGCATACTACGCTTTTTCTAATCTCTATGGACTTAATCTCTCTCGCATTCTATTTGAATCATATCGCGATTTATATATACCAATTGAATTTGAAGTTGGATTCTCTCGCCTCTTAAAAAGAGGCATATCTTTTTTAAAAGATGTTTATAAGACTCAATTTTCACTTAAATATGCAGCTCAAGATGTTTTTAGCAATAGATATGGAAAGGGGATTCTAAGCGAAATAAATGGTGATGAGCTTTCTCGAAACTATGACCTTTCTCTTTTCTTTTCTAAAGATCAGTCTAAAAATCAGGCTTTTGATTTTAACTTTAAAACTCTACATAAATTGTATTTTTATAAAACTGAAGATATAAAAACTGGTTTTGAAAATAAGAGTGAGGTAGAAGGGGAGCGAATTGAATCCAAGATTAAGGCAAAGACTTGGAGCGAAACTTTTAGTTTTTTATATTCATATAGAGGAGCTAGATCGTTAATTTATAGCCTTTTTGAACGGTTTTCAAACTTTAGTCTTTTTGATATTAGAGAGGAAAAGTTTAGTTTTAGTGTGGGCAGAAAAAATTATTCAACCCTTTTAAGCTATAGCGTTGAATATTCCCACACACAAAAAACAAAAATAGGAGAATATGGGGAGATGAGTATTTTCGCAGTTTTTTCTGTAAACTCAACCAATCGAGATTCCATTTTGTTGAATTGTACGATTGGTATTGCAGGCAAGGTAGAATATTGATTCTCTTTTTTAAGTCAAGGAAGATGAAGTTTGTTAGGTTTCTATAGATTTTTTGAAAACTCACATCCACAGTAGTCTTGCCTATAAAGCCCCAATTCTTTGCTCATTTTAATGGATGTTAGATATCCGTCTCTTTTTTTAAAATCATTTGGAAGATAGAAGGGCGAGGTAGCCGAAGAGGCAAGGGTGGAGCCTATTTCATTTAATACATTCACTTTTTTATACGGACTTACTGAAAGAGTGGAACAAAAAAAATTGAACCCACCTTTTTCTGCCGTTTGATATGTTTTTTTAAGGCGCAAGTGGTAGCATCGATCGCATCTTTTTCCACCTTCTTTGCACTCTTCAAAACCACGAGCTATCTCTATAAACTCCTCTCTTCTATACTCCTCCGTCAAAAGCTCAATTTCCCAATTAGAAACGCTTTGAGAGTTATATATAGAAATGAGTTTTTCTAATTCTCTAGCGCGTTTTTGATATTCTTCTAAAGTGTCTATATTTGGATTGTAATAGAAAACAGTAATTCTAAAAAAATTGGAGAGACGCAGTAGAACAGAAGAAGAGCAAGGAGCGCAACAGGCATGGAGCAAAAGACGATCTCCTACGTGTTTTTCTGCAATTTGTTGCATAATTAGGTCATAGTTTGGTTTTGCAGTGCTAGTCATTTTCTTTTGTTAGATTGGCAGATTTAGATTGCTTTTTTATGCTCTTCTATAATACGCTTAACATGCGAAGATAATTTGTCTATATACTCATCTAAATTTGGAATTAGCCTGCGTTCTACTTTAAAACATATAGCGCCTGCATGCCCACCACCATTTCCTTCTGGCACTTGCATATCTTCTATTATGGGGCGAAAGTCTGTGCCTTTTATTGACTCGCCTGCTCTTACTCTACATTCTACAAAAGAGGAGATATCCTCTGGATAGTAAAAGCAAGAAATAGAGGCTAAGTTTGGACTATCCGAAAGTTTTCCTGTCGTATAGCGCAAAATATCTATAAAAAGTGGAAAACTAACTATTTGTTGTTGCAGACTCATAGAATCTTTTTCATTAAGAACTAAAAAGGCTATACCATCGTTAACGCTCGCTTTTTCCATCATCATTTTATAAAAAAGACTCTCTTTTTCTGTCATTTTTCCTAAAAGATCAAAGACTTCTTCGACAGAGGCGAGGTTACTGCTTCCTTTATATTGGCTAGTTTGCAAAATATGGTTAAATTTGTCTAAAAAGTAGTTGAAAAAAGAGATGTCGCGCTTTTTGCTAAGATATTCTCCTTTGTTTGCATCTGCTATCATCCCCGCAACCATTACCATAACGATATTTCGAGAAAAAATCTCTTCAATTCCATATTTTTCTAACACTCGTGTGTGCGAAGAGAGCTTTTTGCAAAGCTGTGCTACAATCTCTGCAGAACTCGATGCCCTAAGAGTTAGCCTATAGGGGGCGTCTCCAGAATATCTTGCATCATTTGAAAAATGGTGGTCTATCTCGATTTTTGGAATATGTTGCTTTACGAAAAATTGCAAAATTTTATCGTCCATAGCCACCATTTCAGGTTTTGGAGAGTCCATTATAAAGATTGCATCGGGAGAGTCTAGCTCGTCGCTAGAAGAGATGTACAAACATATTTCGTTATATTCGCAAATATTTCTAAAAAAGCCAACATTAGACGGGAAAGGTTCGCTTAAATATATAGAAACCTCTTTGCCAAATTTTTTCAAAAGAAGAGAGATGGCAAGCATGCTAGAAATGCAGTCGATGTCGGAATAGGAGTGTCCTAAAATCAAAAAAGAATAGGAGTGCATTATAAGCGCAAAAACATTGTTCATTGCAATATTTTTTTGAGAAATCGAAGACGGCAAAAGTTTTGCATCTCCGTAGTTTTTTAGTGCGTCTATAATGTGTTGTTTATTCATTTTTTCCACAACAATGTTTGTATTTTTTTCCACTTCCACAAGGACAGGGATCGTTCCTTCCAACCTTTGGAGTTGAGCGTACTATTTGTGCATTCTCAGGTCTCTCCCTTCCTTGCATATTTGCATTTCTAAAACTTGAAACTGAAGAATGCGAAGCGCTTCCACTGACAGCTACTGCTCTCTCTCTCCTCTGTCCATCTTCTATATTTATTTTTACTCTCATAATGACGGATGCCATGTCAAAACGAATATCTTCTATCATTTTGTTGAAGATATCGGAGCCTTCAAGTTTATACTCAATGAGCGGGTTTTTCTGTCCATAGGAGCGCAAGTATACCGCCTCTCTCAACGCTTCCAAGTTTTCCAAATGGTTTAGCCACTTTTTGTCTATTGCTTGCAAATATTGCCATCGGATGAATAGATTTAAGTTTTCTTTTCCAGCCTCTTCTTCCTTTTTCTTTAAGTCTTCTCTAAAAAGTTGGATGATGGACGCGGATGGGGCTTTCCAGCCATCAGCTTCAATTTTTTCAAAAGTGTCGTCCGATAGAATGTGAGAGAAGCGGTCTTTAAACATCGCCTTAATCTCTCTCATCTTTTCTGCCTTTTCGCCTCTTGGTGTATGTTTATATTCTTCAAACGAATCTTCCACCATCTCTTCTACGGTAGAATAGATTCTTTCCATCAAATTTTCGTCTGATAAAATACTATCTCGCTGCCCATATATAAAAGTGCGCTGGTCATTTAGCACATCGTCATATTCCAAAAGGTGTTTTCTGATGTCGAAGTTTCGCATTTCCACCTTTGTTTGCGCTTTTTCTATGCTTTTAGAGACCATGCCGTGCTCAATTGGCTCTCCATTGGGCATTCCAATTTTTTTCATTATTCCCTTTAGTCTATCCCCGCCAAAAAGTCGCATAAGCTCGTCGTCTAGCGAAATAAAAAACCTAGAGCGTCCCGGATCTCCTTGCCTTCCTGAGCGTCCTCGTAGCTGGTTGTCGATACGCCTACTCTCGTGCCTTTCTGTGCCGATGACGTATAAGCCACCGAGTGAGCGCACCTCTTCATAGTCCTTTTTCCACTTGGCATATTCTTCTTTGTATACTTTGTCGTAATATTCGGGGTTGGGATTAGTTCCCGTTTTTTTGAGTGTTCGCATTTCTGGGTTGCCACCAAGTTTTATATCTGTTCCTCGCCCTGCCATGTTTGTGGCGATGGTTACAGCGCCTTTTGCGCCAGCCTCTGCGATTATTAGAGCTTCGCGACCGTGGTTTTTGGCATTTAACACTTCGTGCTTTACTCCACGTTTTGTAAGCAACTTAGAAACCAATTCACTTTTTTCAATAGAGACCGTTCCCACAAGGACTGGCTGCCCTTTTTTGTAGGCTGCTTGAATTTCGTTACACAATGCTTCAAACTTTTCGTCTTCGTTTAGAAAGACCAAGTCTTGCTCGTCATTTCTTGCAACAGGCAAGTTTGTGGGGATGACCACCACATCGAGTTTATATATTTTGTTAAACTCCGTTGCCTCTGTGTCTGCAGTTCCCGTCATTCCAGAGAGCTTTTTGTACATTCTAAAGAAGTTCTGGAAGGTAACCGTCGCCAGAGTCCTGTTTCTTTGTGCTATCTTAATTTTTTCTTTTGCTTCTATTGCCTGGTGTAGTCCGTCGGAATATCTCCTTCCTTCCAAAATACGCCCTGTAAATTCGTCTACAATCTGAACTTGTCCGTCTTTTACCACATAGTCTACATCGATATGGTATAGGATATGAGCTCTTACAGATTGGGTGAAGTAGTGAATATATTCAAAGTTTTCTTCGTCAAAAAGACTGCCTTGAATAAGACCTTGACGAGTTAGTATGTCTTGAATTTTTAGCATTCCTTGGTCTGTAAATGAAATGCGTTTGCTTTTTTCGTCTATCGTATAGTCGCCTTCGATTTTTTCTCCTTCTACCTCGTTTGGATACTCCCCAGTTTTTGGATCTTTTTTTACCTCTTCCAAAGAGCCTATTAGCCTATCAACCTCGAAAAAACGCATAGTGTCGTCTTCTGCGCTTCCTGAGATAATTAGCGGAGTTCTTGCCTCGTCTATCAATATTGAGTCTATTTCGTCTACAATGCAGTAAGCAAAGCCTCTTTGCACTTTTTGAGAGATGTGCACCTGCATATTGTCTCTTAGATAGTCAAAGCCAAATTCGTTGTTTGTACCATATGTTATATCGCGACTATACGCCTCTTTTCTTGACGCATTGTCCATATTAGAGAGAATGACGCCTACGCTCACTCCAAGAAGATCGTATACCTTTTTCATCCACTGTGCGTCGCGCTCTGCCAAATAGTCGTTTACTGTAACTATGTGGACTCCCTCTCCTGTGATGCTATTTAGGTAGGCGGCTGCAACACTCATCAGAGTCTTTCCCTCTCCTGTTTTCATTTCTACAATCCGACCTGAATTTAGGACTAGAGCGCCTAATATTTGAACGTCGTAGGGACGCTCACCAAGCGCTCTTCTTGCCGCCTCTCTCGCGAGAGCAAAGGCACGTGGTAAAAACTCCTGCAAAGGAGTCCCCTCCTTATACGCTTTTCTAAAACCTTCTGTTTGAGTGGCAAACTCTTCGTCTTTTAAGGAAATAGCCCATTTTTCTAATTTGTTTATTTCGCTCAAAACTGGCAACAGTGCTTTTATATCTCTCTCGTGTTGAGAGCCAAAAAGAAATTTGATTATCGAATTTAACATAAGTGCTGTGGAGTTTACAAAAAAGATGGGATTAATTCAAGGTATGTTCAAACTATATTTTCTGCAGTGCAAATATTTTTTGCTTTGAGAGTAGGCATGTTTTAGTGAACAAGTCTGATCAGTATCGATGTCGCGATCTGTAGAGATTCGGGATATGAAACTGATTGGATTTGGGGTCGCCACCTGATCAGTTTATGGGTGCGAGACTGATCGGTTTAGGACCTCGAAACTGATCAGTTTACACCCTCTGCATTAGCCTAATGCAGAGTTTTCTTTTGTTCAGGGGAGGTTTTAAATAGTTGGAGCTTAAGATTGTTAGATTTGGTAGAGACTTCTTCAGCATCAGGGGGTACAAAAATGTTTTAGTAGCTTAGCATCGATATTGAAAAAAGTCTTTTTTTAGTATACTATATACCATAAGTATTGTTAAGGGCTTTGAATTAGGAGCGCAACACTTAAGATTTTTGTT
>CAUTVN010000050.1:0-10193 GCA_963541705.1 uncultured Treponema sp.
ATTTTCCCATTTTTTTGACAGGTTCATCGATAACATCATCAGCAAAGTCTTCAACTTCTGAACTTTCTTCAGAAACTGGGATAACACCCAAATCCGAGGGCATTGAAAATGTTTCTGGAGGCGGCAAATCAACATCGCTTAAAGAAGGGAAAGCATCACTTTCTACTTCGTTTCCAAAAAAAGAAGCATCATCAGCTTCATTTTCTTCTGTAGTACCACCTGATGTAGCAACGCTATCTCCATTGATCTCATCATTTTCAGATGGCGGTAAATCGATTCCCCCCAATAGATTATCAATATCAACATCGGGCATAGGAGGATTTTCTGGAAAAGGATACTCTACATATCTCTCTTTCCAGTTAGAAGTTACTTCTTCTTCATGCGCGAGACCTTGCAAATTAGCTCTGAAATTAGTAAGTTCTTTCAACCCAGGCATACCACCACCCTTCCTTGTAATACATGTTCGGAAAAATTCATCTTTTGCTTTAAGAATAAACGCTATTCAAGACAAAACTACTTGCAAGGTAGTTAAAATGTATTTATTTCACATAAATAATCTTACAATTTCCAATTAGTAAGAAATTCAACAGTTTCAGTATCATAATGCGAGAAAAAAGCACTTGAGCCTTCATTCAAAGCTTCTATTTTTTTCATATCTTCTGCAAGAATTTCAAAGTTAAATACATCAATATTTTCAAGCATCCTGTCTTTATGTGTAGATTTTGGAATAACTACCACATCACTTTGCAATAAAAACCGCAATGCAATTTATGCAACACTCTTTTTATATGATGAATATGCCAATTATTTCTACACCCCGGCTCAAAGGTTACGTTAAACATATGAAGAGATGAGCCTTCTTTTGTAAGAGGCTTGACATAAGATAATCCTATAAAATATTTTTCATAATTTATATTTCCAACACCTCTGCCAAACACATTTTGCCTATCAAATGCTTTCCCTTTCTCCTCCCTCTCCTCAGTGTATCACTCATCTCTTCCCTAGACACACCATTGTTTTTTGCATTTTGAATGTGATATTTCAAGGAACTATCAAAAAATCCTTTTGTAATTAAACTCACAACAGTAACAATAGACCTATCTCTAGTAGAAAGTTCTTCTTATCTAGTCCATACCTCAACAAACAACACGTCATCATTCAATTTTGCAAAAGTAGGAGCTATATCTCCTAAAATATCCCTGCCCGCAGTTTGTTTTTCCATAATGTCTCCAAAAATAGTTGAGCTATAACGAACAGTACACTTTTTCTTTGCCTAACAAAGAGTTTCTAACTTCGCCTTTGCAATATAGCGATCTTGTTCTTTTTCAATCTCCACTATAGCAAAACGTCCATCACATAGAGCCCCAGGATTAATCACACAAGTATTACCAATGCTATCAATGCCATAAGCCTCATGAATATGCCCAGAAATTGCCAGTATTGGTTGCGCCTCGTCTATAAATTTCCTAATCAACTTTGAACCTACATGAACTAATGGAGCCACTTTGTCTACACACACCCCATATGGCGGATTGTGAGTCATCAAAATTAAATTATCTCCCTCTTTTGCTTTATAATTTTGAACAATATCACTTATAAGCTCTTCATCACTTCGTTCATTTGGAGTAGCTCCTGTAAACTTAGAGGCTCCGCCAGAACCAATAATAGTAAAATCTTCAAATTGCTGCACCATAGCCTGCACATTAATATTATGTTCCTGCAATTCTTTTAAAAAAGAAGGCGGGTCGCAATTACCTAACACAGAATAAATATTTGGATGCAATTCTTTTAATGTTTTTAGGAATGGCAACCCTGTCTCTAATTTATTAAAAGCAGCAAAGTCTCCTGCAAAAAGAACCAAATCAACATCTTTTGCAATAGAAGAAAGAGCTCTAAGCCTATCTATTGCTCCATGCCCGTCAGAAATAAGTAAAATTTGCATAAAATACCTTCTTAAAATTCACTATAGCTAAACATTTTTTTGAGTTTTTTCCTCAACTGGTATTTTACAAAATAATAAAATATTTCTCAACTAACAACACAATACGCAATTACTTAAGGTGCAGTATAATTATATTGATCATTTGTCTTTTTTGCTTTTTTAGCAGTAAACTTAGGTTTGAATTCAACATGCTCTGCAACAACTTTCACTTTGTTAAAATGCTCTCCATTTTTTCCAACCCATCTATCTTGTTTTAATCTTCCTACAACTCTAACTCCACGCCCACGTTCCCCATATTCTTTACACACTTCTGCCATATGAGTCCAAGCTTCAATATCAAAATAAGAAACCTCTTGAATAGGCTCATTATTTAAAATATACATCCTGTTTGTAGCAATAGTAAAGGTACAAAAAGGAGTGCCTTTTGCGGTTTCACTCAGTACTGGATCTCTGACCAAATTACCCTCTATTATGAGAGAATTAAGTTCGTTCATATCAATATCTCCTTAAATTAAGGTGGCAAAAATATATTTTTCTATGCCCCTAAATATTATTTATAGAAATAATAGAGAGGATTTGCCTCAAAATAGAGAAAAAAATAAACACTTTAATAAGGAAATTAGCAAAAAAAATCGAGCCGTGAGTATGCAAGCCGGCTCGATAAATATGATATAGAAGTCTCACTAGACTTGTGAGCCCCTACGTTGAATGATGAGGCAAACACTAAGGGATTGATGCTTGCCACCACATGACATGTATGTTACATATTACTTACAAAAATGTCAATAGCTTTTTACATTCTTTATTGCGAAAATAAAACACATCTTCTATCCAAAACAATAAACATCACTATTCGATCTTAAAATTATGAATTTTTTCATTTAAAGACGTTATAATTTTTGCATGTTGTTGAGTGATATCATTAACCTCTTGTGTAGCGCCATTGATATGCAAAACACCACCAGACATTTCATCAACACTATCGGTAATGTTTTTTGTTAAAACGTCCAGCCTTTCCATCGTTTCAGAGATATCTTTTCCTCTATCCAATATATTTTCAGAACCCATTTTTACATTATCTGTTACCAGATTTATTTCCTTAATGGCTGCCAAAATTTCACTTCCGCCTGCAGATTGTTCTTTCATCGCTTGAGTTATTACGTCTTCTTGCTCTGAAATTCTATTTGTAAGATCAAATACTTCATCAAAAACCTTCTCTGCTCCATTACCTGCCACAATCAATTTGTTAATTACTTCAATCGATTCTTTTAAGACACTTCCTATTTGTTTTCCTTGCAAGTTAGACTCTTCTGCCAGTTTCCTAATTTCGTCTGCCACAACAGCAAAGCCCTTGCCTGCTTCGCCTGCATGCGCTGCCTCAATTGCGGCGTTCATTGCGAGAAGATTTGTTTGATTTGCTATATTTTGAATTACCAAACTAGCGTCTAATATAGAACCAGAGCGCTCAGAAATTTCTTCAATAACAGAATTGGCAGTCCTAGCGCCGTCTTTCCCATCAAGAGTTTTTTGGCAAAGGTCTTTGATAAGATCATTGTTAGCTTCCAATATGTTTGTGATAGAGGCAATATTTGCTACCATTTCTTCTATAGACGAAGAAGAACGGGAAACGCTCGAGGCTTGCACATTTATACTTTTGTCAAGTTCTTTGGTTGTAGTAATTATATTTCCTGTTGCTGTAGATACATCTTGAATACAAGAAACCTGTCTTGATATCTCTTCTTGCACCTTTTCAACATTCCCTGTAATTTGAACTATTGAACCTGCCGTCTCCCGCATATTGTTAGATAAAGATTGCCCCATCTCATTCATCTGTTTTGATTCGGAGAGCACTTGCGAGACCATACTACACATATTATCCATTGTTTCGTTAAAATACGAAACCATTTCCCCAATTTCATCGTCTTTATTGTAGTTTAGTCGATCGCTTATGTCGCCCTTAGCAATTTTTGCAAAGATGTTTTTAATCTTACGAAATTCAACAGACATTCTCTTAAAAGTCAAAATTGAAACAAAAACAACTAGCACAAAAATTATAATGCCAGAAATTATCATTCCCCTTAAAATCTGATAAAACGATTCTAAAATTTCTGATGTCTTAATAAAGGTGATTATGCTCCAATTTAGATTTTTCACCGTCATGCGATGCACATGCCAACTCTCTCCGTCCATCTTAATATTAATCTCAGAGTCTTTAGAAGAGTCAAGCTTTTCCAATCCTTCGACTCCAGAGTCTTTTAGTGTTTTAAAAAGAGTATCTTGATGCTTTGGATCTGCCAAAATAGTTCCGTCTCTCGAACATAGCATAGCATAACCGGTACTACCAATTTTCATATTTTTTACAAACTCTGTCAGCTCTGCAAGACTCACATCAACTCCCAAACTTCCTAAAAACTCACCAGAATCTGAAAGAAGAGAGCGAGCAAAGGTGATGACGGTTTCATTGCCAACCGATGCCCTATAAGCATCTGTTACTACCAACTCTTTTTGCCTTGCTAAACTTTCTTTATACCAACTTCTAGTTCTTGGATCATACCCACCTTTCATCTTAAGTCTAGAAGTAGCTTGTCCTCCCCACTTTGTGCCAAGATAGACAACAGTAAATTCCGGATGACTACTTTGCACACGCCTAAAAAGCTCGTTTATATTCTTTGCAACGCCCTCTTCTTCCACGCTTTTCACGTCTATTTCCCCAGTCTCGTTAACATAGCTTTTAATGCTTTCGTCAGCTTTTCTTACGTCTGCGTTGGAAAGAAGAATTTGAACTATTGTGTCGTGGGTCTTAACAAAAAGCTTTATAGTTTGATCCATCACTTCCAGTTGTTGATCTATTGTCTGTTCAAAATGGTCCCTACTTGCATTATATACCCTAATTCCAACCGCAACACATATAAACGCAACCAAAAAAATTAGCACAATAGTCAGGGCTATAATAAATTTTAATTTAATAGAAAGATTTCGCCTTTTCATATAACCAATCGCTCCTATTCTACCTCATATACAGCAAGTTTTCACACAATGAAAAAATAAGTAAGTGAGTAAAAAGGTACAATCATTCACAGTATAACACATATTTTTGGAAAAATAAGAAGTGCTACATATTCTCTTCATAAAACCGAACCAATATAGAGTGAAGTCTTTCATACCATTTTTCACTTTCCATGTCTATAACAATTTTTGGTGATATGCCTTTAAAAAACGTCTCTTGCCTTTTTGCATATCTTTTTGTGTCCCTTTTTATTAAAGAAAGAACTTCTGGAAAAGATGCTAGGGCGGGAAATCGAGGATTGAGTTCAAAAAACTCCCTATAGCCTATAGACTTAAAAAGAGGAACTGTTTCAAAACTAGGCGTTTCAACACTTTTTTTGCAATAGTTATATATATACAAAAATTCGTCAAACAAAGCCTGCCCCATCTTTTCAATTCGCTTTTCAATTCTTCTATAAATCTCATCTCTAGATCTTTCAAGCTGAATAATCAAAAAATTATATTGTTTCCTATTCTTTTCATACATGCTATACGAACTTAATGGCATACCCGAATCATAATATACCTCTAAAGCCCGCAATATTCTGTATTCGTCACGAACATTCAGTTTGTTAAAAGTAGCTATGTCTACATTTTTAAGCTCTTGATATAAAAGAGAAATGCCCTCAGTCTTTAGTCTCTCTTGTAACCATCGTCTAGTTTTTTCATTGCTTTTTGGTGTTTTTGGCAAGCCATATATAAAGTTCTTTATAAAAAAACCTGCCCCTCCAGCAATAACGGGTAGCTTTTGTCTTTTATATATCAAAGGCACAATCCTATCTGCTTCGCTCACAAAATCCGAAACAGAAAATTCTTCAAATGGCTCCTTGCAAGCCACTAAATGATGCACTAGACTGTCTAAAACAAAAGCTTCTGGACTTGCAGAACACACCTTCGACATAGAATAAACCTGCACAGAATCAGCGTTGACAATCTCGGCACAACCCGACAAAAGAGAAAGATGAGAAGCAGAAGAGAAAAAATTATAAAGAAGTTCTGTCTTGCCTATAGCCGTCTGCCCAAAAACAATAACTACAGGAATAGGCACAACAATCTACTTCTCTCTTTTAGTATAAGTAACTTCATGAGTGAACACCTGCCTTGCGGCAACAGACACATCCTTATCCTTTTCGCCATCATCATCCGCATCTTTATTCAACTTCGCAAGTTGGGAGGCACGTTTAGAAGCCACACAAGTAAGTTCGTATATATTACCTTCAAATTCAATAAGTTCTTTTATAGGGAAAGACATGCGGGGATTGTATCACACAATATCAATTAAAATCAAGAGTGTTTTCTAAATAAAAATAATACAGACCCCAAAAATCGACAATATTTTAGAGGTCTGTATCTACAATTATTTATATCTTTGTGTGGAACGACTTATTTTGCCTTCTCCAACATATTTTCGGCAACGTCCTTCATTGCTTGTGCCACAACTTTTCTAATAGCATCTTCATCTCCTGCGCCACCAGAAGAGATGTTTCCATCGTTAGCCCTAATAACAAAGCTCAATCCATCAAACAAGTTTGTAAGACGACCCAAGAAGAGACTACCCTTTCCAATAATCATCGCATTATTTAGCTTTTTAGCCAACATATCACGTCTTGCATGCCCTACAAACGGAACTCCAGATGGAATATGTCCTTGCGTTGGTGCAAAACCCGTAATCCCCCTCTCCTTAACAAAAGAAGCAATTTCAGTCTTTTGCAATTGACCTTTCATAACAGCCAGAGCTGCTACCATCTTAACGTTTGCTTCTGGTACATTCCCCGCGCCCGCAGGAGCTGTAATTTCGTGATTTTGCAATTCTGCAGAATAGCGGTCTATGTCTGTAATCTTAAGTCCTGCATTATTTAGTGGCTCATATACCAAAACACTCATAACCGCCTGAGGAGACGAACCAGAGGAAATGCTATGCTTTCCAACGATTGAAGTGTCTATTACAGGATTCACTCCATCATCTTCACCCAGCATTATAGCACAACCTGCAATCATGTCTTCCAATAAAGGCAACTCTTTTTTAACATGGTCTCGCCCATTCATTCCAAGCTTTGGCACAGAACCACCAGATAAAACCAATACATTCTTAAAAATGCCAGATGCAATAAGGGCTGCTCCGTGCAAAAGAGCATGAACTGGCGCTGCACAAAAGCCTCTAACATCTGAGCCAGACGCATTGATACATCCTGCCTTCTCGCCAACAGCCTTTGCAATGTTGCCACCACCTCTCTGGTTGACATCTCCTGCAGCCTCTTCCGAACACTCCAAGATATATTCTACATCTTTCATATTAATACCGTCTAAGTGTCCCATGCACCAAGCTGCAAAAATGCCAGATGCTTTTGTTGCAATGTTTTCTAGCATCGTATGAGCGCTCAAGTTTTCATCTGTAGCATGAGCTTGTTTTACACAACCAATCAGTTTTCCATTCTCATATAATCCTTCTGCTGAGTGCTCCCCAACCATTCGTTCAATATCCGCAATCGGCATGCCACTTCCCAGCTTTATGTCGTTTTCTTTAAAGAGAGGATTTTTCTCTATTAGTGCACTAGCGTCTTTTGTAAAATCTTCAGAAAGGCATACCAGCTCAAAAACATCTGCGTGTTTCATAAGCACATAGAATTCAGCCTGGCTCATAATTTGCCCAAAAGGTCCCTTTGTGCTAGACTCTTTTGCATTTTTAAACCAAGGCTCAGGAATAGAGGTTAGATCTTCATGAGAGAGATTCCCTATATAAACTTGATTTGGTGGATAGTTGACAGCTTCTTCAAAACTTCTTAAATATTTCGGAATCGCTTTTAGATATTCATGTTCTGGGTTTTCCAGCCTTGCCCCAACTTGTGTAGAACCATTGTGAATCAATAAATCTGGTGCATGCACCATCACATAGCTTGCACCTTTTATAGCAACTTTTGCCATACATATCCTCCTAAACATTTTGATAAAAAATATGCCTAAACTACCAATATAGCAACCTACAGTTTACTATATTATAAAATAATAATAAGCTAGTCAATAAAGAGAAAACTCAAAACATATTTCTAACTATAATTAAAACGACTTAAATGGATGATGAAGCAAAAACTACACCTTAAATCTTTCCACTTCTTCCACAAGAGAATCTATGCTACTCTTGTTCTTTTGCGTTATGTCGGCAACTTCTTGCACAGCGTTGCTAATTTGCACAGCGCCTGCCGCCATCTCGTTCATACTATCGCTGATAACCCGGGTGAGCCCGTCAAGCGTCTCCATTTCTTTTGCAACTCCCTCGCTCCCTTTTAGCATTTCTGCACTTCCTTGTTGCACTTCGCTTGTAACTTGATTAATGTCTTTAATTGCAGTTAGCACCTCCCGGCTACCATTCGCCTGCTCCCTCATAGCTTCAGTCAATCGCTCGCTCATCTCTCGCACTTCTTGTGCAAGCGAAAAAATTGCATTAAACTTATTTTCTACTACTTCTGATGAAGTTGAAAGCCCTTCAATCTCTCCCGACAGGCTCTTCAAGGTGGCTGTTATCGCCTTGCCCTGGCTCGCAGACTCTTCCGCAAGTTTTCTAATTTCGTCTGCCACAACAGCAAAACCCTTTCCTGCCTCCCCTGCATGAGCTGCTTCAATCGCAGCGTTCATCGCCAAAAGATTGGTTTGGCTCGCTATATGTTGGATAACGCTAGAAGCTTCCATCAAACTGCCAGACTCTTCCGCAATCTTTTGCGTTACAGAATTGGATTGTGCCAGAGTATCTTTTCCATCTCTCGTAGCGCCTCCAAGCTCTTTTATGAGAGCATCACTTTTTTCAAGCGTATTTGTTATGCTAGAAATGTTAGCAACCATTTCTTCTATACTAGAAGAAGACATTGCAACGCTTGCAGCCTGCGTCTCTATGCTGGAGTTTAGGTTCTTTATTGTGCGAATAATTTCTTCTATAGTAGAGGCAGTCTCTGTAACAGACGTTGCCTGAGTTATAGCCTGTTGCTTCACGCCATCGATATTGCTACTAATTTCGTGCACGCTAGAAGCCGTCTCGCTCATATTGCTAGACAACTCGCCTCCGATTTCTTCCATTACGTGCGCATTTGTTTCAACTGCTTTAATGGATGAGCCAATTTTTGCAATCGTTTCGTTAAAGTATATGGCAAGGTCCGTCATCTCATCATTGCCCTGCACGGCAAGACGCACAGTTAGGTCTCCGTCTCCTTTTGCAATTCCTTGCAATGCATCAACCGTGTTTTGAACAGGTTTTACCATACGATAAGCTACCAAGTAAACAATTATTAAAGCAACAAGCAAAATAACGGCTCCAATGCCATACATTGAGTATTGCAATGTATAGACAGTACCCATAAATTCGTCTATTGGCGCTTTAATAACAACACTCCACTCTGTGCTCTTCACTGTTGCAAAAGAAGCTATATAAGAGACGCCCTTATAAGTGTAATATCCTATTTCGCTTTCATCTGTGTCCACAACGTGAGCGAGATATATAGCCAAAGATTCTAGAGACTTATCGGTTTTTACGGCTTCTAGAGTATTGAACATCTCGCTTACAGCCTCTATTTCTTTGTCTGCAATAGAGACTCCATTTTCGTCTATCATATATGCCACACCAGTGTTTCCCACCACAATATCTTCTATAAAACCATTTAGATATAAGCCGTCTAGTGTTGCAGACAGTACCGCAATTACTTCTTTATTTTCGTTGTATATAGGAACAGCCACACTGCAAATTAAGCTACCGTCGACTTTAGACTTGAAAGGTGTTGAAAAAGCATTCTCTCCTTTCATGCTCTTTTTAAACCAGTCCTGCTCCCTTATATTAATCATAGCCTCGCCATATTTGTATCTATCTCCCGAGGTTGTGCTAAAAGCAAGATCTTTTATCGAAGAATTATTCTGTGCTTCCTTATGCAGATATTCTGCCTTTTCTGTAGGCGAAACATCCATATCTCTTAGCAATTTCGACCTTGCCACACCTTCCAAAAACTGCCAAAACGCCCTAAGCCTTCCATCAACCACTTCTGCTGTATCATCAGCTTTATCCAAGAGATGTTCCGACACTTTTTCTGTAACAGCGTTACGTGAAATTCTCAAAGACAAAATACCTAAGATAAAGATTGCAACTGTTAACAACGCCCCAAAAACTAAAAGCAACTTTAATCTTATTGAAAACCGTCTATGCCTCTCTATTTCTTGTTGAGGGGGGGGG
>CAUTVN010000051.1:0-9857 GCA_963541705.1 uncultured Treponema sp.
AATATAGCTATGCGGAAGAGCTTGAAGCGTCGAAGATGGATGGGATAGAGATTGGGATGGAGAGAGGAATTGAAAAAGGAAGAGCAGAGGGAAAAGCCGAAGGAAAGGCCGAAGGAATGTATGCTAAAGCCGTTGAGACAGCAAAGAAATTGCTTAAGATGGGGCTTTCTCTATCTGACATAATGGAGGTAACCTCTCTTAGCGAAGCGGAGATAGCAAAATTATAGGATTTGATATTAAGTGAATATTTAAAGAGACAAATGGGATAGAATTGTAAATAATAGCTGTTCTTGATTAAAAGTTCATTATGATAAATGGAGAAGATGATCTAAATGAACTGATTTTTCAGATATAGAAATCTATTTTAGCAACAAGACTAGAATATCAAAAGAAAACTTAAAATATTTATATATAACGTAAAATGGGAGGAAATATTATGCCAAGACCAAGAAGCAAAAAAGATTTAATGATTGTGGCTAATGAAACCTATGAAAAGTTGAACGAATTGATTGCTACGCTATCTGATGAAGAATTAAGCATACCTTTTGATTTTTCAAATGATGAAAAAAAGAAAGAGGTTCATTGGAAAAGAGACAAAAATCTAAGAGATATTTTGATCCATTTGTATGAATGGCATCAACTTCTTTTAAGGTGGGTAGATGCAAATCTTAAAAAAGTTGAAAAACCTTTTATTCCAGCTCCATATAATTGGAAAACTTATGGAGATATGAACGTTGAATTTTGGAAAAAACATCAAAATACTTCTCTTGAAGATGCAAAAAAAATGTTTCATAAATCCCATAAAGATATTTTAGAATTAGCTGATGCATTTACAAATGAAGAATTGTTTTCAAAAAATGTATATAAGTGGGTAGGAGGGAGTGTACTAGGTTCGTATTTTGTAAGCACTACTTCAAGTCATTATGATTGGGCGATAAAGAAATTAAAAGCGCATCAAAAAAATTGTAAGAAAAAAATAAGTTGATGTGGAGATGGGAGAATGCATCTTACGAAGGTAAAAGGAATATTATCTTAAAAATGGAGTGAATTTATTCAGAAGGTGTACACATGATTGTATTTATTGTGATTCAAGGAATAAATATTATTAGATAAACCATAGGTTTGAAGGTGTAGAAATTAAAGAAAATGCTATGTAAGTTGTTTGAACCAATGTTTCTACAACAAAGGAGTGATTTGAGTCATTGCTCTCTTTAATGGATGAATTTTGATGACAAAAGACTATGTCGAGAACAAGGTCAGAAAATTGAACAAGGCATGTGGGGGAAATCTCAGATCAAATAATGATTACTGTTCAATAGTATTAATGAGAGATAAACCAACGAGGAGATTAGATATTCTAGAGAGCAAGAGTTTATTCCGACTCCTGTGTTTTATGTATTTTATAATGGGAAAAAAAACTATTCTGAAAGAGCAGTGTTGCACTTAAGCGATGCGTATAGGTTTAAGGTTTTTGACTCTTAATTAGAGCTTAAGATGGAAGTAATCAATATAAATTGAGGAAATTTATTCTCGGCTACTGGAATGAGGCAAAATTCACTTGTGTTTCCATATATATATGTATCTGCATGTTTGTTTTCAGGAGAAGTTATGAAAAATGTAAATATAGCGTCAAAAATAGCACAAGTACAAGAAGGAAAAAAATTAGATTTAGATGAAAAGCTCTTCAAAAATGGCGCTTCGTTCCTATCAGATAGAGAGCTTATGGCAATACTTTTGCATAGAGCAACAAACTCTGGTTATATGATGCATACCGCAAAAAAAGTGTTGGAATGTATAGACAGGGACAAGACCGAAAATGTAGAGCTAGAGCTTAGAAAGATAAAAGGATTGACAGATGCTCAAATTTCACTGGTTATAGCCGCTTTTGAACTAGGGCGACGTTTCCACTCTCAAGAATATGGTCAAATTACCAAACCGATAGAAGTTCTTCCATACATTAAGCATTATGCCTTCAGAAAAACAGAACACTTTATCTGCATTTCACTCTCTGGTGCAAACGAAATAATCAATATTAGAGCAGTTTCTAGCGGGACGCTCACCAACACTCTTGTTCACCCTAGAGAGGTGTTTGCAGACGTTATTGCAGACAGAGCTGCCTCCGTTATCTTTGCACATAATCATCCATCTGGCAATGTAGAACCTTCTTCCGCAGACATAGATCTAACATATAGACTTACCGATGTTGCAGATCTTTTGGGAATAGACGTTTTAGACCATATTATATTTTCTCAGCGAGATAATTTTGTAAGTTTGGCAGAGCGAGGTATTATAGAAGAGAGAGAGACAATGTCAGATCTTTTTGCACGCATAAATCCAGATGGGAGATTTGATGAGCGGATTGTGCATAGAAGCTGAGAGTGATGAGCAATTAGTTGCTAAAGCAAAATAAAAAAACGGCCGAACTAGAGAGAAGGGAGTTGTATTTTTCTATTAACTTCCGTAATTTATTGGGGGCATATCGTGAATCGCTTTTTCCTACCTTCTGTGTTTTGCTTGTCTTTTGCGCTTATGACGCTATCTTGCATTGTTGCAAAAACTTCGGACGATGCTTTCTTGGAGATAAAAACGCTTAGACTTAATGGAAGAAGTATAGAGCCAAATCATGAAGTAGAAATAAAAGACTTAGATAAAATTGATATAAACGACATTAAGGCTACGTTTGCGTATAACGATATTGAAGGTGAGGTGGAGTTGCCAATTGTTCTTATGAATGCGCCTATTTTGTTACGAAAAGATGTTCCGGTGCGTGTGGAGTTTTATGTACCTGCAAAAAAAGATGAGTATCAAAGTTGGCAGGGTTATTTTAATGCTATTCTAAAATAGATGTGATACAGGAGTTGAGCAAAAGATATGTTTGTTATTTCTTTTCCTAATGGTAAAAAAATTGAGAGTGAAAAAGCTGTTAGATGTGTAGATTTGTTGGAATATCTTGATACAGAAAAGCGAAAGATCGTTGGACTTAAAGTGAATAACGAGGTGTTTTCGCTAAATAGGTCGGTAGATGTAGATTCGCATGTGGAACCACTTTTTTTGGAAAGTAGGGAAGGTGCTGAAGTGTATAGACGAACCCTATGTCTTTTGCTCGCAGCCGCTTCTCGCTCGCTCTATCCTAATTTAAGACTTTTAATTTCTCATAGCTTTGGCTATAGCTATTTTTATACATTTGAAGGAGAAGGGGCTTGTAATATTAATGTGAAAGAAATAGAAGCTAAGATGAGAGAGATGGTGAGAGAAAACCTACCAATAGAGACTTATTGGCTTTCTTATGAGCGAGCGTTGAAGGAGTTTTCTACATCTAACCAGCCAGACGCACATAGGCTGATTATGCATACAAGCAAACCACGCATTATGGTTAATATGTTGGCAGACTATCAAGAGCTATATTTTCAGCCAGTTTTGTCTAGCGTGGGAGAGCTTGGGGTATTTGAACTAAAAGAATATCACGACGGTTTTTTGCTTCGTTTTCCCTCTCCAAATAAACCATACGAAGTGCAACCTTTTGAAGATATTCCGCATCTTTCCGGCATATATAAGGAGTCCAAGGCATGGGGACGCCTTGTTGGAGTCTCTTCTGTGGGCGAGCTTAATGACCTAATTCTTGCAGGCAAGGTGAAGGACTATGTGGAAATTAGTGAAATTAGACAAAACAATGCTCTTGCTAAGATTGCAAGTGATATTTTAAACCGAAAAACTGTAAAAGTTATTTTGATAGCAGGTCCTTCCAGCTCTGGGAAAACTACTACTGCAAAAAAACTATCTATGCAACTAAAAGTGCTGGGCATAAGACCTGTGGTTATAAGTCTGGACGATTTTTATTTGGGTAAAGATAAAGCGCCAAAAGACGAAGAGGGAAAGCCAGACTTTGAGTGTCTGCATGCGCTGGATGTGGAACTTTTGAACAAGCTTCTTTTGGAACTTATGGAAGGTAAAGAGGTGATTATGCCTTCTTATGATTTTAAGGTGAGTGCTAGAAGAGACGTTGGCAAGCCTCTGGCAATTTCTAGCAAAGACATTCTCATATTGGAAGGAATTCATGCTCTCAATGACGAGTTAACTTATAAGTTGCCACAAGAGGTAAAGTTTAAGATATATCTTTCAGCGTTGACTCAGCTTAATTTGGATGATCATAATAGGATACCTACAAGCGACAATCGCCTATTGCGACGCATAGTGCGAGATGCTAAGTTTAGGGGGACAAGCGCAGACTATACTATAGAAATGTGGAGTTCTGTAAGGCGAGGGGAAGCTAAGTATATCTTCCCATTTCAAGGATGTGCAGATGCAATGTTTAACACTGCGCTAGACTATGAACTTGCGGTTTTGAAAATATATGCAGAGCCTCTTCTTAGAGGAGTAAAACCCACAGAGAAGGGCTATAACGAAGCGTCTCGCCTTCTTACTTTTCTAAACAACTTTTTGCCCATGCCTTCGTCTTTTGTGCATGGACAGTCTATATTAAGGGAATTTATTGGAAATAGTGATTTTTCGTATGCTTAACAAGATGAATCGAAAGGTGTTGAAATGCTAGATTTGGTTGCGCTTGCCTATTGGCGAGCGTTCTTATTGACAGATATTACTATATATATCATAATGGATTGATTATGTCGTACACAATAATTATCTCTGTTTTCATTATAACTTCGGTTCTTGCTCTTTTAATTGTCGTTAGCGGAAAGGTAAAAAACGCAAAGAAAGGAGCTGATGAAGGACGCAGAAAAGATGTTTCTGCATTAATGAGAGAGGCGAGTAAAAGATTGGCACAAAACCCACAGGATGTTACAGGGCTGACTATGATGGGAGAAGTGGCTTTTCAGCAACAGAATTGGGAAAAAGCGTATTCTTGCTATGCGGTGCTTATGAATAAGATGGCGGAAATACCTGTAGGCGAACAATTTGTTATTATGCTGAGGTGTGGAATTACGGGAATAAAAACTTCTCGAACTCAAGAGGCAAAAAAGGCTTTGATTAGGGCGATGGCGCTTGACCCGCACAACCCAGAAATGAACTATAACTTAGGTTACGTCTACTACTTAGACAAAGAATATGAAAAGGCTATAGGCAATTTTAAAAAGACTCTTGTCACACAAGTTAGCAATGTGCTGGCTCTAAAGTATTTGGGACAAGCATATCAAAAGATGCATAAGTATTCTGATGCAATTCCTAGTTTGCAGAAGGCAATGGAAATAAAACCTGATGATAAGGAAGTTCTCTTTGCTTTAGGCGAGTGTTTTTATGAAATTGGACAGACAGAAAAATGTCTTAAAATATTGGATAGACTCAGGGCGGACCCGAGCTTTGGAGCTCAGTCTTCTTTGTATACAGGCATGATTAGAGCAAAAGCTGGGCAATATAAAGAGGCAAAGGAAGATTTTACCATTGGTTTGAAACATATGAATGTTCCTTTGGATATTGCTAACGATCTGCGTTATAGACTAGCTCAGGTTAATATTAAATTAGGAGATATTCCTAAGTCGCTCTCTATATTGAAGGAGTTGCAACAGCTAAGTCCGGGATACAAAGATGTTGCTATGTTGATAAATTCGTACCAAGAAATGAACAAAAATAAAAACCTGCAGACATATCTAATGTCAGGGCAAAGTGAGTTTGTAGGACTTTGCAGGAAAATTGCGGGACGGTTTTATGGAAGTTCAGGAAAGGTGAAGATCTTAGATATACAAGCATTGACGGAATATAGCGATATAATTGTAGAAGTTAATACTCCAAAGTTTTCGGATGTTGTCGTATTTCGCTTTTTTCGCTCGCAAGGTTCCGTGGGGGAGCTTTTAATTAGAGAGTTCCATTCAAAATTGCGCGAGGCAAAGGCTGGACGTGGCATTTGCATGACTGCAGGTACTTTTACAGACGATTCTGTGAAATATTCAGAGGGTCGCCCAATAGAATTGTTTGACAAGACTCGTCTTTCTACAATCTTGAATAAGTTACAATAATTTATCAGTCAATACTTTTTAGAGCTTGGAGACAAAAGGTTTTCAGGCTCTAATTTTGTAAAATACAACCTACTATATGATTAAATATAAATCCCTACCAGTATATACCCAAAAAGACATAATTTTGGATGCAATAAAAGAGAATAATGTTATTGTGGTGGAAAGTCCAACTGGTTCTGGCAAAACAACACAAATCCCCATAATTTTGCACGAAGCAGGATATAGCCAAACTGGAATAATAGGAGTGACTCAACCTCGAAGAATAGCGGTTTTGTCTGTTAGTGAATTTATCGCAAAACAATTAAAGTGTGAACGCCCAGATGTTATAGGCTACAAAATGAGATTTGCAGATGTTACCGACGAGCGTACAAAAATAAAAATAATGACCGATGGCATTCTATTGCAAGAATTGAAGCTAGACCCATATTTAAGCAAATATTCTATAATTATGGTGGATGAAGCACACGAGCGAAGCCTCGACATCGATTTTATTTTAGGACTTTTAAAAAGAATTTTAAAAGCAAGACATGACTTTAAGGTGATTATTTCTTCTGCAACTATCAACACAGAACTTTTTTCTAAATATTTTGACAATTGTCCCATAATAAAAATAGAGTCTATTCCTTTTCCTGTAACACTGATATTTGATCCATTGCCAATTAATGCTTCTACAGAAAATCAAGAAGCAGAAGAGCTGTTGTATGAAAAAATAACAGAAATTACAGAAAGAGTGATAACCGAAAAAAGAAAAGGCGGAATCTTGGTGTTTTTGCCCGGCGAGCGAAGCATAAAAAACTGCATAGAACGGCTATCAAAAGAAAGATGGTATAGAAAACTCATGATAGTCCCGCTTTATGGTAGACTTAGCAAGGAAGAGCAAGACCGAGTATTTCTTTCTCCACCGTTTGGCAAGAAAAAAATGGTTATTTCTACAAATATTGCAGAAACTTCCATAACAATAAATGATATAAACACAGTGATAGATTCGGGACTCGCAAAACTCAATTTTTATAATCCCTATACATTCACCTCTAGCCTAGACGAAACTGTAATTTCAAAATCGTCTTGCAACCAGAGGCGTGGAAGAGCCGGAAGGACAGAGGCAGGTACTTGCTATAGGCTTTATACACGTGCAGATTTTGAGAGTCGCCCGCTATATACGATAGAAGAAATATATAGAACAGATTTGTCTGAAGTGGTTATGAGAATGAGTGAGCTTGGAATTTATGACTTTGAAAGTTTTGATTTCATCTCTCCCACGAGCAAAAAAGACATAATTGGGGCAATAGATACGCTGAATATGCTAAACGTGTTGGAAAAAGACCGTTCTTTAAGCTATATCGGAAAAATCATGTGCAAGTTTCCGCTACCCCCTCGTCAATCTCGTATGCTTGCGGAGAGCATATTAAACTATCCCGATGCAATTGAAGACGTGATAATTGCGGCGTCTTTTCTTTCTGTGAGAAGCCCTTTTAGTTTTCCGGATGGATTTGAGACAGAAGCACGAAGTGCTCATACAATATTTAGCGACAAACGAGGCGACTTTGTTTCTTTTTTAAAGGCCTTTAAAATGTTTTTTGCAAATGGGGAGCAAGAAGCGTGGTGCAAAAAGACTTTTTTAGATTTTAAGATAATGCAAGAAATTAAAAACATAAAAGAACAGCTTGAGCTAATTGTTTCGTCTCTTGGGGTTCCTATAAAAAGCGGGGGCGACATAGAAGACTATTTAATGTGTATTGCAAAAGGCATGATTCAAGGGGTGTGCATAAGATATAAGCGTGGCGTATATAGAACTCTCACAACCGACAAAATAGCGATACATCCTTCTTCTTGTATGTATCACACAGAAGCAGACTATATTGTAGCGGGCGAAATTGTGCGCACTGGCAGGATGTATGCAATGTCTGTTTCGTCTCTTTCAAAAAAGACAATTCAAACTATTGCTCCTTCTCTATTATTGTTGGAAAAATTCGAGGCAAAACAAGAGAATAAAAAAGAGGGAAAAAAAGAAAAAGGAATGCATAGAACAAAAAGAAAGGAAGGCAAGAAGGGTAAAACAATCTATAAATCCTATAGAGGATCTAAGAAAAAACACTAAAAAGGATTCTATCTAAATCTGGAATTTGCCCATTTTATGAATTCTGTTAGAGTGAAGACATAGATTATTTTGTTGTTATTGTTCTTATTGGTATACTTTTTCGTTTCTATTGAGTTTTTGAGCCATTCTATTGCACCTTTCTTTGCCCCGCCACCATCTGCAATGATGATTATTTCTTTTTCAGGCATGGCTTCTATGCAATTAAGATATAAATATGGAAATTTTTCGTCTACGCTTCCATTTGACTGTTGCCATTTGCATTCAATTCTAATCTCGCAATCAAACTTTCTGGATTTCAATAAAAACTCGGTATTCCCATCATGCCCATAAATATTTTTAAACGGACAATTTTCTAATAACAGTTCATGTGAATACTTTTCCTTGTTTCGCTCCCATGTTCTATATTTTAATATTTCAAATCCTTTAGCTTGAAAGGTAGTTTCGACAGCCTTTTCAAGTATCCTACCTTGATTACTTGCTATTGAACCTTTTTCACTCATTCTGAAATTCCTTTTCTTTTGCGCTAAGTTCTTCCAGCCTTTGTTTTGTTATTTCACAGTATTCACTGCTCATTTCTATCCCAAAATAAAAACGTCCACCAAGAATAGCAGATGCAACCCCTGTGCTACCACTGCCATTGAAAGGGTCTAATACGACAGCACCCTCTGTTGTTGAGGCGCTCAAAATCCTTTTTAGCAAAGCGAGTGGTTTTTGAGTCGGGTGTTTACCATATTTCTTTTCACTTAGCGGAGTGGTAGGAAGCGACCAAACAGAACGCATTTGAGTGTTTTCTTTTTTTAGTTTATCTTCTGGGAAATGGCCATTTTTCATTTCCAAATAATTAAATCTGTGTTTTGCAGTTTTAGTTTTTTTTGCCCAAATAAGCGTTTCATGTGAGGCTGTAAAAAAACGACAACTTAAATTTGGCGATGCATTTGGCTTTAGCCATACAATATCGTTCAAAATATGAAACCCCTTTTGTTGCAATAAAAAACCACAAATATATATACTATGATACGTGCCACTTATCCATATGGTTCCATCTGCCTTTAAAATACGATGGCATTCATCAATCCATTCGCTATAAAAATCAACATCCGATTCAAAACCTGCACTCATATCCCATCTTCCCTTGTTTACACTTGTCCTGCGACCATTTTTACAAGTAAAGCCATTATTCGAAAGATGGTAAGGGGGATCTGCAAAAATTAAATCTGCAAAATCATCCGGAAACAAAGGCAACATTTCTAAACAATCTTCATTAAAAATTGTGTTATTTGCATCTTGATAGTAGGGATGAGGAAAATTCTTTATTCCTCCTATATGGAAGTCTGACAATATGCTTTCCGCAAAAAAATTACTAGTCAACATTGGAGTAGTATAAGATTTATTATTGCCTAAATTCTATACACTTGATACCGTCCCCCTTTGTTAAAGGGGGACAGCATAGATATATCTTGAGATATACCTATGCCTATAAATTAGATTTTTTAATCGAATGTATGTTCAAAATCGTGCAATTCTTCAAACTTACCCTTTTCTGCTATAACACCATCTTTTATGTGATAGACCATATCAACATTTTTTATTGTTTCAAGTCTATGCGCTATAATCAATGTGGTTCTGCCTTTTTTTAAGACATCTATTCCTTTTGTTATGAGCCTTTCTGTCTCAACATCGATGTTGCTAGTTGCTTCGTCTAATATTAAGAGTTTGGGATTGAATGCTAAGGCTCTGGCAAAGCAGATGATCTGTCTTTCTCCATGGGAGAAGTTTTTGCCATTTTCGCT
>CAUTVN010000052.1:0-9721 GCA_963541705.1 uncultured Treponema sp.
ACATAATAAAAGCACTAATTGTATTGATTGAACAATCTAAAATAAACAATTTTTCCAGTGTTTTCAGAAACACAATTATAGGCAAAGATGCGATAAAAGAAAAACAAGTTATTTTTAGAGAGAAGGAAATAATATTTATTATTATATATTTTATGTTAATAACATGTTTCCTGCTCAAAAAGAAAAACAAAAAAATGGTATTAACAAAGCTTGAAATGGTTAAAGCACTAGCAATACCGCCTCCAAAAAAATATGGAACCAAAAGAATAGCACATACTATATTTACAAAAAAAGATGCGATACCTGCGATTGTTGGCGAATCCGAATCACGCATCGCATAAAAAGCAGGTGCAATCACTCGATTTAATGCAATAAAAAAAAGTCCTACAATGTGGCAATTAAACGCCAGCACCGTAAGTCTAACAGATTCACCATCAAAGTTATGTCTTTTGTAAATTATAGAAACTATTTCTTCACTACAAAAAAAAGCAAAAAAACTCGCAGGAATTGTAATGAGTGCGATTATTTTCATAGTTTGCAAGAGCATAGTTTGAAAAGACTGCCATTGTTTCTTTATAGCAAAAGAAGAAAGATCAGGCAAAATAACGGAACTAATAGAAACAACAAACACTCCCAACAATAACTCCTGCAACCTTAACGAATACTGCAAGCTTGATGCAATGCCTGTGCCATATGCCGTAGCAAGTGAAGTTGAAACCAAATCGTTCACCTGATATGCTGACATACCAATAATTGTGGGAGAGATGAGACGAAGTGTTTTTCGTGTATATTCGTTTCTAAGCGAAGTGCGCAATGTAGAAAAGTTAAAATAAAAACGGTGTTTTAGAACATATGGCGCTTGAAAAGCCATCTGCAAAAACCCGCCAACTGTTACCCCTATCGACATCGCAATGGCTGCATTTCCAAAATATTTTGAAAAAAAATAAGCGCCCAAAATAACTGAAAGATTGAATAGTATTGGTGTAAAACCAGAGGGTGCAAATATTTTTATTCCATTTAATATTCCCTGCAAAAAAGCCGCAAGAGATATAAATATCAAATATGGAAACATTATTCGGGTTAACACAATTGCACTATTTTGGTCAACCAGCTTAGGAAACAAGAATTTTAATATATATGGAGTCAGTAAAATTCCTAAAATTACCACCAAAGTTGTAAAAAAAGTTAACAGAGTGAAGATTGAAGAAAGGAATGCTCTCATCTCCTCTTTTTTCTCACTTTCAGCCTTGTCTTTTTCTATTAGTTCTTTAAAAGTTGGGATGAAAGCGACTGTCATACTGTTTTCTGCAAAAAGGCGTCGCAATAAGTTTGGAATTAAAAACGAAACCGTAAAAGCGTCCGCCAGTGGCGAAGTGCCCAAGAGGCGAGACTTTACCATTTCTCGCATAAGCCCCAATACTCTTGAAAAAAGCGTGAGCAAGGAAAGAGCCATCCCACTCCTAAAGATTGAAGAGTCTTCCTTCTTTTTTTTAGCTTCCATACAACAAACAATCTACCTAACAATAACATCCAACGCAAGTTCTGCCATACTCAAAAAACCTTTTTCGCGTTCTTTTGAAGAGGTGGATTCTGTTGTTGCGACATTATCGGATATGGTCAAAATGGAAAGAGCCTCTACGCCATATTTTGCAGCTATAGTATATAAAGCAGCGCTTTCCATCTCTACAGCTAATACCCCATAACGCTCCCACATTCGCCACCTCTGCTCATCGTCATAAAAAACGTCTGAAGTAACTATCGAACCCACTTGATAAGTCAATTTTTTTTGCGTAGCAACATTATATGCTTCATTCAATAGATAAAAAGAGGCAGTGGGAGCGTAGGCAAAACCATTAAAATATTGGAGATTTAAAGATGAATCTGTGCAACAGCTCATTGCCAAAACCAAAGATTTGAGTGGAATTTCAGGCTTTAGTGCTCCTGCAGTGCCAATCCTGATAGCTTTTTTCACCCCATATTGCGAAAAAAGTTCGGTAGCATAGATTGACATAGATGGCTGCCCCATACCCGTTGCTTGCACCGAGACCGGCGTTCCATGCCAAAGTCCCGTAAAGCCGAGTGCGCCACGCACCTGGTTGTAACAAATAGGGGAGTCTAACAATTCTTTTGCAATAAATTTTGCTCGCAACGGGTCGCCCGGCAACAAAATGCGCTCTGCAATCTGTCCGTTTTCTGCTTCTAGATGTGGTGTTGGCATCAATTTCTCCTAAAAAGTTGTTCCATAAATTAAAATTGTCTAGCCGTTTTTTCTTCCTGCCTGCACTAATGTAATTGCTGCGGTCGTAACAATGTCTTCGATAGAACAACCGCGAGAAAGGTCTGAGATAGGCTTTGCGAAGCCTTGCAAAAACGGTCCCAATGCTTCAGCTCCTGCAATGCGTTGCACCAATTTATAGCCGATATTTCCTGCGGCCAAATCTGGAAAAATAAGAGTATTAGCTTGACCCTTAACAGGTGAGTCCGGAGCTTTTTTTTGCATAACAGCAGGCACGATTGCACAGTCTAGTTGAATTTCGCCATCATAAACAAAATGAACTTTTCTTTCTTTTAATATTTTGCAAGCTTCTCGAACTTTCAGAATGTTAGGGTCTTTATCTCCTCCCGAACCTTTTGTGGAGTAAGAAAGCATTGCAACAACAGGGTCTGCCCCAGTATATGTTACGCAACTTTGGGCTGCAGAGCAGGCAATGTCTGCCAATTGTTCTGCCGAAGGGGAGGGCAGGACAGCACAGTCTGAAAATATAAAAATTCCATTCGCTCCAAGATTTGGATTTTTTGTATCCATCAAAAAACAAGACGAAGCTGTCTTCATTCCATGTTTGGTGCCAATCATTTTTAGCCCTGCTCGCAAAACATCAGACGTAGTGTTTTGAGCGCCCGCGACCATAGCGTCAGCCTGTCCCAAAGACAACATCATTGCAGCAAACCCTAAATTGGTTACTACTTCGGTGATTGCCTGCTCTTTTGTCAGCCCTTTTTCTTTTCGCTTTTCATAGTATGCCGAAGCCGCTTTTTCCAAAAATGGTGAATGTTTTGGCTCTACAATTTCTATGCCCGAAAGTTTTACTCCAACTTTTCCTGCTGCCGCTTCGATTTCTTCTTTTGTTCCTACCAAAATTAGTTTAGAAACAATTTTCTCGTCAACAATGATACGCGCCGCCTTCAATGTGCGCTCTTCCGTAGACTCCGGCAAAATAAGCACATTGCCAAAGTCTCTAGCCTGTCTTTTCATTTTGTCTACAAAGCTCATAAAAATCTCCTTAAAAAAATCAAGAATAACACTATTCAATATCTGCTAACATAGTTTTAGAAATTTCATCATTTGGGTCAATATATAGCGCCGTGCGAAAATAGGAAATTGCCTTAAGCCTATCTCCTTTTTTTAGCGAGATAAGCCCCAAATTAGCAATTAATGTGATATTTTCGCAGTCTTTTGCAAGCGCTTCTTCCAAAAGAAGGCAAGCTTCGTCAACCTTTCCTTCTTCTATTAGACAAAGAGAGAGTTCATTGCAAATATTGGAGTGTTCATTTTTTCCAAGCTGAGCGGTAGCGATGGTTGTTTTATAGAGCTCTAGACATTTTTTTAGCGCCTTCTCGCCTTCCCCCCATCTTTTTTGACACCTAAGCGCCCAACCCAACAAAAACCAGCCGTTCCAGACCAAAGGATGTTTTTCTATAAAGAAATGAATATGAGGCAAAGCTTTTTCCAGTTTTCCGTTTTTTATATCTGAATAAGCTTGCTGAAAAGCTTCGTCGCTCATCACTTGACTGTTTAGGTGGTTCAAAACATTTTGAGCCTTTTCAACCTTTCGCATCTCTTCTTCTTCCTCGTCGTCAATTTTTAGCACGATATAAGTTTCTAACAAATCTTTTGCTTTTTGGTAATTTTCTTCTTCCATAAAGAAGATGGCTGCGTTAAAAAAAACTGGTGGAAAAGGGGGTTCTGAACATATCAAGTCGTCATATACATCTCTCGCCAAATCTCTATATGAAGGTTTTTCTTTAGACATTTTTTCGTAGAGATAGGCAAGCATAAGACGGGCATTTAGGTCGACCTCATCAAATCCGATTAGAGAATGCAACAAGTCTTCTGCCATAGCATAGTCTTCATTGTTAATTTTTATGGCGACGGTCGAAAAAAGCTCATCTTTTATATTTGGACGGAGGGAAGCAAAGACTTTTCTGTAATAAGCGATATGCATATTTTGCCTATCGTTAGCAAAAACAACCAACATTCCCGCGAGAATCACCTCTATGGTTAGCATAGACGGAGAGAAATCTTCTATCTTTTTCACACCATCTGGCAACTGAACCGGCAAGGGGACATTTTCTTCTAGTTCTAGCAATGCACTATGGTGCGAGTGTTTTTCTAAAATCTCTTTAGAGATTTCTATATATACAATAGAGTCCAAATTAGACTTTGTTTTTTGTTCCACAGCTCTTCCAATAGAGCAATAAATTGAACCAGTCTAGGACTTTACTGCTCTGCATTTTCCGCTTCTGCTTGGTGCTTCTTCCTTGGCAGTTCAAAATATCGGCTCAAATATAAATTATAATTCATTATGTGTTGCTCGTATTCAATATTGAGCGAAACCAAATCTTTTCTGTCTTCCAGTGGAGTGGCTCTTGTCGTTTTGCCTTTGATGGAAACCACCGACTCTGGGTCGTTAAAGTCAAACTTCAAGGTTACTGTCTTGTTTTTTAGAAAAGTTGCAACACCCATCATATAGACCGTCGCTCCCGAAAAAGATATGTTTTGCAATATACACCTGCGAGGCACCCCGTCTATAAAAACCACTGTCTCTTTTTTTGAAAGCGAAATGCGACGCATATTAACATCGTTTAGCACAATTCTTTCGTTTGCATATTTCTTTGCGTTGACCGAAGCGCTAATCAATTTTCCAAGACGCTCAATCAGCGCATCTGGCGCTCTTTGCGTATATTCCAAACTGACCAAGGCTAAGTCTTGCATCTGGTAGTCTGAAACGCCAAGTAGTCTTATGTTCACAAAAAACGAGACAGGCTCTTTTGAGTCTGCGTCCATAAACGAAAAGCGCAAAGACGCATTAGAACCGCTTTTTGTAGAAACATTTTTTAATATTTCGCTATGTTTGCTGCAGATAATTTTTGCACCAGACATAGAACTAGAGTTGATTATGCAAGACCATTGCCCGCCAGACGCTCGCACGTGCGCCTGCTTTGCGTCAAAGCCCAAAACTTCCATAATCTCTTTAGAAAAAGTGACAGAGACATCTTTATATAACTCTAGATATTTATCTATTTGTTGACTCGTGGCAAAAGACATGGTCATATGATATCAGCAAAATAGGCAGAAGGTCAATATAACATATGCAACAAACGTTCCAATATGAGTGCTGAATTAGCTACATTTTCTGCAAAAAAAAGCATCTTAAGTGTGAGTTTTTGCTAAACCCACGCTTAAGATGCCTTAAAAAAGCTACTTTTCAAACAATATTAAAGTGTTGCGAGCGACTTTGGATCGAAGCGAAGGGTATAAGTGCCTTTAATTTCTTCCACATCACTTGGGGCGCTATGAATCTTAACTGTCATCTCACTCCCATTAGGAGTCATAGAACACATTACTGCACGGTGTGGCAGGTTACCAATGTAGCAAACAAAAGTGCCGTCGCTTTGCACCTGTACATTGCTAAAATTTTGAGTTCTAGGTGACCATTCGTCTTTGGATGCACTTACATTTACAAAAGTGTTGCCCATTGTAAAGTTTGGAGTCACCCATAAATTTACGTTAGACTCTCTTCGATACCCTCTATACGAACATGCCTTTTGCCCATCCCAACCTGCAACACTATCATATTCATTCTTTATCTTAAGACGATCGCCAACTAGTTCGTACTCAAAAGTTCTTTCAACCTTTCTTTTATAGACCGAAAGCGCAATATATGCTTTTTGAGCCTTACGCAATGCTAGTTCTAGCTTATCGTCTTCGGTGTTTTGAGCAACACCAAGTTTTTCGCAATAAAGTTTTTTCAAGCTGGCTAGTCCCTTTTTCACAAGTTCGGAACGTTTTGTGGCATCTAATGCTGTAAAAGCATCCAAATCTCCTTCATATCCGAACATACCTTTAGTAGTAGTAAAAATATCTGTATCCGTTGCGTAGCCACCGCCGTATATACCAAACCTCCTTAGATAGCTTATAACTTTGTCAGATGCGACTGTTGTAGCTCTCATCAACTCTCTATACGGCTCCCCAAAACGATTTGTAATGTCTATCAACATAGACTGGTATTCGGTTGAATCCTCAATCTCTCCTAGGCTTCCTAGAACGTCTGTTTGCACCAATTGTAGTGTTATTGTTTTTGAGACTGTGTTTATATCTCTTATCAAAAACTTATTTTGGTCTGAATAGTATGAACAGACTAAGAAGTCTGGGTCAAAACAGTTATAATAAATGCTGGGATTATTGGCATCGGAAATATTCGTATCGGCTATTCGCGCAATTGTTGTAGAGAACTCTTCTACTCTAGTCTCTCCGTTATATATGATAGTTGCCTCGAGCGTCGCAGTAACATTTCTTAGATCTTGCTTTATTCTACCATACTCATTGCAATAATCTGGTGTTTTAGACTTCCATTCAATTTGCACTGACCCACTTAGTTGTCTTGGCAAAGAAAGGTGACTGTCTACTATTGTGTCCGCCCAGTCTAAGCGTCCACGTAATGTTTCGACAACATCGTCCATTGTGGGATTTATTTCAGTATTGCTAAAGTCCTTGCCTCTTTTTACGGTTACTACTTTGCTCCAAGCAACATATCCACCCCCGGCTTCTACCGAAAGTGTAAACCTCCCTTCGCTACCTTCTGCTGGAAGATCCACTGTTTCTGGAGTCATAGTGAAAACTACAGGTGAGCTTCCTGTAAACATCAAGTTAATATCTGCTTTTTGTACTTTATTTTTGTTGTGTGCTACTGTAGCAGTTCCGCTCGCAGCGTTGACACCGAGAACTGTAAGTTTTTTTAGTTCTCTAGTCTTTACTGGCACATATAATATTACCTGTCTAAACCAAGCGTTATATTTGTCAGTTTTTTGTGTGGAAAAGTTGAGAACCTTTATATCTCCAGCCTTTAGCTTAATGGGAAAAGACTCGGAGCAGGTTAGTTTTGGAGCGTCAGTTTGTTGAAAAGTAATGGAAACGTTAGACTCTGCAATTGTTACTTCTGTTTCGCCCCCCCCCCCAGTGCTAGAGGAATTTTTCCCGGCTTTGCGTTCGTGCCCGAGACGGTGAATACGGTAAGATTGAGAGTGTCCAAAGTTGGATCAAAAGTTACTGGAAGGGGACCAGTCGCTTGTGTGTTTCTTTGTGTTGTATTGTTTGTATTGTTTGTGTTATTGCCGTGGTTGCAAGAAATTGCGAAGGCAAAGACGGCGATGCCCAGCGATAGACCCAACACGGCAATTTTTGTCCGTGTTCCAAAAAAAATATGTTTCTTCATAAAAAAGTTACCCTCCTTAAAACTTTAAGGTAATCATTAAAGATTACAGCAGTATCTTTATAATCGGTGATATTGTCAATATCTGTTAGGTCTCAAATTACAGAAAAAATCTGTATGTTTCAACCTCGCAAACAGCGCTGTTTCGGGCCTCGAAACTGATCAGTTTAGGGGGTCGAAACTGTGCAGTTTCGGGGTCGCGAACTGCATTGTTTAGGGGTGTGAAACTGATCGGTTTAGGGGTCGCGAACTGTGCAGTTTCGAGGATCGAATCCGATCGAATTCGGGGTTGCGATCTGTGCATATTCAAGGGCGTTGCCTGATCAGTCTCGAGGGGCGAAACAGTCAGTGTGATGCTATGTTTGGGTTGTAGATTGAGACTTCACAAAGAGATTTAGTTTGAACAAAAAGTCTTTTTGTGTTATGCTTTTTTCTATGCAAAAGAAAAGACACATGCCGGTGGGTATCCAAAGTTTTACGTCGATGATAGAAGGAAAATATGTTTATGTCGACAAGACACATTTCATCCCTCAGCTGGAAGAATTGGGGCGTACCAATTTTTTGGCTCGTCCCCGAAGGTTTGGCAAAAGCCTGTTTGTGTCTACGCTAGAAGCATACTATAAAGGAAAAAAAGAGCTTTTTAAAGAGCTCGCCATAGAGAAAATTAAGGCTGAGAGCGGGGAGGAGTGGCAGAGCTATCCTCTGCTAAAGATGGACTTAAACTCCAAAGCATATACGGAAAAAGAACACTTAAGTACAATCCTAAACTATCATATAGATAAGTGGAAAAAAGACTATGGCGTTGAATTTGCCCCTACAGACGCTGACACTGCTTTTGCAACAATAATAGAAGCGCTATATAACAAATTTGGCAAACGGGTTGTAGTCTTAGTAGACGAATACGACAAACCCCTTGTTGCCACGTTAGAAAACCCTGAGCTAAATGACTACTATCGCTCCATGCTAAAGGCTTTTTATAGCGTTTTGAAGAGCGCAAACGACTATGTTCACGTAAGCTTTTTAACAGGCGTTACCAAGTTTAGTAAAGTGAGCATTTTTTCAGACTTAAACAACCTGTTTGACATCAGCTTCGACTCCGAATATTCTAGCATTTGTGGTATCACAGAAGAAGAATTGCTTTCTAACTTTGCCCAAGAAATAGAGACTCTAGCTTTCCGATATAACAAAAGTTATGAGGAAATGTTAAATATTTTGCGAGCTAAATATGACGGCTATCGTTTTAGCGAAAAAGAAGAGAGGATATATAATCCTTTCAGTCTTGTTAACGTTTTTGAAAAAAAACGACTAGGCGATTATTGGTTCGCAAGTGGCACACCAACTTTTATGGTTAAGGTTCTAGAAAACCATGCAGTTAAGATAGAAGACTTTGAAGGGAATATACCGCTAGACATCAGAGAGATGGATACGTATCGAATGGACTATGGTAATTTGCCACCATTTCTCTTTCAGGCGGGCTATCTGACAATAAAGAGATGCGATGATTTAGGTTATGGACGATTTTTCTTAGGCTTTCCAAATGACGAAGTAAAATATGCTTTTTTAGATCGTTTGATGAGGATATATACAAGCGCTTGCCTTGGAATGAAAGAGCCTTTTTATATAGGGCGATTCTTAGAAAGTATGAGGGCAGGAGATATAGACGATGTTCTAAATCTTATAAAAGCTCTTATGGCGAGCATTCCCTACGACTCTTTGCCACCCGACAAGGTCTTTTTGAGAGAATATAACTACCAAACAACCATCTATCTCATTTTTCGCCTTATGGGGCAGTATGTTCGTTTGGAAGTACACAGCCACCGTGGGCGATCTGATGCCGAAGTTGAAACAGCGAATGCTATCTATATCTTTGAGTTTAAAGTTGGGGGCACTCCAGAAGAGGCAATTGAGCAGATAAAAGAGGCGGGCTATGCGGAAAAATACGCTTCGTCGGAGAAAGACGTCTTTCTAATTGGCGCTGTCATAGGCGAGGGCGAGCGAACGCTTTGTGAGTGGAAGATAGAGAAAAGGTAGCTAGAGTTTCGGTATATAAAAGAATTTGAATAAATTACTTTTTAATGTTAGTATGTGAACTATGCAGAAAAAACAACCCGTGCCTGTGGGCATCCAAGATTTTCCTTCCATGATAGAAGGTGGTTACGTATACGCGGATAAGACAGGATTCATTCCTCAGCTCGAACAGCTTAATATGGCATATTTCTTAATCCGCCCGC
>CAUTVN010000053.1:0-9704 GCA_963541705.1 uncultured Treponema sp.
GGTTACAGACAAAAATGGGAATTTTGATGTGCTAAAAGATGCAAAAATTGCAAAAGATTTTGCGGACGTAGACGAGCATAATCAGTATATGATAAAGGATGAATATTTGCTTTCTGAAGATGCCAGCGATATGAAAAATTTGAACTGGGAAAATCTTCCTTTTAAGGCTGATAAATATAGCGATGATGCTGAATATCATTTTGAGGGTAGCTTGAAATTTGAGTTTGCTAACAATGTGCTCCATATTTCGGGTAAACTAAATAAAAAATAGTTTTTAATACTTTTTCTGAGATATTTAGGATGAGAGCGCTTTTGTCTTTTGGTTGTAGAATGATTTTGTTATATTTTGTCTTGTTCTAGCCGATGATGCAGATTAAAGTCATGCGAAAGTATTTTTTTGTAGTAGTGATATCTTTTCTCTCAATGGGGTATTTGCATTCTATATGTTTGCCTGTATATCCTTTTGAGATAGGGTATTATATGTATTCGGGTGAAAAAAAAGGAGATGTAAGTAGTCTTTTTCACTTAAATACAGGCTTTCGCATAGAGAAGTTGAAGTTTGTATATTTTGATTTTTCAATTTTGGCGGATGTCTTTTTCAACATAAATAAGGAAGACGGGGCGCGCTCAGAAATGCTTCAAAAAGACGCGAGAGAATTTTTGAATGCTTCTGCGAATTTCCCAAGCATTAAGGGATTGCCATTATCTGTATCTCTATTTTTTGGAAAATATGATGAATTATCGTCAGATTCTATTTTAAGGGAACATGTGAAAAGGTCTGTCCCTAATTCAGCCTTTGCAAGGGGGTATCCCGCAAACGTGTTTCGCCCAGACTTAGCAATTGGTGGCTTAGGTCTGGCTGTCTATGGCGTTGCACCTAATGGCTTTTATTCGGGATTTTATGGTTCTTGGAACACAAAAGCTTCTAAAGACTTTGCTCTTACAAATGATTTTCGAGTGGGCTTTGTATATTCAGCTTTTATTTTTGAAAGTTTTATAGGTTTTATTTCTAAACAGACGGTGGAAGACTCTAAGTTAAGAAGTGGCGTTATGGCAAGTGTTGAAATGGAAGATGCTCAGCTACTTTTGAAAATGGGGCTTGCGAATATACCAATTCAAAAAGTGTTAAGTTTAAAAGACCTAGCGTCCCATTTATATTTATTGGTTGAGCCCGGTATAAAGCGGGATTTTTTTGATATGGCACTTTCATTTTTTCTTTCCTCTCCATTTCAATTACCAAAAGATCTAGAAAAAATAGGGGTGAGGGGCAATAATTTCGTAGGTTTAAATTTACTTTTGGGATTTGGCAATTTGGAAATGTATAGACTGCACGGTGGCATTTCGTTGCTCACAGCGTTAAGTTTGCCTAATGTGGCAGAAATTACTCCGTTTACTTTTTCTATAGCACCATTTTTTACCTTCGTCTTATCTGACTTTGAGTTTAATTTGAAAATGCCATTCAACCCTTTGTTTTATAATGATCTGAGGCGTTCAGTTGTTTTTGAATTTTCTGTAAAGGCTCTACTTTGATGAAAAAAGCATTTTGTCTTACCATTTTGTTTATATTGTTTTCTTTTACTCAATCTTTGTTTGCTGTGGTGTTGGAATCTGAACTTGAGATGAGTAATTTTGCATTGAAGCGTGATGGTTCCTACAGAAAAGTACCAGATTTTGGTGGTAAGTTTAGTATCGAAGAGCAGATCTATCGTAATTTTAATTTAAAACTTTCCTTTGAACGCGATAGCGAATTAGGAAATAGGGTTATAGGCATTTTTTCATATACGGGTTCTATTATTGAAATATCTTTAGGACCTTCTTTGGCTTTCCTAAATTCTTCTCCTATCCTTTCGGATACTCTTTCTTCTTTTCAGCCTGGAATCGATGTTGGGATGCGTGTTGCGACAAATAATGGGTTTATATTTGGGTTTTGTGGCGACTTTGCTTTGAACGCGCTGAATGTTTCACACAGTCTCGTCTTTTTGCACTCTGCTGGAATCACTCTGGGTTATAGGTTTCCGAATTTACTAGCGGAGTTGCGTCTTTCCCATAAAGGCAAAGGGATTGTTTTAGATATGGGGAAATCTGTTTTTTCTATAACGGACTATGGGCTCTACACTGAAGCTTTTTCTAAGGCTTCTAGGTTTAGAATACCAGTAAATATCATTTTTCGCAATATACGTTATACTTCGAGTGATGCCTATCGTTCAAAGAAGAATTATGGCAATCTGCTATTTGAAGTAGGGCTGAAGTACGCGCTTAATTCTGATGTTGAACTTGGAGCTCTTTTGGGGGTAGCGCTATATTCGTTTGATGTGGGAAATGGTTTTAGTGGTATTAACAGATTCTTTTTTAGAAATAAATATGGCGTAAGAATTGCGTTATAAGATAAACTTTTAACAGCGTAACTGAGCCTTGAGGATATTGGCGGTGGATGCGTTTTGGTTAAAAAATTAGAGGTGTTTATTCTTTGTAACATAGACTGTTTAAATTTGTTGTAGTTTACGAATGTAAGGTGCCACTTTGGTATCTATTCAATTTCTTTGCTGGTAGGATGGAAGATGAAGCGGGGTTTTATTCTATTATTATTCCTTATTTTTTGTTCTTGTTTTTCGTTGAATGCTCAGGCAGATTTGCAGCCAATAGCTGAAGTTAAGCTTTTAAGACGTGAGCCTATAACTTTAGGGCAGGTTAAGAGACAGGTTTTAGCGCTAGAAAAGGGGTATGGCAGGAAACTTTCCATAGAGGAAAGACGTAAAGTTTTAGATGGGATAGTTAATGAGAAACTATTGAAACAAGTAGCAGAAAAGGAAGGAATTAAAATTACTGATTCTCAGGTTAGTGAGTATTTCAATAATATGTTAAGTCAGCAAGTTGGCTATCCTATCACTGAAGCTGAATTTGCCCAATTGATTAAGCGTGAAAGAAATCAAAGTCTTGATAGTTTTATAAAAGAACAAACTGATATGACTGTTGCGGAGGCTAAGGAATTTTTACGTGGACAAATTGCGGTTCAAGTGTATATTGGACAAAAAAAGAGTGCAGATTTTAGCAAAATATCCCCTCCCACAGATGCAGAAATTAGATCTCAATATGAAGTAAACAAGAGCTCTTTTGTAAGACCTGACACGGTGAAGTTGTTTTTGGTTGTAGTTCCAAAACAGAAAAACTCAAAAGAAGAAAAAGAGAGGATCGATTCTCTTAGGAATAAGATAAGTAAAAATTTGTCTTCTATAGAAGATACAAGGGGCAATTCAGGAGAAAAGCAGGGGTATTTGGCAGAATTTATTTATGTTGCGAGAACGAAAATGGCGGCTGAGCAAATGGGGATTTCGATGGACGCCTTGAATGGAATTTTTGAACAAAAAGTGAACTATGTATCTTCTATAACAGAAATGCCAAATAATTTTCAGTTCTTTGTGGTTATGGAAAAGTTGGATGCTAAGATATTGGGCTTAAGTGATGTTATTGATCCAAATCAGACAACTACTGTATATGAGTATGTGCGTAATATGCTTGCTACAGAAAAACAAAGCGTAGCCCTGCAAAAGGCAATACAAGATTTAACAGATAGTTTGCGTACACCTAGCAATTTTAAGATGTTAAAGGATGAGTCGGCTCTTAATAAGTTGCTAGATTGGTAATGTTTTCGGCTATATAAGCTGTTACCAATTTTTTATGAGGCATTTTGGACTTATATGGTACTAACTCGTAAAGAGGGACGTGTGCTTGCTTTCCAAGGTTTATGTGCATATTCTCAAGGTACAGAGGAAGAAGATGTTTTGTTGTACACTTGGATAGATAGCAAGGAGCGTAGTTTAATTAGCGAAGAAGATCTAATATTTCCTACTCTTCTAATTCAGGGTACTATAGAACATCTGGACGAAATAGATGAAAAAATCAAGTCTCATCTTGAACATTGGGATTTTTCGCGTATAAATGTGTTGGATAAGGCAAATTTGAGACTTGGGGTTTATTCGCTTCTCTATCAAAAAGATGTGGAAGCTTCTATAGTTATAAGGGAAGCTGTTCTCATAGCGCAGGATTATGGCACAGAGGATTCTTATAAGTTTGTAAATGGCATACTTGACAGTATTAAAAACTCAAGATAAGATGCAATCTCTGTATGAGGCGTCTATATTTTTCTTTTTTCTTTCTCCTATTGATTTTGTTTTCGTGCAAGAGACAGGATAATTCTGTAAAATTTTTTTCTGAAATAAAGACAATAGATTCATATATTGCGCTTGATGAGCGTGATAGAGCGTTAACTAGTTTGATTGCGTTAGGGAGCGGAGCTAAAGATGCAAGGCAGGTTTTGGCTGTTGCAAAGAGGATGATGCTAATTGAAGCGTTGCCGGAAGCAATTAAATTTTTGCAACATTCTATTCCTTCCGTTACTGATTCGCCTGAAGTTGCGGGTCTTTTAATATCCATCTTGTTGGATGCTGGGCATACTGAAGCTGTGAGCGAGTATGAACCCTTTGTGAAAAATTCTATTTATGCATCCCTTGTAGCAGAAGCTGTTGCATTTACAAACGAACCCCGTTCTTTTATGGATGTAAATCCATATTGTTGGGAGGAAGCATATAGACGTACGGGTGAGCAGTCTTTTTTGAAAGTTGCAGCTTTGTCTTTTTGTGAGGAAGGAAAATTATCGCAAGCAGAGTTTTTGCGTTCTGCAATATCTAAAAACGTTGATATAGAGGATCCTTTTTTTTGGTCGTGTATTTCCTATGATTTAGGGCATTTTGATTTTGTTTTTAAAAGCTTGGATGGTAGTATTGTAAATGCAGAGAATGCTGGAGTGTTTGAGATAGAAAATCTTGATGTTGATAAAGCTTCGCGGCATTTACTTCTTGCTGCCGACGCAGCTTATGGTACGGGGGATATAGACATTGCAAGGTCTTATTGGCTTAATTGTGCAGATCTTCCTCGTCCCACTCCTGTTGCCTTGTATAATCTAGCTCTTACAAGTGAAAATGAAGAAGAGAGAGCTCGTTTTTTTGTTGAATGTATAAATAAATATCCTTCGTATTATCCAGCCGTTTCTTCTTATGTTAGGCAGTATTTGGCATTGAAAGAGAAGGAAGTCTCTGACGACGTAACTAAGTATTTAGCAGATAGAGGTTTTTACTCTATGAAGATGGAAGATGTATATCTAGCGCTTCCAAACATGGTCTATTCACCTGAAGCTTTATTGAAAGTTGCCTTAAGTCATCAAGAACATGATCCTCGCATAGCAGTGGAGTATTTTAGGTATAAACACTATAATAGTATCGATTTTAAGTCTGGCATTGCAGATATGTGGAAGCTACTCGAAATTTACCCTGACAGCACTGATATAAAAATCTACGCTAAATGGTATTTTTCTCACTGTAGAGATTTCAATGCGTGTTTTAGCATAGGTAAGATTGGTGATGAGGCTCTTGATGAGTTTTACCTAGGTCTTGAGAAAGCGTTAAAGTTGTCTTTTGATGACGATATCATTGATTCTTTTGTGAAAGCTAGTGCTGTAAAGGAATATAAGGTGTGCGCAACTGCAAATATTGCGTATATATATTATCAGCAAGGACTTAAAGATAAGGCGATCGAAACTCTTTCTGTTGCATCTTCGATGACGGAAGATGCGAGGATGAAGAGCAAGCTTCATTATCAGTTAGGAAGGATATTATCGGAAATCAAATCTTACGAGAGAGCCATTAGTGTGCTGGGATACGCTGTGGAGATAGATCCAAATAACTATCCAGCCCAAGTATTGTTGGAAAAGTTGCAGTCCTTAAGATAATGATTATTACTCAAGATTTTAAATTCTGTTTTTCTTAAGCGTTGTGCTGTCAATTACGACGCATTGTGTTCTAATTGACCAATTATTTGATATTGTGATACCATAGCTGGATAGTATCTTTTAATTTAATGGAGATGGTAGGAATTATGAATGTTGTTCCATTGTTGCAGGCGGCTGGTGCAGGTCAATATATGTTTTTTATTACGTTGGGAATTGTCTTTTTGATATTTTACGTCTTGCTGATTAGACCGCAAAGGAAAGAACAAAAGGAAATAGCTGCAGCAATAGCTGCTCTTAAAAAAGGCGATAAGGTTATAACGATTGGTGGCATTCATGGAATGGTCTCTTTGGTCAAGGAGAGGACTATTATTTTAAAAGTGGATGAAGGTTGTAAAATAGAAATGAGTAGGAATGCTATTGCAACTGTATTGAAAGACGTAAAAGAAGGTGAAAAAGCAGAAGTTGTAGGTGCAGAGAAGGTTGATAGTAGCGCAAAAACTGAGAGTGATACTCAAGGAAAGGGAAGCTTTTTTTCATGGTTTAATACAAAAAAGAAGCATCAAAACATTAAAAAAGATGATGAAGGTCAGGCTTAGAATTTTAGGTATATATGAGATTAGTTGCAGGTGTAGAGGAGATAATGTAGTATATGAGAAAAAGAGCTAGATTCGTTTTGATTCTCATTGTTTTGGGGCTTTGTTTTGTCTTTTTATATCCAACATTGCGCTGGTATTTTTGGACGGAGAAAGAAGATAAGGCATTGGCTTTGGCATCTAGGGAAAAAATTAGGGATTATGCAGAGACGATGGCGCGAAAGGATGTAGATAGGTTGCTAGAACTTATTATTTCTACACCGAATGATGAGGTGGATTCTAAGTATAAGCCGATTTTAAATGGAGCAAAGAGTAATAGGCGTACTCTGGGGATGGAATTTCCCAATAATTGGACTTATGTTGAAATTGCGAAAAGTTTTCCCGTAAGGCAAAAAGAAGATATTGTTCCAATTTTACATCCTGTTATGGAACGCGTGTATAGAGATGCTATCCTTTCTACAAAAAATTATCAATCTGATGCTGTGAAATTGGGACTCGATCTTTCTGGGGGTATGAGCATAATAATAAAGGCTGATTTAGATTCTGTTTCTGCGAAAGACTCAGGTGAGAGCGGAACTAGTTCTCGTGAAGATGCTATGAAACTTGCGATGGAAACTCTCACAAATAGGATTGATAAGTTTGGGCTTTCGGAGCCAGTTATAAGGCAACAGGGAGAGGACAGAATATATATAGAAATGCCAGGTGCTGCAGACGCAGATAAAATGAATTCCATAATAATGGGGCGTGGAATTTTGGCGTTTCATATAGTTGATGATGAAGCGACGGAAAAGTTCAAAGAGTATTATAGACAGAATCCCGGTAATACGTTCGACGCAGAGTATAATCTATTAAATCCTTCCATAATTCCTGAAGATACAAAGGTGATGGGTGTTTATCATAAAGACGAGTACGGACTAGATCAGAGAGATGAAAGGGAACCATATTTGGTTGTAAAAAAAGAACCTGGTCTTGAGGGTAGGTATTTAGAGAGTGTTGAGACAAGCACAGATAATACGTCCAGACCAGTTGTGGTGTTTTCTCTTAGCAGTGAAGGTGCTGAGATTTTTGCTAAATTGACCAAAGAGAATGAAAAGAAACGTTTGGCAATAGTTTCAGATAATAAGATTAAGGAAGCTCCCACTATAAAAGAGCCTATTGTTGGTGGTCGAGGCAGTATTTCTGGGTTTTCAACACAAGAAGCAGAAAATCTAAAGACTATATTAAGAACCGCATGGCTTAATGTTCCATTGCAATTGGAAAATCAACAAGTGATAGGAGCGAGTTTAGGAGAAGAGGCGATAGCACAAGGCAAGATGGCTTTAATTTGGGGATTGTTGGCAGTTTTGATCTTTATGGTGTTATATTACAGAGAGGCTGGAGTTAATGCGTGTATCGCTCAGGTTTTGAATTTGTATATAATGTTTAGTATCCTATCGGCATTTAATCTTACTCTTTCCCTACCAAGTATTGCTGGAATGATTTTGACCATAGGTATGGCTGTGGATGCAAACGTAGTGATTTTTGAAAGAATTAAGGAAGAGCTTAGGGCTGGAAAAATGCGTAAGGCGGCTGTTGACGCAGGGTTTGATAGGGCTTTTTGGGCAATTATGGACTCAAATATAACAACATTTATAGCGGCTTTATTCCTTTCAATCCTAGGCACAGGTCCTATAAAAGGGTTTGCTTATAGTTTAGCTATTGGAGTTATTTCTTCTGTTTTTACAGCTCTTTTTGTTTCTCGTCTTATTTTTGATTTCGGCACTGAGACTCTTAGCAGAGATACTATAAAAATTAGCTGGGGGAAATTAAAATAATGAAAAAGGTTGTTAAGTTTAGCAAGTTGTTTATTCCATGCATAATTTTTAGTGCTGTTTTGATGGTTGTTTCTATAGCAGGTTTGCTTGTTAAAGGGATAAATTTTGGTCTTGATTTCCAAGCAGGTTTTATAGAGAAGATTCGTATAGCACCTACAGCATTTACCCTTTCGTATGAAGGTCCAAAGGCTGTGATGTTTTCTCTTAGCTCTTCTGGAATAAGTATTACATCTACGGCAGTTGATGGCGATAGCGAAGCTAGAGATTTCCCTTTCGCTCAGTATAAAACTATTGGACAGTTTGTAGATGCATTAAAAGATTTTGATGGATTAAAAATCCAGTTGATGGATGGAGTAAATAACGAAACCCCTTTCGAGGCTTTTTTTGTCGATTCTCAGGTATTGCCACGTTTATCTTCTACTCCTTATAAGGTTCACCATATGCCAGAAGGTGCTAGGCTGGTTTCGTCTGATGATGTAAGGCATGCTTTGAGTGAGGCGGGGCTACCTTCCGATGCGGTTCAACAAGTGGGGAAAGCAAGTGATGGTATTTTCCAAATTAGACTTCCTGATGATGCAAGTTTTGCAGATAGCACTGCTTCTAGTGATAAATTAAAAGAGGAAAAGAATGGAGTTGAACACAATGATTTAGAAAAGAATAACGAGAGTGTTGCAACGAAAACAGAAACCAGTGCCAATGTGCAACTGCACATGCTTATAACCGAAGCCCTAAATAAAGCGTTTGGAAAAGATAATATAGTGGTTATTGGGACTGATTTTGTTGGTTCCAGATTTTCCACTTCACTTGCAAAACAGGCAGTCCAGTTGGTACTTGGAGCGTTATTGTTGATTTTCCTTTATGCGATGTTTAGATTTAGGTGGGATTTTGCATTAGGTGGCATACTTGCATTATTGCACGATACATTAGCAATTTTTGCATTTATTGTCTGGACGCGGATGGAGTTTAATTCTATTAGCATAGCGGCGGTTTTGACGATTATAGGCTACTCTATAAATGATACTGTAGTTATTTTTGATAGAATTAGGGAAAATATTTCTTTGCATCCAAAGGAGATGTGTACGCAGATACTTGATATATCACTTTCTGAAGTTTTGGGCAGAACGATAATTACAACGGCAACTACTATGTTAGCTGCTTTGTCTTTATACATTTTTACAGAGGGTAGCATGAAAGATTTTGCTATGTGTTTGATTATTGGTATGCTTTCTGGCACATATTCTTCAATATATATAGCGAGTGCTTGTATTAATTTCTTTTCCCGAAAAAAGAAGGGTGAGGAAATGTTTGTGGCAAAAAAGGATCCTGCCTCTGTATCGATATAGACTCTTGTATTGGTAGTTTAGAAATAAAAAGGCTACTAAAGAATATTGAACAATATCTTTAGTAGCCTCTTTTTATTGCTCTATCAAATTGGCTAGATTTTCAGCTGTAAAACCTAAGTGTTTGGCAACATCTCCCCCTGGTGCTGACGTTCCAAATAGCTCTCTGGAAAAA
>CAUTVN010000054.1:0-9680 GCA_963541705.1 uncultured Treponema sp.
TGACTTCCGTAGATTTTATTTTGGGCTACACGTTGCCCATGCTCGCTATGACGATAGTGCAGGCGGCGATAACATTATTGGTGGCGAAAGCTTTCGGTCTTGAAATAACTGTGTATTTTCTGCTTGCGGTTATTGTAACAGCGTTGACCTCGCTCTTGTTCGTAGGGACAGGACTGCTTTTCGGCAGTTTGATGAATGAGAAGGCTGTCAGCTGTGGCAATTCAAGTTACCCGTTTGACTACTTTTTCGCTTGTTGTTAATAAAAAATATTTTTGCACTTGACAGTTTGTTTTATTTTTTATAGACTAAGGTTGCAATTAGCCTCATAAGGGCGAGTTTTTGCGGATGTCGTATAACGGCTATTACCCCAGCCTTCCAAGCTGGAGACGTGGGTTCGACTCCCATCATCCGCTTATATTCTTTAAGCAGTTATTCTTTGTGTTTGCCCGTTCGGTACGTTCTTTTTTGTGGTTTCATCTTTAAAATTTTGAATGTTTCTTTATAAATAGTTATATTGCAATGCCTTATTGCTACACTCTGTTTGAGCCTTATATCAAAAATAGTTTGAAGTTTTTAGCATTTTAACACTAGTTTTTATGTGTCTTTTTATGTAAGATGCTAGGTATGAAAACGCTTAGAGGCTTAATAGCATCGCCAGGGCTTGCGATAGGCAAAGTTCATCCTGTATTAGATAAACCAAATTTAGATATTCCTTCGTATGCGATAGGCGAGGCAGAGATAGAAGGCGAGATAGCTCGCTTTGAAAAGTCTTGTGAACATGCAATTGCTACCTTACAGAGTCTGCATTTAGAACTTTCAAAAAAATCTAAAGACGAAGCAGATATTTTAAATACATATATAGCAATGCTGTCTGATGGAGAGTTTATTAAAGATGTATGCGCATCTTTAAAGGCTAAAATGCTAAATATAGAGACAGTTTTAGAGGCAAAAATAGACGAATACGCAAGTATGTTGGCAGGCTCCCCTTCTTCCTATATAAGAGAGCGGGCGTTGGATATAAAAGATGCTTTTCAAGGTGTGTTTGAGCACCTGCTTTCTAATAGAGAAAGGAGATCTCGCTTCGACGATGTGCCCCCAAACTCGATAATAGCTGCGCGCGATATTATGACAAGCGAAGTCTTTGCCTTAAAAACTTCCAAAGTAAAAGGAATAATTATGGAGGAAGGGGGCGTTATGGGTCATATTTCCATAATTGCACGCTCTTGGGGCATTCCAATGCTGGTCTCTGTCTCTCATGCTATGGAATATGCAATTGCAGGACTAGAAGCTTGCCTAGATGCCGAAAACGGCTTGGTGATATTAAACCCGGACAAGGAAGAGGTAGACTACTACCAGGCAAAAATAGACGAAAGTGTTGCAGAAATTGAGATGATGCAACGCTTGGTTAGCGAGGGGACAACACTTAAAACACTTGATGGGAGCATTGTTAGCGTTAGTGCAAACATTGCGTTTAAGGACGAAGGGCTTTCTTCTTCTATGGCGGTGGCAGATGGAGTGGGGCTTTTTAGGACTGAATTTTTATTTTTGCAAGATGACGTCATTCCTTCAGAAGAAGTGCAAGAAGAGGTATATTCTGCTGTAGCAAAAAAAATGAAAAACAAGCCTTTAATTATTCGCACCTTTGATGCTGGAAGCGACAAAATGCTAAAAGAGCAGGAAAACTTGCACGAAAAGAACCCTCTTTTAGGCTGGAGAGCGATTCGCTATTGTTTTGCAAGACCGGAGATTTTTAGAAGGCAACTTAGGGCGATTTTGAAAAGCAGTGCACACGGAAATGTGCATATTCTAATTCCGATGATTTCTAGCATTGCTGAAGTGCGAAAAGTGCGCTCAATCTTGGAAGAAGAAAAGCTAAATTTGGAAGTGGAGGGTATTCCGTTTAACCCTAACATTCCTTTGGGCATTATGGTGGAAGTGCCTAGTGTGGCGATTGTAGCCGATTTATTTGCTCCCTATGTGGACTTTATGTCGATTGGAACAAACGATTTAGTCCAATATTCTATGGCAGCAGATAGAGAAAATGGCAAAGTAGCCCATTTGGTCAACTATTTTGAGCCTGCTGTGTTGCGCCTAATCAAAAATACGATTGCTTCTATTGAATATAGCAGAAATAGAGATTATTTTGTTTCTATGTGTGGAGAAATGGCTTCTAACAAAGAGGCGGTTTTTTTGCTTTTGGGTATGGGATTGCGTCATTTTAGTATGCCAAGCTGGAAAATATGCGAAATAAAAAATTTCATCTCTCAAGTTGATGTGAGCGAGGCCCGTCTTGTATACGAAAAAGTTTCTCATCTTTCTTCTGTAGAAGATATTTTGAAATGTGTGAGAGATGAGCTAAATTTAGTTTTATCTAAAAACAAATAATAATTAAACTTTTTATCTTGACACAATTACTTAAAATAATTAGAATAACTTCCTACGTACGTAGTTTATGCCGTTGTAGCTCAGTTGGCAGAGCAAAGGACTGAAAATCCTTGTGTCGACAGTTCGATTCTGTCCGACGGCATTTTTCTTTAGTGTTTCTTTGCCAAAGGTCATGGAATTTTGGTTTCTTGTTGCTATCCTTCCTTTCTTTTTTGCTTTAATCTTTGCTTTTGTCATTTTTTTGCGTTTGGTAGTTCCACTTTATTTTCCACTTGTTTTTGCTATTTCTGCTTTTGCGTCTGTTCTGGCGTCTTCTTTTGTTCAACAATTCCTCTCCTCTCTAAGATTTAGCGCATGGTTAGAAGGATTATCTTTTGCATTTTTTCAGTCCTTTATATATTCAGCGCTTATAGAAGAGTTGTTTAAGATTGTGTTTTTGTATGTTACTTTTTGGGGGATCGCCTCTATTTCAAAAAATGGGGTGAACACATTAGGCATAAAGAGGCTTTCAGATAAGAATGGAGAGATATCTCTAGAGCCCATTTTGTTTTTTTCTATGTTTTTTTGTGCTACTTTTGCTGGGTTTGAAAATGTAGCATATTTTGTATATGAGCCAAATATTGTTCTAGGAAGGCTTTTCGGTCCGTCTTTGTTGCATATTTTGCTTTCTTTTTTTTATATTGGGCTTTTTGCAAAGAGTAGATGGATGTTTTTTTGTGCAATCGCTCTGCCTATATTCTTCCATGGATCTTATAACTTTTTTCTCCTTTTGGGTAAGAGCTTACTTTCTACTCTATTCCTTGTGTTGTTGATTTTTTTGGGTATATCAAGAGTTCTTAAAGAAAAGAGAGGGTTAAAGTAGGATGCGGTGATTTTTCATCTAGTGGATTAGCCTTTGCAACTCTTCTGCCATTTCTATTTTATCTTTTATTTTTTTTGTTTTTTCGCTTTCTATTACTTGCGTCTCGCCGTCTTTGAACTGTACCGATATTTCGGTATATTCTGCTTTTCCTGCACTTCTCATATACTTTTCTATTAAAATTGCAGAGACTTCAGAAAAGGTGAATGTTTGTTTTCTGCTTAGAAAGAACACACCCTTTTTATTTAGGATGATTTTTTTATCTAATTGAAAAATCCATAAGTTTTGATAGCAAGAAATGAGTAGGCAGAAGATGCCTACACCAATTGCAACGAGGGAATAGCTATTTTCTTTAATTCCCAAAATATTTGAGATGAAAATAAAGACGGCTATACAAAAATTGAAGGTTCTTAAAAAAAAAGACGAATGCTTAAAGATGAATGTATCGTCTTTTTGTCTTAAAAAAGGTATTTTTCTCATAACTATAATCATCCGTGAGTATATACCCTTTATTGCAGAAATTTCAAGGCTGGACGCTAATATATTAATCTTTTTAAAAGAAATGTAATCTTGCTTTTTTTTTTACTTATTTTATATAATACACAATAGTTTTTTTTGCATTTAGGGTGCTTTGACGGTCTATAGCTATTAGTAGGTTTTTTATTATGGAGAGGAAGGCGCTACCTTGGGATTTTCTTGATGAGTTTAGGGATAAGATGTTTACTGGAGAGTGGCCTACTCTTCCGGAAATGTTTAACATTTCTGCCACACGCTACCCTGATAGAAACTGTCTGACTATTTTTGAGCCAGACCGCATCACACTTACATATGCAAAGGCATTGCAGAGAATAAAAAAATTGGCATATTGGATGATAGAAAATGGGGTCAAAAAGGATGACCATGTTGCAGTAACAGGAAAAAATTCGCCTGAATGGGCTGTGGTATATTTTGCCACGCTTTTTGCAGGTGCTGTAATCATTCCCATTGATGCAGGTTTGAGACGAGAAGAGACCGAAACGCTCTTGCAAACCGCTCGTCCAGTTCTTCTTTTTTGTGATGAAGAAAAGTATCAGCACTTTGAAGAAAAAGAAAAGAAAGATTTTAAGGTCTATGCGTTGCATAAAGAAGAGTCAAAAAAATATGTATACAACTTAAAAAACAATGAAGAACATCAATTACCAAAGGTTTTAGAAGATGAGGTCGCCGCTATTTTGTTTACGTCGGGGACAATGGGAAGACCTAAAGGGGTGATGTTGACGCACAAAAATCTTGTTTCAGATTGCTATATAGCTCAAACAAATTTGAGCATTTTCCATACAGATGTTTTTTATGCGCTTTTGCCAATACATCATTCATACACCATGCTTGCAGTGTTTATAGAGGCGCTTTCTTGTGGGGCTGAGGTTGTTTTTGGAAAAACATTGTCTGTCTCTAAGATGATGCGCGAATTGAAGGACGGTAAAATCACCATGTTGTTGGGTGTGCCTCTCTTATTTAACAAACTATTGGCAGGCATATTTAAAGGGATAAAAGCAAAAGGTGAATTTGTCTTTTTTATGATAAGAGCGATGATGGGCTTTTCCTATTTTGTAAAAAAAGTTTTTGGCGTCAATATAGGAAAAAAATTGTTCCATTCTGTGTTGGAAAAAGCAAATCTTTCAACAATTAGAATCGCAATATCTGGAGGGGGTCCTCTCTCTCCTAGCGTGTTTAAATCTTTTAATGAATTTGGAATTGATTTTGTTCAAGGCTATGGACTTACAGAAACGTCTCCAATCATTGCACTAAACCCAAAAGAACATTTCAAGATTGAAAGTGTTGGCAAATATTTCTATCCACATATGGATATGAAGATTGTAAATCCTGATGAAAATGGAATAGGCGAGATTTATGTGCGCGGTCCTATGGTGATGAAGGGCTACTATCTAATGCCTGAAGAAACTGCGAATGTTTTGTGTGATGATGGATATTTGAAAACTGGAGATTTAGGATATTTAGATAATGAAAAGTATTTATATCTTTGTGGACGTGCAAAAAACCTAATTGTTACATCTGGTGGAAAAAACGTATTTCCTGAAGAAATTGAAAATATGTTCCAAATGTATTACAACCAAATTGAGCAGTTGACTGTGCAAGGATATATGGAAAATGAGAATGACCCAAATGAATTAGTTGAGGTTTTAGTCTATCCGTCGGAAGAATTCTATACGAGTTTGCAACTTACTCGTGGAAAAAAAGAAGACGACAACATAGTTCAAAAGCATATTAATGAAATTATTGCGACAGTGAATAAGAAATTGCTTCCATACCAAAGGATTTCTAGGACTGTCTATCTTACAAAACCACTTGAGATGACGACGACAAAAAAGGTGAAAAGGCATAAACGATAAGTTTTTTGCTTTTTTGCAAGGAGAGGGGCTGAATGTATTGTTGAAAAAACAATGCATTCAAATCTTTTAGAGCTTGCACGGATAGCTAAAGTTTTGGAGGTTTTTTTGACTGTAAAAGAAGAAAAGAGCGAAATTAGAAAGAGAGTAGTTGAAAAGCTTTTGAGTGAAGACGGAATGCGGACTATAGAGGACGTTCTCTTGATGCAAGAGGATAGTGAATATTGCAAGACTTTTTTAAATCGTCTTTCTTCGTATAGAAGTGCAAAAACAGTTTTTGCCTATCTTTCGATGAAAGATGAGTTTCCTACACTGGGGCTTTTAAAACAGGTAATAAAAGATGGCAAAACTTTAGCGTTGCCGAGAGTTGAAGGAAAAGAGCTCATTTTTCATAAAGTGGGTTTAGAGAATGAAGAGATAGTACCATTGGAAAAAGGCTATTACAATATTCTAGAACCAAAGAAAGAAGCTAGCGTTCTCTTTCCAAATACAAAAGAAGTGCTCACCTCTCTTTTACCATTGTTGGTAATTACCCCAGGTAGGGCTTTTTCCAAAAAAGGAGAGCGACTTGGGCACGGTGGTGGTTTTTACGACCGTTTTTTTTCTTCTTTATTTCGTAGCGTAGATAGAGACTTGGTTTGCCTTTTGGGCTTATGTTTTTCTTTTCAAATATTTCAATCTCTTCCACGTGGAAAATACGATATATTAGTGGATGAAGTTGCGAGTGAAAAATAGCGTGATTAACAAGATTCTATAAAATATTCTTATTGTTTTTTTAATGTTTTTCATTTAATTTACTTGACATTATCTTAGTATTTTTATAGAATGTCCCCCGTGCTTCAGTGTGATTGAAGCGTTATTTATTCCCCTGTAGCTCAGTAGGCAGAGCAAGTGGCTGTTAACCACTGGGTCCGTGGTTCGAACCCGCGCGGGGGAGCTTTTTGTTTTAGACTCAAGGATTATTTAGGAGGTTGTAAAATAATGAGTAGAGTTTGTGAATTGTGTGGAAAAGGGACAATCTCGGGCAATAATGTTAGCAAGTCAATGAATCATCAAAGGAGAGTATGGAAGCCTAATCTGTTGAAGATGAAGGTTATGACGACTAGTGGGGTGCAAACTATTCGTATCTGTACACGTTGCTTGAGGAATAATGATAAGTATGGATTTATGGAAAAGAAGGTATAACCTGTTCCGCACATCGGAAGAAAGGGTGGGGGTAGCTTGGAGAGTCGCCTTTTAAGGGGCTTTCTAAGCTTTTTTTGTTTTAAACCAATAACTACAGAAATATTTTCTATCCAATAGAACACACACCACACTCAAAATGCATCCTTTTAGAATGCATTTTGAAATTGTTACCACCATTTTAGAGGCGGGCACGTTATATGGTGGCGTTTTTTGCCACTTGCGACATATCGTAGCCTAATTCGTAATAGTGATTGTTGTTATAGTCAAACGTCTTAATTACTTCAAAACCAACTTTTTTGGTATGTGCTGCAAAAGAGCGAGGGTTTGCCTCGTTTATAAAAGTAACCAAGATTGGGAAACGTTTGCTCATTTGCCTTCTAGATGCCTCAAATATATTGCAAACCACGTTTTTCCCTCTATACGACTTGTAGACGCAAACTGGTCCGTATTGAAAAGAGTTTGCAATTGTCAACTGTTTCCCTCTATAGCTTACGTTAGGCAAATCTTTAATCATATATTGAAACATGGGCCAAGCCGACCAAAACTCCCACGATGCTGCCATGGCATAAGCTACGACCGCACCGTTTTCTACTGCAATGGTTAGTCCATTTTCTTTTTCTATTATTGCTTTAAATTGGTCATAGCTAAACAGGGTTGTTACAAATCCATCTTTTTTGTCTTCTTCACTTACTGTAGAGACATGATATTTTTTTTGAAGGGTACTTACTGCTTCAATGTCGCTTACATTCGCACTTCTATATTCCATAAAAAATCTCCTTAAAAAAATGAGCCATTATCTTAAAACGAATAGATTTCCTAGCATAGTATAAACAAATATTAAAAATATGCTAGACTAATACAAATAGTTTTTTTGCAAGCAAAGGCTTTTATTTAATTTTTCTAATTATTTTCCGATAATAGGGAGTGTTATGTCGCGCTATAGAGTTTTTTGTAGTTTGTTTATATGTTATATCGTTTTATTTTCTACCAATTTTTCGCTTTTGTTAGCAGAAGAAGCTTTTTTTGAACTTGGAGGCGAGAGTGGTTGGTCTGACGTTTCGTATATGCACAATATGACGGTAACAAAAGGACTTTATGGTTTTGATAGTTTAGAATTGTTAGCATCTCCAGAAAAAAAAATACAGGACTACGACCTTTTTTTGAGCTTTGATGGGGATGTTTCAAAAGATAACTTAAATCTCTATGATGTTAGTGCATCAAACACTTTATATACAAGTAAAGAAAGAGCGAAATATGGCACGGCTGCTCTTTCTTGCATAGCCAGCGCAAAAGATGCTGCTTTGGTTCTAAGTCCAAAAGAGGGCTCTTTTTTCTTTGGAAATACAAAGATGTCTTCGTTTACTATTGAATTTTGGTTGAACCCAGAAGACTTACGGGCAGGTTCTACAATTTTGAAGTGGTGGAGCCAAATATTAGAGAAAAAAGCGTTTATGTTTCAAAATATAGTAGCAAGTATTGTTGAAAATAGACTTGAATGGTCGCTTTTTAATATATGGCGAGATGATAAAAATCGTGGAATAGATGTTAAAATATCTTCAAAAAATAGTGTACCACTAGAAAAATGGAGTCATCATTTGCTCACCTATGACGATGAGAGAGGTCTTTTGGAATATAGAGTAGATGGTCAAATTGAAAGCATTAGATATATGACTCAGTCTGCAGATGAGGCAGGTAGCATTTTTTATTCGATGAAAGGCAAAACTTCCCAAGTGTTTATTGGGGAGGGATATTCTGGTTTAATAGACAACTTTGCGGTAAAAAATACATTTACTCCTCAGTCTTTTGAAGAAGCAATGGGGAGATTTGAAAAATATCATAGAAATGGTGGCAGAGTTGCGTCGCGCATAGTCGACACAGGAGGGATGGGCTCTTTGCCAAAGAAGTTGGATGTTAAGATGGCAAAGAGTGGGAAGGCTAGCGTTGCATTTTTCATACGCACTAGCAATACTCCCTATAATTGGACTGATTCGAAACCTGAATGGAAGGCAATAAGAGAGAATGCAACTATATCAAACTGCAGGCCAGGACGATATTTCCAGATAGCTTTTGATGTATATCCAACCCAAGACGGAGCGGAAAGCCCCGTGATACATTCGATAAAGCTAGAATACGACCAAGACACGTTTGCAAAACCTCCTATAGTTCTTACTGCAAAAGAAGGAGATGGGTATGTCGACCTTGAGTGGAGTAGGTCTATAGATTTCGACGTGAAAGGCTATCTAGTGTTTTTTGGAGAAAGAGAGGGAGAATATATTTTGCCATCCTCTCCAATAGATGCAGGCAACTCCCTTGCGTTGAGAATTTATAATTTGCAAAATGGAAAATTGTATTTTTTCTCTGTAGCAGCCTATGATGAAAATGGAAAGTTGTGCAATGGAGAGTTTTCAAAAGAAGTCTCTATGCGTCCCCTAAAGAAATGAAAAGTCTATAAATAACATAGTAAAAAAAGAGAGGCGAGATTGTGTTCTCGCCTCTCTTTTTTTATACCTTAAATCTTTCTACTTCCTGAACTAAGCCATCTATACTAGTTTTGTTCTTTTGTGTTATATCAGCCACTTCGTGCACAGCGTTGCTAATTTGAACAGCTCCCGCTGCCATCTCGTTCATACTATCGGTGATGACTCTTGTCAGCCCGTCAAGCTTTTCCATCTCTTTTGCTACTCCCTCGCTACCCTTTAGCATCTCTGCGCTACCCTCTTCCACTTCGTTTGTAATTTGGTTGATGTCTTTAATTGCGGTCAAGACTTCTCGACTTCCGTTCTCCTGCTCTCTCATCGCTTCGGTAAGCCGAGCACTCATCTGCCTAACCTCTTCAGAAAGAGAAAAGATTGCATTAAACTTGT
>CAUTVN010000055.1:0-9679 GCA_963541705.1 uncultured Treponema sp.
GAGTGGTAATAAATTCACTAGCCATAACGAATCTCCTTAAAAACATTCTTAAAATTTAAGATACTAGCAGTAGTATATGTGCAAAAAGCAAATGATGCAAGTTTTTAATATATTAAAATGCTAAATTAAATTCTTTTACGAAAGTAGAGTTAAGCTCTTTTTCAAGTTTTTGATATGACATAACAACGTTTTTATTTCTATCAAAAGCCACAGTTTTTCCGCATGTTTTGCTATATGAAAAAATAGCATTTCCACTATTTTGAATTACCACCTCTATTCCAGGATACGACGTAAAAGTCTCGCCGTAGCTATCTTTTGCCACTACCACATCCCAAATACATTCTACCAACACTTGATATGGAGCCTTTTCTTTTTGCACCGCAAAACCTTCGCCACTCAAAAGAGAAGAGATCGTTCGCTGAATAGTATTAGAATTATCATTTTTAACTACAACATTCATTGTACATTCCATCTTCAAATCTTTGATTATCGCACTTAAGGAATTCACTTTTTCATTTATCTCATAATAGGAAGCTTTGCACTCTGCATAGTTCAACAAAAGACCTGTTTCGTAGGGGACTACAAAATCGACAGCCTTAGTCTTTGCACTCTTAAACAAAAAATATTGTTTTAGTTTATCAGTTTGAGAAGACGCTAATTGATACTCTTTCATAAAGGAAGAAGCATAGCTATCGAGCTTTTCTCTATAAACACGCCAAGCTTTTGCTCTGTCTATATATGCAACAATTGCAGTTTGTTTTGTTTTTTTGTCAAAATATGGTTTTGAATATTCCACAGCAAAAAGCTCCATTTGGGACTCTACAACTGTTTTGGCATCCAGCTCTCTTTTTATATCAGTTTGCCCATTCATAACTCTCATCTCTTCCCTGGCTTCCACACTTGTAGAGACTTTTGTAGAAAAAAAACGTGAGATGCCATTTAGCGCGTCAGCAGATGCCTCATCCTTATTTTTGCCATAGCCAATATTGGATATATATTGTGCATCTGGATATACACTTTTAAGATTTTCATACCACACAGGCTCTTTTGCAAAAAGAAAAGTCGTAAATAAACATAACAACAAAAAGATAAAAGAACGCTTCATTCCTCTCTCCCTACTTAAAATAATAATTAGCTCCGAGTCTAAACAAATATTGTGGCTGTGTTGAAATATCAAGCTTTAGAGAAACGCTCCAATTCTGCAAAAAGATATAGCCTGCTTCTGCGCCGACAATAAATGCTATATGGCGTGGATATGTGCTAAAAAAGTCGAGACCTGCATTACCTGCGATATATATGCCATTATATATTTCTTTTTGAAGTTTTGCGGTAACTGCAAAGTCAAATTGCTGTGGAGTAAAAAAGATTTTAACTTCAGGACCCACATCAAAGAATGGAGTATAAAACAAATAAGCTGAATTAATTTCAAGATCCAAATTAGCCTTATAGGTATAAGACAAACCAAAATCTACTCCTAGAGGGATATATCCAAGAGCAAAAACATCGTCCATCACGCTATTTGAACTAGAAGTGTCATTTTCATTTTCGCTACTTTGCCCCTTATTTTTAGAAACTTCTACAGTTGTCTCTGTTTTTTGCCTCATTGATTCTTTTCTTGCTTTTTCTTGTTTTTTTCGCTCCTTTTCTCTCTTATTTAGTTCTGAAGATAGATGGGAAGCTTGCAAAGTATGTGAATAATCTATTGGAACTTGTGGCAGGATAGAAACTGTTTTCGCAGGGGATGAGGCCTTGATAGTGAATATCGCTTCGTCTCCTTCAATCCTCTTAAAAACATAGGAGTTGATTTTTACTCTATATTGCGAAGGTTTGTTAAGAGAAAGAGGTTCAATATCGTAATTAATTTCTACATAGATTACAGGAATATTATTTGCAAAATAGCTATTATATTCTTCTACAGTCGTACTATATGCCACTTTTTCTTCATTCGTTTTATATCCACCAGCTTTTCCTGTAATATTTTTGTAGGGAATTAAAATTTTCTCATTTGAAATTATATCCCCAGCCAAACTTAAACTAATATAAGCAACCCACGCTTTTTTGGAACCATCGTAGTTCCCAAACCTCAATAGGTTGACGTTTAGCAATGAATATTCCTTTTGTCCTTTTAATCCTGCTATATCTTCATTAATTTCTGTGCGTATTGCTTCGTAAGAAGGGAAAAGCTTTGCATACTGCTCTTCGAGATATTTTTGCTTTCTTTCGTTTGACTCTGGTTTTACCGACTCAATCTTTCTAGCTCTCTCTCTTTGCGCAGCTTTAGTAACTCTGCCCTTTTCATCTTTGTCGATTGAAGAATATGGCTCTTCTTCAATTTGAGCAATTTTTTTTTGGCAATCTTTATCTTCTTGTATATAATATTTTTCAATTCGTTCTATAGTGTCGGCTCTCATTTTAAGCAACGTCTGCTTTTTATTTTCCAATATACTAATTCTAGCGTTTGCGGTAAGCTCTTTTGAATATTCGCTTCTTTTTTGATCCGCAATTTTATCATATTTTATCCCATTTTCTTTAATTTTCTTATTAAGCTCATCGCTTCTGCTTTTTGCCTTTTGTCTATCTTCTTCAAGGCGCTTCTCATCTTCTTCCAATCGCTTAAGCCTATTCTTTGCCTCTCTTTCTTGAACTTGAAGTTGTTCTCTTTCTGCCTCCAATCTGGCTTTTTCCGCAACGGCGCCCAAGTCGTGCATCTGGCTCTTAGTCAATTCGGACAATTGTCTGTCCAACTCTGCTATAGACGTTGTCAAATTGTCAACACGACCTTTTGCATCCATAAGAGATTCGTTATCTCGATTTTTTCTATAGCTCAAAGAACTTTTTGCAAGCGAGGAAAGGTTTACCCCAAGTATTGGCAGTGCATACAAAGCCACATCATTTGCTGCATAGCTTAAAAAATCATCTTGATTGTCATATTTAGGGCTTTCCCAATTGACTAACATCAAACCCTTTGAGTTATCAACAATCTTGATCATCACCTTAAAAGAGTGAGAAGAAGAGATTTCGATAGTGGTTGAAGCAGAAAAGAGTTCTGCTTTGAAGGAGCCAGCCTCAATGGAAGACGAATCGCTATGCCTTGCGTCTTGACTTCTCCGTTGCACTGCAATCATATTTTCCAACTCTTCCTTAGCCACCACCTCAATTGCAGAATTAGAAAGCCACACACTTTGCAGACGATTTCTAAACATCTGCGAAAAAGTACTTTTTACCTCTCTTCCATTTTCTATTACAGTAGGCTCTTCAAACGCAATGGACTTGCCCTTCCCGCCATCATTTGTATAATTTTGGGCGCTAAGAATAGATGCCCCACATATCACAAGTAAAATAATCAAAAAACGCCTATGCAACATATCCATCCTCATCAACAAAAAATTATTCTTCATTTTTGTTATACAACTTGACAATATTTATACCAATAGAAAAACCTATAAAATGTTGCAAAGCTTTGCGCCCAACGTTATATTCGCACGAGTAGCTAAGACCAAAAATGCCCACAGGGGTGAGGAAATTAAAGCCTGTAGTGCCTGCAACATAGACCGTATAGCCTTTATTTAAGGCAGTTCCATCTCCTGCTCCTATGAGCCAATTGCTAACAGACAGTCCGCCACTAGCACATAAATATGGACTAAACCAGCCTCCGATGCCAAAAAAGCGATAGCCTAAACGCACGCCCGTAATTGCGTCTATGTATTGGAAAGCGCTTTTTAAGTTGCTATCGAGAGGATTCCATTCTTTAGCCTTTCCTATAGCCATTTCCAAACCCAAAAACAATGGCCAGAACATGCTTAAATCGCTGTTTATAAAAAAGCGAGTTGAATCATAGTTGAATTTTAGAGTTTGCACTCCGACGTTAAGCCCCCAAGTCCACGCAGGCTTAAAAAAGTTTCTAGCAATTTCTTTGGTTTTTTTCGCTCTTTCTGCCCTATCTCTTTCCTGCTGAATTCTTTCTCTCTCTTCTCTAGCAGCACTCTCTTGTCTCGAAATTTCTTTTTCAGTCGTCCTATCTTGTCTAGCAACCTCTTTTCTAGCCTTCTCTTCGTCAAGACGCACTTCTTCCGCAGTTCTTATATCGGAGATGATATCTGCTTCATAATATCCTTCTAGATATTCTTTTCGCTCCATAATTTTTTTAGGCGGTATTCCTTCGTCTGTTTCAATTCTATATATCTTAGTTTTAAATATTTTAATCAGATATTGTGAAGGCTTATCCTTCTCTAACGGAGAAATTGAATAGTCAACACTTGCATAAAGAACAGGAATGTTGTTTCTAAAAAAGCTGTCGTAGTCTTCAACATTGTTCCTATATTCTTCAGAGTCAAGATTTGGTCTTTTCTTAAAAATTGATTTATATGGAATTAAAATTGAATATTCCACCACATTTTTATAGCCTAAATCAAACGAAATTTGCGCTCTCCAACCATATTGTACTCCATCATAGTTTCCAATCCTAATTCTCAAAACATCTGCGTCGTTTACGGAATTGATTGTTTTAGTTTTTTCCATTACCGCATAATTTTTTTTGATGTCGTAAACCACTTGCTTTTCAAACGCCTCTTGTTTTTTTTCTGCCTGAAGCACATAAGCTTTAATTTTTGCCTCAGCCTCAGAATTAATTTTTTTCTTTTGTTCAGCTCTTTTTGCAACAACTTGTGGGATCGGGTTTCCGTCGGCATCTTTATCTACAGAATGCAAAGGCTCGTCGTCTATCTTTTTGCACTCTTGTTCTGCATATGACGTCTCTTCTCTTTTAACCTTCTCTATTTCGTCGGCTGTATACATCCTCATAGAGAGAAGTTTTTGTTTAATATCTTCTACTGCTTCAATTTGTTGCAAAGCAGAAAGAGCCTTCATCTGCTCTTTTCTAACTCTGTTCGCATATTGTTCATACTTTTTAGTCTGCGCCAAAATTCTCTCATTCGCCTCTTTACTTCTTTTAGCAGCTGTTTCGCTCTCTTCCAACCTTCTCTTCTCGTCTTCTGCTTTTCTAGCGAGCCTCATCTCCTCAATTTTTTTCTTGGTTTCCCATTTATCAAGTTCAATTTGAAGTTTATTGATTTTAGGAAGATTAGCATCCGCCTTTCCCATCTGTTTTAGATCTTCTATTTGTTTCTTTATGTTTGAAATTTGCGAATTTAGATGATCCACTTGCTCGTTTAACTCTTTTGAAGAAAGGTCTTCAAGATTTTTTTCTCCTTTTAATATAGCAATTGTCGTAGCAGAAAGATCTACTTTCAAAGCTTGCAAGACTTTCACAGAAATTGCGCCAATAGCCTCATCAAGTTTTTTTGCATTATATAAATCTTCTTTTTCAATGTCGTAATCTCCAATAGCCAAAACAGTATTTGTTTTTGCATCCACTACTTTTAGTTGCATCGCAACAGTTTTGCTCATACCTTCCAAAAGAATATAAGCAACTGCATCTGCTGTTTCGAGTCCGCCAATCATCTCGCTTTCTGCTTGAAGACGAGCCATATTGTCTTCGTTTGAGATATCAGCAATCTTAAAAGCACTATAGTTTTGAAAAATCTGTTCAAATTTAATTCTAATGCTAAGCAGGTTCAAACCCTCTCCGTCAATTTTATTGCATACGGGATTTAGAAAACCTATAGCTCTTATCTCTTCTGTATAGACTTGATATGACAAGAAAAGACACGTAAATACAACAAAACGTAGTAAATGCTTTTTCATTCTATACCTCTGTTAGCAGTTATATTAATTTAATGAAAGATATTAAAGTCCAACTTATCCAGTCTATTATAGTTTTATACTATTGTAAATATCTCTTTTGCCTTTAATCTAGATTTTTATTGATTTTTAACCTATGTATAGTGGCTCTTTTTGGGAATTGACATTTTAGCATTAGTTCTATTATATACATTTATATGCACACTCCCTCCTGTTGCACTCAGTATGAAAATTCATAATTCATTTTTCCCATAAACATCCCCAGAGCAAATTACGCATTAGGCTAATGCGCGACCCCAAAACTGATCAGGTAGCGACCCCAAAACTGATCAGTTTAGGGGTCACGAACTGATCAGTTTCGAGGTGTGAAACTGATCGGTTTCTGGGGTCGATACTGTGCGGTTTAGGGGTGTGAGTCTGATCAGCTTTAGGCTCGCGAACCGTGTTGTTTAGAGGGCGATGCAATCGTCTTTCAAGTAAGGCTCTGGACCCAAACATATCTACAAAAGAAGTCGCAAAAATTATAGAGTCAAACTCAAAAAGCAATGCAAAAATTGCAAATTTCATTCGGATCGTCTATATTCCCATTGAAAAAAATGAACATTTCTGATACTCTCTGTACTCGCATTCACACTATAGGGAACGGTGTGGATATAACCTAGAAGGAGATGGGTTAAAATCATGGAGAAGTTTTTTTGTCTAAAAGAACGTGGCACTTCGGTTGGTACAGAAATCATTGCTGGTATCACAATATTTTTGTCGATGGCTTATATTTTGGCTGTCAACCCCGAATTGCTGGGCATCGCAGGGCTAGACAAGGGCGCAGTATTTACTGCAACCGCCGTTTCTGCTGCTGTAGCTTCGCTTCTTATGGGACTCTTGGCAAACTTGCCTATAGCACTAGCGCCTGGTATGGGGCTAAACGCTTTTTTCACATTCACTGTGGTAATCACAATGAAGTATAGCGTGGAAACTGCCCTGACTGCTGTGTTTTTAGAAGGCATTTTGTTCATTGTTTTTTCTGTGTTTAATGTTAGAGAGGCTATTCTAAAGTCTATCCCTAGCAATCTAAAAAAAGCTATCCCGAGTGGTATAGGTCTTTTTATTGCCTTTATCGGCTTGAAAAGTGCTGGCATAATAGTGGACAATGAGGCGACGCTGGTAACTCTTGCAGACTTAACAAACCCGCAGGTAATCTTGGCAATTGCAGGAATTATACTCACCGTTACTCTTTTTGCACTAAAAGTTCCAGGGGGGATTTTGCTGGGCATTTTGGCAACGACAATAGTAGGCTATGCAACGGGAATTATCAAGCTAGCAGGTGGTTGGGCAGGCTTCTCGCCTATCTCTATGCCACACGCTCCAGCGTTTTGGAAGTTTGATTTTTCGCAAGTGCTTACGTTTAAGTTTTTTGTTGTGTTTTTCTCTTTTTTGTTTGTTGATATTTTTGACACGGTTGGTACTTTCGTAGGAGTTGCTGCGCAGAGCAAGTTGCACGACAAAGATGGAAATATTCCGAGAATCAAGCAAGCGTTTTTGGCGGACGCTGTAGGCACATGTGTTGGCGCTGCTTTGGGCACATCCACTGTTACAAGCTATGTGGAAAGCACATCGGGCGTTGCTGTTGGCGGGCGCACGGGCTTGACTGCAATTGCAGTGTCGGTTTTGTTTGTGCTCTCTCTTTTCTTCTCGCCGCTGTTTCTTTTAATCCCTTCGCAAGCAACAGCTTCGGCTCTTATTATGGTGGGTTTTTTGATGATGAGAACAATCGGCGAAGTGGACTTTTCCGATGCCACCGAAGGTTTGCCAGCGTTTCTTACCATAATAATGATGCCTCTGGCATATAGCATTGCACAAGGTATTGTTTTTGGCATTCTCTCTTATGTTTTGTTAAAAGTGCTAACAGGCAAGTGGAATAAGGTTCACCCCGTAACATGGGTGTTGTTTGTAGTCTTTATTTTGCAGTTCTTTATTAAATAAAACTGCTATAGAACCTCTGAGGGCGTGGTGCTTTTAGAGGTTCTTAATTTTTTATTAGCAATAGGGTGTGTATTTAAGAAGATAATGAAAAGTGTTGAATATAGGGGGCTGGACTCTGTAGAGGGTTCTGTTTTAATAGCGAAGAGGCGGGAAAATAGCTTTTTTGGAGAAGTGGTATATGTTAAAGACCGATTTGGCAGTTCGCAAGTTGGGCGCATAATCGACTTAAGCGACGAAGCTTGTGTAGTGCAAGTCTTTGGTAGCACTTCGGGGTTGAGCCTAAAAGAGGCTACGGTTGAGTTTTTGCAAGAGCCTATGCAGATGCGGGTGAGCCCTGAGATGATAGGTCGAGTGTTTGACGGGCTTGCGCGTCCTATAGACGGGTTTCCACCACTCTATTCTGCTAGAATGCGCTCTATTAATGGCTATCCAATAAATCCATATGCAAGGGTATATCCTAGGGATTTTATTCAAACGGGAATTTCTGCGATAGACGGAATGAATACGTTGATTCGTGGACAAAAGCTTCCTATTTTTTCAGGCAACGGTATGCCACACAATAGACTTACATCGCAAATCATACGACAGGCAAAGATTAAGAATAGCGACGAAGATTTTGTCATTGTCTTTGCAGGAATGGGTATTAAATATGACACATCTCGCTATTTTATAGATAGTTTTGAAAAGGCGGGGGTTTCTTCTCACGTTGTGATGTTTTTGTCTTTAGCGGACTCCCCTTCTGTAGAAAGAATTATTACACCGCGGTGTGCACTTACGGCTGCAGAATATCTAGCCTATGAATGCGACAAGCACGTTTTGGTGATATTGACCGATATGACCAACTATTGCGAAGCGTTGCGAGAGGTCTCTGCGCTCAGAAGCGAGGTTCCGGGCAGAAAAGGGTATCCCGGCTATCTTTACTCGGATTTAGCAGAGCTATATGAGAGAGCGGGCAAAATTGCCACATCCAAAGGATCTATCACGCAACTGCCAATTCTTTCTATGCCAAACGACGACATAAGCCATCCAATTCCAGACCTAACAGGATACATAACAGAGGGGCAGATTGTGCTGGATCGAGATATGAGTCAAAAAGATGCGTATCCACCGATTAGCCCGCTTCCGAGTCTTTCGCGTCTTATGAAAGACGGTATTGGAGAGGGGATGACAAGGGATGACCACAAAGATGTTGCAAGTCAACTTTTTGCAGCATATTCAAGGGTAAAAAACATTCGCAATATGGCATCTATTGTAGGCGAAGAAGAGATGAATGAGCTCGACAAAAAATATTTGCGTTTTGGCACCTTATTTGAGCGTTTTTTCTTGTCTCAAAACGAAAACGAAAACCGCAGTATAGAAGAGACTCTAGACATAGGCTGGGCCACCCTTTCTGTATTGCCAAAATCGGAGCTTTATAGAATTAGCGAAAGTCTAATCCTAAAATATATGCAAGAAGCAAGAAGCAGGGTATGCAAAGAGCTTAGGGCGGAACTTGGCGAAGAGTAATTTTGTAAGGAGAGGAGAATGGCTCACATTAATGTGGCTCCCACAAAGTCAAATCTTTTGGCGATAAAAGAGCGACTGGAAATTGCAGAAGAAGGTTATAGTCTTTTGGAGCAAAAAAGAGAGATTTTGGTTATGTCTCTTATGCAAATGTTGGATACAGTGCGTCGGCTCGAAAAAGAGATTAATGCAAAGATTGACACTGCCTACCCCTCGCTTAGAAGAATGTTTGTGGTTGTGGGACAAAAACAGACAGAACGCATTGCAGAGACGATTTCTTATAATTTTTTTGCGAGTTCAAAAGAAAAAGTGATTGCGGGTATGCGGTTTAATACTATTTCTGTGGAAATGCCTAAAAAACGCCTGCCCTATTCAAGCATTAATTCTTTTGCTTATTGTGATCAAGTAATATCTGACTTTTTTGAACTCTTAAAATTGCTTACGGAGATGGCATCGGTTAGAACAATAGTATGGCGACTCGCAAAAGAAGTGAAAA
>CAUTVN010000056.1:0-9492 GCA_963541705.1 uncultured Treponema sp.
TTTCCGTTCTCGCTAACCTTTTGCATTATACCATTGCTATCTCGCTCTATTATACTTCTCCCACCCACTGCTTCTAGGTATTTTATCGCATCTTCCTTTGAGATTTTTTCATTGCCCATTCCAATGTTGTCAAAAATGGTGCCTTCAAAAAGAAAAGGTTCTTGCAAAACAATTGCAACGTCTCGCCTAAGGCTGTTTAGGTTTATCTCTTTTATATTACACCCGTCAATCAAAATAGAACCAGAATAATTTTCGTAAAAGCCTAGCAAAAGGTTCATTAATGTGGATTTTCCACAACCTGTCTTTCCAATAAAAGCAACTGTTTCGTCTTTGTTTACAGAGAAACTAATATCTTTCAAAACAGGCACGCCTTCTTTATATTCAAATTTTACATTTTTAAATTCAACCTTGCCGTCTTTAATGATAAAATCTTTACCATCTTTTCTCTCATGTTCAAAAGCAATAACCTCTCTAATTCTTCCCCCTGCTATAAACGCACCCTGAATGGCAGAAAGTTGCATAACAATATTCAAAAAATGATGAAATACGTTGTTATTATAGCTCATGGCTATAAAAAGAGAGCCAAGTCCTGCCTTAATTCCGTTTAGATACAAAGCACCAAAAATTAGCAGAAGACATATATCCACCAAATGCCTCACCCTCACAACAATATTCCATGAAAAGTATCCATTAAGCAATAAATATTTTCTATACCCTTCGTATATTTCTTTTGAATAGGTATCAAAACGCTTGGCAACATTGTCTTCCTGTCCAAAAGAGATGACGCTTTCCATAGATTTTATACTTTCATTTAAAAAACCCGACATTTCACCTGTAGCGTTCATTGCTTGTTTTAAGTGTGGGGCTGTTTTTTTCAAAAAGCTTTTTCCAATAAAGTATATAAGCGGGAAATACAAAACCCCCACCGCACAAATATAAGGGTTTAAGAAGGCGAGACGCACATATAGCACCGTCGTCATTACAATGCTATCAACAATCATTGGAAGCGCTGGGGTATAAATGCTACGGGCCTTGTTTACGTCTCTACAAAAACGACTTGTGATATTGCCTGCTGTAATTTCATCGAAGCTCTTCATCTTTAATGAAAGCAAGTGTTCTGCCAAATCCATTTGCATACGGGTAGCAACCTTGTTTGCCAAAACATTAAATACAAGAAAGCGCACATACGAGCTAACACCATATGCAATCACAACTGCAAGCAATATTAGTCCATTTTGAAGCAAAAATGCTGTAAGGTCAGGCACTTTATGAACATCGGATGAAATTACCTTTGCAGGAATTTCTGGAAGATAAGCAACACAGGCTACATATACAAATGTTAAAAGAAAAAATATGAAAAGTTCTAATTTAGCATATTTTAAGTATGATAGGAAAAATTTAATATCTTCTAATTTCTTTTTCATTATGCTATCTCCTCATCTTTAGTATCTTTTTGTGCTTGAAGCAGAAATTCTTTTGCATACCAACCATTTTTTTTGCAAAGCTCTTCGTGCGTTCCAATGTCTTCAATGCTTGCGTCGTTTAGCACAATAATTTTATCCATCTCTTGTGCCACAATAGGCTTATGTGTGACGACAAGAAGAGAATCAAAAAATGAACAATTTTTGAATATAGCAATCAACTTCTCGGTTGTTTTTGAATCTATTGCAGAAAATGAATCGTCTAATACCAAAAGCGAAGGTTTTTTTATTAATGCTCTGGCTATTGAAAGCCTCTGCCTTTGTCCGCCCGAAAGGCTCATTCCGCGCTCTCCAATTTGAGTCTGCACGCCTTTGGGAAAACCCATCACGTCGTCAAAACACGCCATCTTTAACACTTCTTCAACCTCTGCAATGCTATAGCTTGGGTCAAAAAAAGAAACATTATTATATATAGTGTCCGAAAAAACTTGCTCTCTCTGACTGACGTATCCAATTAGCTTTTTTAGAGACGAATCCAATATTTTATTTGATTCCATTCCGTTTATTAAAATACCTTCTCCCATGTCGTATATATGCAAAAGAGAGCGAATTAATGTGGTTTTGCCAGAACCTGTTTTGCCCACTACTGCTATCCTCTCGCCTTTTTTTAAGGTGAAGTTGATATTTTTCAGTGCTTCCTTTTCACCATTTTCATACTTAAAACTAAAATCTTTGAACTGAATGCTTTCAATGCTATCTATTTCTTTAGTGCCATGAGCTTCTCTTTCTTTTTCATTTAATATCTCGCACACTCTTTTTGCAGCAGCAAACCCTTCTTTGCATAGCCCAATATAGAAGCTAGAGGCAATGCAAGACCATGTTAGGAGACCTAAAAACATAAAAAAAGCAGCTAGTTTTCCAGGACTTAGTTCTCCTTGATACACCAAAAAACTGCCATAGCAAAATGCAATTATAACCGAAATTTCTGTAATAAAATTTGAGATGGGTTTTAAAAGCCCGTCTAGTTTCATCTTGAGATATAAGGCATCGAAATATAGCTTTACCTTTCGCTCTAGTTTACCTTCTCTTACCTTCTCGTTGCAAAAAGAGCGAATTAGTTTAATTCCTTCTGCCATTTCCAATATTTCTTGCGAAACACCTGAAAACTTTGAATACATATTTTCAGACCTTTTTTGTAGTTCGTTTGCAGTAAAAAAATACAAAATCGTAATGAGTGGAAAGGGAAGAATTGAAGCTAAGGTAAGTTTCCAAGAAATAAGATAGGCAACGGTGCATATATATACAATAGGGTAGGCAAAGCTATCCATTAAAAGAAGGGTACCAGCCCCAAAATAATAGTCTATAAAGTCAACATCATTGCTGGTTCGTGCTAGAATGTCGCCTGATGTGTATTTTTCAAAAAAACTCATAGGCTTTTTCAAAACAGATGCAAAAATTTTGCGACGCAAAAAATAGCCACCATAGTTGCCTGCATTATGAATGTAATACATCCAAATTACAGAGATTGTGTAGCTAATAATAGAAATACCTACAATTTTCATTACTGTCCAAAATAGAAATTCTTTGTTTATTGTTCCATCCTTAAACGAATCTAGCGCAATGCCCGCAAAATATACAGGCAAAAAACCTACAAATTCATCAAGAAACAAAAAAATAGCACCAAACACCTGTTTTGGTAGCAATGCATGGTACGTATCTTTTAATTTTTTGTTTATAGTAAACATATGCTTAACCTCCTCTATGTTTAATTCTCGCAGAGATTCTATCATAAGATTAAAAATAATGTAAAGATACGATAACTTTTTGTATGCTTGTTTATTTTTAAAGATAATATTAAAATCAAACAAAATATTTTATTGATGCGTGATTGCCTTTAGTTAGGGCGAGAATATTAAAATCTTTTTGGAGATGGTATGAATAGAAAAATTGTTTTTATTACTTTGCTAACTTTTTTGTTTAATTTTTTGTTGTCTGCGCAAGAGCCTACAAATGTTCAAAACGAGCTTCTGCGCTATATAAATCAAGATTTAGCCGATGTTGCCGGGCTCGAAAAAGAAGCGCTAGACGCCTATGCTTCCGTAACGGGCGAGAACTTTACTGACGATGTCGCGATGTATGAGACTATGACAAACACCGTGCTTCCTGTATATGCAACAATGACTTCCAAGCTAGAGGTAATTTCAGCATCTTTAGACACAAACGAAATAGAAGCGCTTAATGCAATCTATATAGCGGCTGCAAAAATACAGTTCAATGGTTTTAATATGATTACAGAAGGAGTGAAAAAAGGGGACACCAACATGGTGCTCTTAGCAAACAAAAAGCTCGATAGGGCTCGCAGGTTGATAAGTGAATGGAGAATAGAACTGCAAGAACTATGTGAACAATATGGAGTAAAACTGAATAATTAGTTCGATCCCCCTAAAGTATACAAAATCTTTATACGCTACTTGCCAGCGAAGCTATCTCCCTACGCCATTCGCGTTTTTCTCCGTCTTCTTCCCACTCAAGTAGTTTCACAATCTTAAAGTTTTTTCTTATTTTAGGGTCTTCAAACCACACTATGGCAAAGTTTCCGTTGCCAATATAAAGCAATTCTTCATTTTCTTTTAGCTCTTCGCTGTTCTTAAGAAGGCTTAGGACACAGTCAAAATGAACCGGATTGCCTGTGCGTTTATCAGACAGAGCTAAGGTTATATCTTTTATTACTTGCCCACACTTCTCGCATACAGGCTCTGACCAAACTATTTTCTTTACGCGCTCTTCTGTTTTTTTTATCCTTACGCCATACCTTGGTTTGTTGTTGCTGACTCTTTCTACCTTTCTACTATTTTCTCTATTCTCCCTATGTGCGGGAATCACTACTTTCTTCTGAGGCATCTATGTCTCCTCCCATATCCATTACCCTGTCTGTTATTATAGAAGCTAGACAATATATAGCTCCATAAACATACCGCTTGTCTGAAAGCTTGGAGCGAATATCGTCAAGCTTTTCATTATCTAGCGCGGCTGGTAAACTATTTCTTTTTCTAAGGTTGGCAGGTGAACCTTTAGTCATTACAATCTCCAAAAGCATTCTTTATATGCCATATATTAGGATATGGCGAGGTGAATGGATTCGACTTTAACACAATTACGTCAAACCTCATCAACATCTCATTATATTGTCGATTGTTTTGCAGAAAATATTTAGCTGTTTGTGAGATTTTCAGCTGTTTATGTTTTCCAACCACTAAGTCCAAAGACTCAAGAGTTGTATTAGGCATTGTTTTTACTTCCACAAAAACTAACTCCTTGCCATCTATTGCGATAATATCAATCTCTCCTGTCCTAACTCTCCAGTTTCGCTCAACAATTATATAACCTTGTCTCTCGAGCCATTTCGCAACTACATCTTCCCCTTTTTTTCCAATACTATTCATATAATTTAATCTTTTCTACTTTATTGCAAATATACGCGAGGGTCTACAGTTCTTACAATAAATTTGTCCTTTTGTGTTTTTAAGTCTATAGCTACGCTTTGTGCTTCGCTTTGAATTTTTCCTTTTTCCGAAAGAAGCACTTGGACTATAGGTCGCAACGGTGCGTCGGAGCTTACTCCGACCACTTTACAAATTGAACCATCATTCAAAAGCACTATAGAACCAATTGGATATATTCCTAAACATTGAACAATCGCCTTTACAACATTTGGGTCAAATTTATGAGAATTGTCTTGAAGTAAATGTTTGATTGCTTCGTGGCTCATAATTGTTTTTTTTTGCTCTTTTTTGCTTATTAGCATCACAAACTCGTCCGCAACAGCAATAATTCTAGCTCCAATTTCGATATTGTCGCCTGCAACAGATTCGGGCTGACCGGAGCCGTCCCAACATTCATATTGTTGGCGAATTATTTTTCCTATATGCTCTGGATAGCCCAATTCGTGAACAGCGCATTTATAGGCATGAGAGAGTTGAGTAGTTAAAACTTGAATTTCAACATCCGAAAAAGGCTGTCCCTCTGAAGGCAGAACCGCTGGAAGACGAAGAGCGCCCGCTCTGTGCAAGAGACTTGCAGTTACAATAGAGAGAATTCCTTCGTCTGAGACGTCTAGGGTTAAGCACAAAAGAGAGGTGAGCAATGCTTCATTTACCACATTTTTTAGCGTTTCATCAGGCTTAGCTCCTCCCGCTAGGATAAACATCATCACTTCCTGCGAGGCCTTCATTGTCATATCAACAATCTTAGAAGTATGTTCTTGGAAAGTCTCTTTCTGCGGTGTTTTATTTTCTTTTATTAAAGAAAGGGAGAGAGAGACGTCTTTTAAAAGCTCGGTATATTCGGCGTATATCGGAGCGTTTTTTAGCTCTTGAGGAATGTCGAAAACAACCATTTTAGAAACAAGCGCTATGTTTTCGTCAGAAAGTTGGGAGCCTTCTATATATATGGTGTTGGTAATATCTTCCACCTCTCCCAAATCGTCGTCGATAATTTCTAGAGCTTCTACTTCTACCTCTTCGTCGCCATCGAGCACCTTACCATCGGTTACAACATAGGGAATTTCCCACTGTTTTAGCGCATTTAGCTCTCGCTCTCCAATAGCATTTCCTGCAGCAAGCAACAAACACTGCCCATCATCAAAAAACACGTCTTTAGAAAACCTCATGTCTTTTTTTAAGTCTTCAATTTTTATCTGCATAATACCCAAGCTCCTCACGGCCTTTTCTAATTTTCAAGTGATTCTTCAATTTGTTTTGTATACGTTGCTTCAAGATAGCCCGAATCTTCCAAATATTTGCTTCTTGTGCGAGTAAGCCACAACAACTCTTCATACATTCGGTAGTCCACTATCAATGCTATAGGAAAAATAAAATATTCAGTTTCTTCGCAATAGCGCTCAATAAACTCTGAGTTGGTTACATAGCCTAAGGCAATCATATTGCTAATTCGGTCTGCACACTTTAATATTTTTGCCTTTGTCGAACCTTCCCATGCAATGCGTCTTAAAAAATCTTCCTTATCCTGTCCTTTTTCTTTTGTAACCTCTAATACGAGGTTGTATACATCTTTCGCCTCTTCGTCTAGCTTTAGGATATTTTGCACATCAAAACCTGGTATATCCTCGATTACGTCGTGAATCAGCGAGGCTTTTAAGAGCACGCTGTCAATGTAGCCATAGTCAATTAAAATTGCCATTGTGTCCACTTGGTGGCGAAACATGTTCCCACCTGCATGTCTTTTTTTACCAATCAATGCTGTCGCAACCTCCATATAAGGAGCAAGATGAATTTCATTTAGAGCACGTAGATCTTGGAACATATTAACCCCCTTTTCTTCGTAATATGTAACTCTGCATTTTGCTAAGTTCTAAAAAATCTAACTAAATGCATGTGCTTTTCCTGTTTTGCGAATAAATAAATCGTCTTTTTCTCTGCTAAACAAGATATAATAAAGGCGCCTTTCTTGCAATATGTATAAATTTGAGATATCTATTTTTTATGCTCAAGAGCTAGCGTAATCGTGCTAGAGTCTACAAGGTCTGGAGAGCCAAAATATTGGATCGCACCAGGGTAGCGGTAGGCGCTCTGAAACTTTGATGTCTTTTCTATTGTTTTCCAAGTCTTAAAAGGCTTACCAGACAAATCTACTAGCGCTTTTTTGATTACCAACTTTTCTTTTCCACTTCGTCTTTCCATATTCAACATAGAGACCAAAGGAACGGCCCCAACTTGCCACGCGTCTACGCTCTCTGCCAAATTTTTGACTGAGACTATATAGCCGGTATAGTCGTTTTGTATCAGCAAAAAGGCTGTAAAACCTAGCGTGTAGCAATAGTTGCAATCAAAATTGCTAGGGAAAGCACTGCGTCCTTCATATCCAAAAAAATGAGAATACGATGAAAATTTGCCACTATACTTTCCTTCGCTCTTGAGCGATGCTAATTGTTTTTCCACAAAATGGATTAGCAGCTTTTCTGTTTCTATGCGCGAAACTTGCACATTGCCATGCGGATCTCTGTCTATCAAAAGCTGTTCTGCTACATTTTCTGGAAGCGCCTCAAACAACTTTGCCGAAGAGGGCGAAAGCAACTTATTTAGCTTTTCTTTTTTTTCTTCTATTGAGTCGGAACCTTTTAGTTCATTGCCACTCAAAACTTCGTTAAGTTCAGAAATTAGAGACTGCATTTCAGGGATAAACTCTGGCAATCCTTCAGGAATAAGGACTATTCCAAAGTTTTCGCCATTGTTTGAGCGATAGACAATCGCTTCGGCGATCTCTTTTGCTATTCCTTCGAGCGTTGCTCCTTTTTCTCTCACCTCTTCAGAGATTAGGCAAATGTTAGGTCTAGTCTGTAGCGCACACTCGAGCGCAATGTGGCTTGCAGAACGCCCCATAAGCTTTATAAAGTGCCAATATTTTTTTGCGGAAACAGCGTCGCGAGCGATGTTTCCTATCAACTCGGAATATGTTTTTGTGGCAGTGTCGAAACCAAAAGATGCTTCTATATGCTCATTTTTTAGGTCGCCATCTATTGTCTTTGGCACTCCGACTACGCGAGTTTTCAAGCCAGCTTTCAAAAATATTTCTGCTAAAAAAGCAGCGTTTGTGTTAGAGTCGTCTCCACCGACTATTACAATACCGTCAAGCTCCAGCTTTTTTGTAGTGTCCATAGCGCACGCAATTTGCTCTTCTGTTTGTATTTTGGTTCTTCCAGAGCCTATGATATCGAAACCTCCAGTGTTTCTATATTCATCTATTTTTTCTTTTGTAAGCTCTTTATATTTGCACTCAATCAAGCCCGAAGGACCGCCTAAAAATCCATACAAAACAGAATCTTTATTTGCCTTTTTCATTGCGTCAAAAAGCCCCGAGACGACGTTATGCCCACCTGCCGCTTGCCCGCCGGAAAGAATAACCCCAATTTTTAGCTTTTTACTTTCTTTTTTAAGATTTTTATCTGTTTTGTTCAATTGCAAAAAGGGCTGATTTTTAGTAGATTTAAATTCCTTTGCGACTTCTGCCCCAATTGTTTTGGCATTTGTTTCGTCAAACGAAATGCAGTCAAAGTCTTCCAATAAAACTTTTGGCATTGCAGGTTTATACTCTCGCCTTAGTGTTTGTAAAACGGACTCTTCCATAAAATCATCTCCTTAAAAAATCTTCATGCAAAAAATCTGCTACCCAAATCGTTTGCCAACAAGACCTCCTTACATTATAATCTAAGTTGACTTTTGTTTAAAGAGATATCGATAGCTTCCGCAAGGCTTTCTCATTATAAGAATTAAGGAAAAGCTTCAATAAGATTTATCATGCAAGAGCTCCGCATATTCTTACAATTTTCGTCTTGACATCTTCTATAAAATAGCTATTCTTTGAGTGTATAAATTCTGCAAAACATCAGATAAGCCCTCCAGTTCTTTGGAGATCAGAACTCCATAACATTAGCTAACGTAACCCAGTCCCCTAGCTAATATCTTGATATTTCCCTAACTAGAAAAGCATCGTTACACTAACTAATGTACAACCCCGAAACCGATCAGTTTTCACCCTCTAGACCGATCGGATTCGAGGGTCTAGTCCGCTCAGTCTCGCCCCCCTCGCCCGTTCAGTTTCATAGCCTGGATTCGATCAGTCAACGCCCCCGAATCTGCACGCTTTCGATCCCTCAATCTGCGCAGCAAGCGCCCCCGCATCTTCACAGCATCGATTCCCGAATCTGCGCACTGAGCGACCCCAAAAAATCAGTATTTTTTTCAGCAAATACTTTGTGTGCCTCTTTATTTTATTTCTATTTTCTTCTATTATCATGTTATGACTGAAAAGGAACTTATAAAAAGGTTTGGCGAAGAAAAAGTCGCAAAGTGGAAGGAAGAATTTAAGAAGGCAACCATCCAAAACGATTTCATCTTTTGCAAGGTAGCGGGGCTCCCAGGAATATGCGCTGAAATATTGCGCAGGATTTTAGGGTATGTAATAAAAATCAAAACAGTTACTTCGCAATCTACTATCGACAACTTTCCAAAATCAAGGGGAGTGAGACTCGATCTTTTGGTGGAAGATGTGCACG
>CAUTVN010000057.1:0-9178 GCA_963541705.1 uncultured Treponema sp.
CTACATCTGCCCATTTAACAGGATCATAGTCGCCTTCAAACACTTTTCCTGCCACCAATCCTGCAAAGTGAGCCATATCAACCATCAATACAGCACCGCATTTGTCTGCAATCGCCCTAAAGCGCTTAAAATCTATCTTGCGTGGATATGCGCTATAACCTGTAAGAAGAATTAAAGGCTTAATCTCCATTGCCTTTTTCTCTATTTCGTCATAGTCCAAAAGTCCTGTCTCTTTGTTCACTGCATAGGAAGAAACTTTAAACATTTTTGAAGAAACATTTTGAACATATCCGTGAGTTAGGTGTCCACCAGAATAGTAGTCCAATCCCATAAGTTTTTGGTTTCCAAGCATTGTGCGAAGCTCTTCCCACTCTTCTGGAGTCAGTTGCTCAAGTGTTTTCTTTTGAAGCTTGCCATTCACCTCTTTTTCAAATTTCTTTAGTTATGGCTCTTCAACCTTTGCATTAAGAATTGCCCAATATGCCACGATATTTGCATCTGCGCCCGAATGTGGTTGCACATAGGCGTGTTCTGCACCAAAAACTTTGCAAGCTTCTGCGGCTGCTGCTTTTTCTACTGCATCAACATTTTGGCAACCACCATAGTAGCGGTGGTCTGGAGTTCCTTCTGCATACTTATCTGTGAGAAGGTTGCCCATTGCAGCCTGCACTGCAAGAGAGGAATAATTTTCGCTTGCAATTAGTTTTAGGTGGCTTCTCTGGTTTTCTATTTCCATAACAATATCGTGTGCAATTTCTGGAAAAGTGCCACTGACCAAGTCCAAATTTGCCAAGTAGGCAACCATTTCTTCCTTTATGTTGCCACCAGCTTTTTCGAGGTATTTTTTCAATCCGTCCTTCATAAACCCGCTCCTTAAAAAATAAAATTATTTCTACAAGAAATACAAATAATAAACATATGACCTGTAGTATACAGACTGGCGCGTATAGTATCACAATTTTAATTTATATTCCATACATGTTTAATGAACAACACACATAATCACTTATATGTATTAACCTAGCACTATTATTTTAACAAAAAATAGTGTACACTGCACACTCGAAAACATACGTATTCATGGGTCGATGAATTGTCATATACATCTTTCTCTTCTATATTCCAAGAGAAAATTACGCATTAGCCTAATGCACAGGTACGAAACTGATCAGTTTATGGGATCGAAACTGATCAGTTTATGGGATCGAAACTGATCAGTTTATGGGGTCGAAACTGCGCTGTTTCGGGGTGTGAAACTGATCAGTTTATGGGATCGAAACATCACTGTTTCGGGGGCGTAGACTGTGCAGTTTTGGGGGGCGAAACTGCAATGTTTTGCCCTCGCCACTTTAATGTGAACATTGTATAATCTTGAAATATGTTGATATTTCGTATTTAATACGCAGTCAGTTGTGAAAAATGAAAGAACTCTTTTGTGTTGAAAATATGTATAGAAGAAAAGAAGAAAATGTCTTATACTACAATATTGGGAGTAGGATCCATCAAAAAAAGATTTAATGACTATTTTTTAATATTTTTATACAAGGGGTTTTTTATGAGTACCAAAACAGAGAACATTCGAACAATTGCCATTGCAGGACACGGACAGTCTGGAAAAACAACACTGTTGGAACGTTTGCTTTTTTTTACAAAAGAAATTGAAAAGGCAGAAACAGTAGAATCGGGAAAAACAACATCAGACTATACCCCAGAAGAAATTGAGCGCAAAATATCTGTCTATTCAACACTCTCCCATGTTCACTTTGGAAATAAGGTGATTAATTTTTGGGATACTCCAGGACTTTCGGGATTTGTAGGAGAGGTGATTTTAGCTTTTCGCTCTTCAGAAATAGGCTTAATTGTGCTCGACGGAAGGGTTGGTGTGCAAATAGAAACAATCAAGTTTTGGCGAAATCTAAATAGCAGAAACAAACCCCGTTTCATTTTTGCAAACAAGATGGACGATGCAAAAGCGGACTATAAACATTGCCTAGAAGATATAAAAAAACAATTTTCCGTCGACGCCTTTCCTGTAACAGTGCCAATGTATGAAGGAGAGTCGTTTATAGGTGTGTTGGACGTCTTGCACGGAGTCGCCTATATTATGGAAGGCGACAAAGAAAAAGAAGTGCCAATACCCGAAAGCTACAAAGCTATATATAAGGAAAAACTTGAAAGCCTTGCTGCCGCAAGTGCAGAAGGCGACGATGAGCTTATGATTAAGTTTATCGACGAAGGAGAGCTGACTCAAGAAGAGATTATTCGAGGTCTCTCTCTTGCTCTAAAAGACAATAGAGCGGTTCCATTCTTTGCAGGCTCCGCAATAAAAGGCTCAGGACTCACTTCTTTATTGCGATTTATCGACGAGATCTCTCCTTCTAGCGAAGGCGCCCTCGAAAGAGCATTAGACACAGCAGGAGAATCTGTTTCTGTCAAAATTGCAGAAGAAGAGCCGTTTTCAGCCCTAGTTGTAAAAACTTCTAACGACCAATTTTCAGGAAAGCTAACCTTTATTAAAGTGATTACAGGCGTTTTGAGCGCAGATAGCGAAGTGTTTAACTTGCGAGAAGAAAAGAAAGAGCGAATTGGAAAAATTTACAAAAGCATAGGCAAAAAGATGGTAGAAGTGCCCGAGTTGCCTGCAGGAGATGTTGGAATTATTTCAAAATTAGCATTTACCAAAACAAATGATACTTTAACCTCCTCTCTTGAAACTCCTCCCTTTGTCAAACTAAAAACACCTGAGCCCATATATTCAATTGCAGTTTCTGCCAAAGAAAAAAAGAGCGAAGATAAGATCACAGAAGCGTTGTATAAAGTATGCGAAGAAGATATGACAGTCTCTTTTGTTTTTAATCCAGAAACAAAACAAAACGTACTCTCTGGTATGGGAGACTTGCACACAGGAATCATCCTTTCAAAAGTAGAAAAGCAAACTAAAGTTGAAATAATCACAGCTCCACCTCGCATTGCATACCGAGAAACAATCCAAAGAAAAGCACAAGCCGAATATACACACAAAAAGCAGTCTGGAGGACACGGTCAATTTGGACGCGTAGTGCTTTCTATTGCCCCTCTTCCGAGAGGAGAAAAATATAGCTTTACCAATGCAGTATTCGGTGGTGCAATTTCAAAAGGATATATTCCAGGCGTGGAAAAAGGTGTTTTGGAAGCAATGGATAGAGGTGTGTTGGCAGGATATCCTGTTGTGGACGTTGCAGTAACTGTTTTGGATGGAAAAGAGCACCCTGTAGACTCTTCGGAAATGGCGTTTAAGATTGCAGGACGCAATGCTTTTAGAAACGCAATGAAAGAAGCAGGAGCTGTGTTGCTGGAGCCTATTATGAACATCACAGTCTATGTTGAAAGTGCATATTTAGGCGACATTATGAGCGACCTATCTTCCAGACGTGGAAGGATATTGGGTCAAGACTCTTTGAGCAATGGAATTGAAGAGCTACGAGCGCAGGCACCACACAAAGAGTTGCTCCGCTATGCAATAGATTTGCGCTCAATGACAAGTGGAACAGGCTCTTTTGAAATGTCTTTTGACCACTACGACCCAATCTCTGGCAAAACGGCAGAAGAGGTTATTCAAAGTGCAAAAGCATTTATGGAAGAATTGGACGAAAACTAAAAATCTTTGCTTTTTTATAGCCTATACAAAAGATAAGTATTGGCTATAATTTTAAGAAATTTTTGTGAGGTAAATTTTATTATGATATGTGTTAAAAGTGAAATTGGACGCTTAAAGCGCGTGATGTTACATAGACCAGGTCGCGAGCTTCTTTTGTTGACCCCAGAAACTTTGGAAGAGCTTTTGTTTGACGATGTGCCTTTTTTAAAAATTGCGCAGAGGGAACACGATGGTTTTGCCAAAGCTTTGCAAAAGGAAGGCGTTGAGGTTTTATATCTTGAAGACTTAATGGCAGAAACTATAAAAGACGAAACTGTGAAAAATGCTTTTATAGAACAATATTTGCAAGACGCAGAAATTTACTCCAACGAGTATAAAGATGCAATAAGAGAGCATCTTTTGGCTATTAAGTCTGAAAAAGAGTTAGTCTTAAAAACTATGGAAGGTTTTAGAAAAAAAGAGCTTAACGTAAAGACCTCTTCTCTTTTTGACCTAACAGGTTCTAAAGACGATATTTTAATCAAACCTATGCCAAATTTATATTTTACTCGAGACCCCTTCGCTAATGTTGGAAATGGAGTCGCTGTTCACAAAATGTATTCTGTAACTAGAAATAGAGAGACAATATATGGGCAGTTCATCTTTAAGTATCACTCTGACTATAAGGGAAAAGTGCCTTTTTATTATGAGAGAACTGGAGTGCCTAGCATAGAAGGTGGAGATGTCCTAAACCTAACAGACAAAACGGTTGCAGTAGGGCTTTCTCAGCGAACAACGGCTTTTGCAATAGATTCTTTTGCAAAAAATATTTTTGCAAACAAAGAGAGCACCATCCAAAATATATTAGTTTTTGAAATTCCTAAAAAAAGAGCGTTTATGCACTTAGACACAGTCTTTACTCAAATCGACTATGACAAATTCACTATTCATCCTGGCATTCTAGGCCCTCTCAATGTATACAACATAGAGAAAGGTGCTAAAACAGGCGATGTAAAAATATCTCATTTTGACACAACACTAGAAGAAATTTTAGGAAAGTATTCTACTTCAGACCATGTTGAACTTATAAAGTGTGGTGGTGGGGATATGTTGCATGCCGAAAGGGAGCAGTGGAACGATGGTTCTAATACTCTTTGCATAGAACCTGGCAAGATTATTGTATATTCCAGAAACGAAATAACAAACGAGCTTTTAAGAGAAAAAGGAATAAATGTTATAGAAATAGAAGACTCAGAACTCTCTCGAGGTCGTGGAGGGCCTAGGTGTATGAGCATGCCTTTCCAAAGAGACAATTTAAAATAAAGAGATATTTTAGAAGACACACATGTTTCAAATTGCTTTAAGTATTATGTATGTTTTGGCTCTTGCCTGTTTTTTCTCTCTCTATTTTATACCTGCAGGCTATGGCAAGATGTCTAATGGCAAATGGGGCATATCTTTTAACAACAAGGTAGCTTGGCTTTTAATGGAATGTCCCACAGTCATTGTAGTTTCTGTTTTATTTATTCTTAATTTCTATCGTTCCTTTAGTACGGAACAATATCTTTCAAGACTTTTTGTTCTTTCATTTTTTGTTTTGCACTATGTTTATCGATCCTTTATCTTTCCCCTCTTGTTGAGAGGGAAAAGCCAAATGCCTATAACTATTGTGTTGATGGGGGCAGTTTTTAACACTATTAATGCTTTTTTAATTAGTTGGTGGACTTTTTATATTTGCGCTCCTAATTTTTATACATATTCTTATTTTAAGAGTCCGTTTTTTATTGTTGGCTCCATTCTCTTTTTTACAGGCTGGATCGCAAACATAGATTCTGATGCATATATACGCTCTTTGCGAAAAGCGAAAGATTCAAAGCATTATTTCCCACATCGTCATCTTTATAAGTATGTTAGCAGTGCGAACTATTTATGTGAAATTGTTGAATGGCTGGGCTTTGCTATTTTAACGCAAAATCCTGCAACCCTTTTGTTTTTCTTTTGGACTTGTGCAAACTTAGTTCCGCGCTCTCACGCGATACACAAAAAATATAGGCTTGAGTTTCCAGATGAGATGAAAGCACACAAAATTAAAAGAATTATTCCGTTTATATATTAAGTGGAATCGACCCTTCTAAGTTTTTTAGAAGGGTTTTTATTTTAACATATTGGTGATTTAAATTATGGGAAATAAATTACAAAAAAACACAACATCTGAGAAATCGAGGCTTTTGCGCATAGCTTCTATAGTGGCGCTTGTTGGAAATATTTTTATCTTTTTAACGAAGTTGGTTGTTGCCTACCTAACCTCTAGTCTCGCAATATTAGGGGACGCAATAGACACAGGCTCTGATATAGGCATCGCAATAATGAGTTTAATTGTCAGCTTTATCATAAAAATGCCACAAAACAAAAAATATCCATACGGTCGCCTTAGAGCAGAAACTATCGCATCTCTAATCCTATCTCTAATTATTATTATGATGGGCTTTCAACTATTTTTAACCTCTTTCAACAAAATAATTACATCTAAACATAGCATGATAAATGATAATTTTCAGCTAGCTTCCATAATAGTTATAGTCTCTTCCATAGTATTAAAGCTTCTTTTGGCACTAAATCAATTTATCTTTGCAAAAAAAGCACAAAGCTCTATGCTTTTGGCAAATGCAAAAAATATGTCGAACGACGTTTTGCTCTCTTCGTCTGTGCTAATCAGCATATCGTGCACATATTATTTTAACTTACCTATTATAGACATAATTTCGGCACTAATAATTGGCGTATGGATTATACGATCTGGCATATCTCTTTTTTGGGAATTGAATATAGAATTGATGGATGGGAGAGAAAATGATGTCATATATAAAAAACTATTTGAAATAGTTGAATAAAAGCAAAATGTGAACAACACACATAGAGCAAGAATTAGGAAAATGGCAAGTTTATTCGATATTAGTCTCGATATAGAGGTCGATGCAAACACCACAGTGCAAAAAGCACACGAAATAGCTGAAGAGCTGACCTCTAAAATTAAAACTGAAATCGAAAATGTATACGATGTAGTCATTCATATAGAACCCTATGGTGTGCTCCACGACGAAGTTGAAGGTTTTGGACTTAACCCACAAGATGTGAACGAATAAAAATATCTAATTTTACTCTTTAACATTTTTTTTATTTAAGGTAATATACGCACTTAAATTATATTTTGGATTGCACCTTAAAATAGCTAAAATATTTCAAAATTGCTAAGTCTATTGGATTTCCTTATGGTGCAAAAAAGAGGTGTGTTATGAGAATGAGCCAAATGTATATGCCCACTCTAAAAGAAGTTCCATCTGAAGCACAAATAAAAAGTCATCAATTGCTTTTAAGATCTGGAATGATAAAAGCTTTGGCAAATGGGCTTTTTGTATACCTACCTTTAGGTTTGAGGGTTTTTAGAAAAATAGAAAACATCATTAGAGAAGAAATGAATAGAATAGGATGTTTGGAGTTTAAACCATCTGTTGTGGTTCCTGCAAGTCTATGGCAAGAATCTGGAAGGTGGGACGGAATGGGTCCTGAGCTTTTAAGATTTAAAAACAGATTAGATCAAGATATGGTACTAAGCCCTACTGCAGAAGAAGTTTTTACCTATATTATTAAAGATGAGGCGACATCCTATAAAAACTATCCAATTTTTACATATCAAATAAACACAAAATATAGAGATGAAGTGCGCCCTCGCTACGGTCTTATGCGAGGTAGAGAGTTTACAATGAAAGATGCGTATTCGTTCCACACAACAAAAGAATCGCTAGACGAGGGCTATCTCAAATTTGTTGAAGCCTACAAAAGGATCTTTAGTCGCGTGGGACTTAGCACAATAGAGGTAAAGGCAGACTCGGGGACTATGGGAGGCTCAGATTCGCAAGAGTTTATGGTGAGCTCAGAAATAGGAGACGACACTCTTTTACTATGCCCTTCGTGCAACTATTCTGCAAACGAAGAAAAAGCTACGTGCTATGAAGAAACAAAAGAGGTCTCTATAGATGAGCACTTGCCAAAAATCGAAGAAATTGCAACGCCAAATATTAAAACTATAGAAGACTTGTCTAAATTTTTAAATTGTGAGCCACAGTCTTGTATAAAAATGTTGATATATCATGTAGAAGACTCACCTATCACAAAAGACAGTAGCGTTGCCTTATGTATTAGAGGAGACTTAGAAATTAATGAAGCAAAACTCGCATCTTTTTTGCAAACCAATAAAATCTCTCTTGAAGATGTTGATGTAGTGGCAAAAAAGCTAAATTGTGTTACAGGCTTTTTAGGTCCTGTAGGTCTCAAACATATGCCATTAATTTGTGATTTTAGCGTGATGAATATGAGCGATGCTTCGGCTGGAGCATTAAAAAAAGATTTTCATTTAATCCACGTATTTCCAAATAGAGATTTTAAGCCTGATTTTGTCGGCGACTTTAGAATTGTGAAAACTGGAGACTTATGTCCAAATTGCCATTCTCCACTTTATAGCAAAAAGGGAAATGAGTTAGGTCATGTTTTCAAAGTAGGAGATAAATATAGCCGCAGTATGCACGCTCAATATTTGGATGCAACAGGAAAAAAATGCTACCACTTTATGGGTTGCTACGGCATAGGACTAGACCGACTTTTAGCGGCGGTTGCAGAAGAATACTCAGATAGCGATGGTCTTAAATGGCCTATATCAGTATGCCCATATCATGCAGTAATTGTTCCTGTTAAGTATAGTGGAAAAATGAAAGAAATGAGCGATTTGTTATATCAAAAAATGCAAGATGCAGGCGTGGAAGTATTGCTTGATGATAGGGATGAAAGAGTAGGAGTGAAATTTAAAGATTGGGACTTAATTGGCATTCCATTTAGGCTTGTCGTCTCTGAAAAAAATCTTCCAAATATAGAGATAAAATATAGAAATAGTGGAAAGGTAGGCATCTTTACACAAGAAGATGTTATTAAAGAGATTACACAACTCATTCATTGTGTCAATTAACAAATAAACTATTTAAGAGGCTTTAAGCTGATATGAAAAAAACTATTTGTACGTTATTCATTTTTGTTTGTCTATCAGAAATATTTCTTTTTTCAGAAAATCGTGTCGGTTGGGAAGGAACCACTTCTGGAGACTATATAATTTATAAAGATAATTCGTGGAAAGACGAGGCATATTTAGGTTTTTTATATTACAATCAATCTTCTATCGGAGCATTTTTATATATTCCTTCTAGATCTCTACGCGTAACCATACTATTTTCGGTCGAAGAGATGGACGGTCAGTTAATTTTGACAGGACAAAAAATCACAAGCCCACGTAGTAATGACGAGCTATACATCTTGGCAGTAAACTACCTTATGGACATATTGCCATCATTGTATGAGAAAAAAATCGAGCCTACGGAGCAAGCTACATTGATAAGACGAGGACGCAAAACATTTGATACAGTACAATTTGGCTCTTCTTGCACCTTTTACTACGCGTCTTTTTTGCCATTTTTCTATCTTGAATCCATTTCTGACCTAAATGGAAAGACCATGCTG